>NZ_JBFANM010000003.1:0-301020 GCF_040674815.1 Nonomuraea sp. NPDC049709
CGCTCGCGGCTCCCGTGCCGGAGGCGGGGCGGGTGGGCGGTCCGGGCCCGCGCACGCCGCGGGCGCGGGAAGGGGCGGCCGGCGCCGGGCGGGAGCGGCGCCGCTGCGGGTGGACGCGCTGCCCATGCGCATCACCACCTCCCAGACGCTGGCCCTCGACCCCGACTTCAGCCCTCCGTCGCCGCTGTGGGCGCTGGTCGGCGCGGGCGGCGACGCACTCGCCCCGCTCGGGCTCGACCTGCAGGCCCACGGTCCGGGCGCGGTGATCGCCGGGCCGTCCCGCTCCGGCCGCTCGTCGGTGCTGATGACGGCCGCCCAGTCGCTGATCGCCCGGGGTACGCCGGTCATCGCCGTCACCCCCCGGCGCAGCCCACTGCGGGATCTCGACGGGGTGCTGGCCGTGCTGGACGCCGACGCCGCGAACCTGCCGGAGCTGGTGGCGGACCTGCACCACTACGTCGTGCTGGTGGACGACGCCGAGCTGGTCAACCCCGACGGGCCGCTGGGGACCGCGCTGGAGGAGGTGCTCCGGTCGGGCCGCGACGGTGACCACGGGCTGCTCGTCGCGGGCGCGACGGGAGATCTGGCCGTGGCCTACCGCGGGTTCGTGGCGGAGGCGCGCAAGGCCCGTACCGGGCTGCTGCTCGCGGTGCAGGGGCAGACGGACGGCGACCTCTTCACGATCCGGCTCCCGCGCGGGACCGTGGGCGGGCCGGCCGGGCGCGGCTTCCTCGTGACGACCGGCACCATCACGCCCGTCCAGGCCGCCCTGCCCGACAGCGGCTGAGGAGCCCGGCACACGGCCAGGAACCTCAGGACGGTTCCTGGCCGTGGTCGAGCAGCACGCGGTCGAGCAGCACGCGGTCGACCAGCACGCGGTCGACCAGCACGCGGCCGGACGACACGGCGTGTCAGCCGATCCGGTCGTTCACCACCGAGTCCGAGTCGCCGCCCCACACGTCGTCGTCCTCGTGGAGCCAGGTGCTCGACTCCCGGTCCTGGGATTCCTGGCCCGCTCCGGCGCCGCCCATCCCGCCCATCGGCAGGAAGGGCATGCCCGTGCCGCCGCCGCGCGTGGCGCCGACGCCCGGCGCGCCTCCGGCCGGCATCATGCCGCCCCCGCCGCCGTACACACCCCCGGACGTGCCGGGCCCGAACGACGAGGTGGGGCTGCCGTAGCTGTTCGTGGTGGGGACGGTCCCGGTGGGAACCGTGGATGCCGTCGTGGGCCGGTAGTCCTGCAGGTTCGTGTTCGTTCCCGAGCCGGGATTCTGGCCGTTCGGGTACTGGCCGTTCGGGTACTGACCGCCGGGATTCTGGCCGTTCGGGTCCCGCCCGTTCGGATTCTGGCCATCCGGGTTCTGGCCGTTCGGGTCCTGGCCGTTCGAGTCAGGCCCGGTCGGGGAGTCGGTCGGGGGGTAGCCGGGCGGATTCGTCCCGGGATAGCCGGGGATGTTCGGTGTCGAGGGATCGGTCGACGGATCCAGGGCGCCGAAGGAGGGTCCACCGGTGCCCGGCCCTCCGGTCGGCATTCCGGACATATCGGTGTTTCCGTACGAGGCGGGGGTCAGGCCCCCCGTGTCACCGTTGAACTGCGAGTAGTCGATCGGGTCAGGGTCTTCTTGCGGCAACTGCGGGGGGTGGATGTCCCTGAGCACCTTCTCCACCGTGTCCGGGATCATGACGTGGACGTGCGAGAGGTCGTCGCCGAACGTCTGCAGGTGAAGCCCTGCCAGCTCGTCCTGGGATCCCCAGTCTCCGGTGGCGCTGTCGCCCCCGTAGACGCCGGTGTAGACGCTGTAGAGGTCCGCGATGCTGTCGTTCCAGCTGCCGCCGGTCAGTCCGCCCTGGTTGGCCCAGGTGGGCATGATGCCCTTCCAGCCGTCATTGACGAACGACTTGTGCTTGCTCACCACCGTCGCGAGGGCCGAGATGGGTTCGGCCATCTTCTTCAGCTTGTCGGCCAGCTCGCCCAGCGTCACATAGAGGATCCCGAGCGCTTGCTGGGCCTCGACCGAGGCAGGGCCCTCCCAGACCTCGGCGAGCTTGCGGGCCTGCGCCTCCAGCCCGTTCTTGGCGGTGGTGACCGCCGTGTGGGCGTCGTTGTAGGCGGTGGCCGCCTGCTCGATGCGCGTCTCGTCGAAGCCGTTGATGAAGGTGACCACCTCCTCGACGCTCCGGCCGCTCGTCTCGACGGTCCCGGGCATGCAGGCGGGCTTCAGCAGGTGTATCTCGCGCTTGTTCTCTCCCACGCCGATCAGACCTCGCCCTCGTTGGCGGCGTTGGTCACCTGATAGGTGCCGGCCCCGGCTTCCACCAGGGTGATCGCGGTGGCGAAGTTCTCCAGGACGTCCTCGTAGACGGTGATGAACTCCTGGTAGCTCTGCACCAGCGTGGCGGCGAAGGTCGCGCCACCCTGCCAGTTGTCGATGCTCAGCAGGTGGCGGCGCACGTCGGAGAGGTCGGCGTAAACGCTGAGGTCGTTGATCGAGCCCTGGCGCTGGGTACGGCCCTCACCGCTGATGGGCTTCATCACCTCGCGCAGCTCTCCGGCGATGTTCGAGATCTTCTGGGCGTCGTACGTCACGCCGTCGCGTTCGGGTTCAAGCCCAGGCCAGTCGCCGGGCGGTTGTGTCTCTCCCACGAGCCTCCCCCTTGGCACTCGATCAAGCAGCTTACTCGGATGTTTCTTTGCCGTACAGAAAACACATAGTCAACATGCGTAACATTAGGCAATATGCAGACCCAGAAGGACCTTTATCAGGCACAGCGCTTGATGGCGCAGCGCCTGGGGATGGCTCTGGTGCAGGGAGAGCCGGATGTGCCGGAGTCTCCCATGCGACGGCAGAACGTGGCGACGTTCGCGGGCCTGCTGATCGCGATCCTGATCGTGGCCGGGTTCGGGATCTGGGGGCTGCTCAGCCCGGGGAACGCCACCAAGCTGACCGCGGCCGGTCAACTGCTCATCGAGGAGGAGACCGGGGCCTCGTACGTCTACAACCAGCAGACCGGCCAGCTCCAGCCGGTGGCGAACTACGTTTCCGCGCGCCTGATGCTCGACAGCGCCGACATCCAGGTCAGAACGGTGTCCGCGGAGTCGCTGGCCGGCTTCGCCCGCGGCCGGAAAGTGGGCATCCAGGGGGCGCCGGACTCGTTGCCCAAGCGGGATCGGCTGGTCAAGGCCCCATGGTCGGCGTGCGTGACCGAGGGGGCCGATGCCTCCGGCCTGCCCAAGCCGTTCGTGACCCTTGTGGCCGGGACCGAGGTCGGCGGGACGCCCGTGGGCGGCGAGGCGCTGCTCGTCAGCGAGGGGCAGCAGAGCTGGGTGCTCTGGGCCAACCAGCGCCTTCGGGCGGCGAACGTGAGCCGGCTCAGCGACCAGACGCCACGTCGCGTGCCCACCTCGTGGATCAACGCCATCCCCGCGGGCGTCGACTTCGCGGCTCCCAAGATCCCGCAGCACGGCAGGAAAGCCACCGGCCCCGGCGGAAAGGCGGCCAGGGTCGGACACGTGTACAAGGTGGCGTCCGTGGCGGGCTCGAACGAGCGCTGGTACGTCCTGCTGGCCGACGGCCTGGCGCCGATCAGCCACACCCAGGCGATGCTCCTGCTCCAGGACCCGGCCAGCAAGGCCGCCTACGGCAGGAGCCCGGTCCGCGAGACGCCGATCGACGCGGCGAGCGCCAACGCGACCAAGGCGTCCGCGCGCACCATGCTGAACAACGGCCTGCCGGCCACCATGCCGCGTTTCCGCGTGCCCGGCGTGTCGGCCCCGCTCTGCGCGGTGTACGCGAACACCGGGAAGGGCTCGACCAGGGCCGTGCTGACCACCGGCAGCAAGTTCCGCATCCCGGCGCCGACGGTGAGCGCCGGCGCGGACAAGGTCGACCAGGTGCTGCTCCCGCCGGGCAGCGCGGTGCTGGCCGGCACCCTGCCGGGCGACGGGCAGCTGTCGGCGGTGCAGCAGTTCTCGCTCATCACGGACCAGGGCAGGAGGTTCCGGCTGACCTCGCCGGACGCGATAGGCAAGCTGGGGTACGAGGCGACGGACGTCGCACCGGTGCCCGCCCACCTGCTGCGGCTGATCCCTGACGGCCCCGCGCTGGATCCGGCGGCCGCCCGGACACCCGTGCAGGAGGTCCAGGCGATCCAGCCGGCGCAGTGACGTCGCCTAGATCTGGAAGCCGCCGCCCTGCGTCATGGTTTCGTCGATCTGCGGGGTGAGGGTGCCCATGTCCTCGTCGTAGGTCATGCCGTCGTTGGTGAACGGGGTCGAGCCGCCGTTCTGCATGGTGGACATCTGGGTCGGCATCGCCTCGAGCGTGGGGAAGATCTTGCCGGTCATCTTGGACTGCTGCACGACGACGGCCAGGACCGCGGCCATGCCGCCGGCCACCATGAGGTGCCTCTTGGCCACCGTTCTGATCGTGGAGGTGGCGGCGTTGCCCACAGCGGCGTCCGTGGTCTCCGCGGCGACAGCGGTGGCCGGGTTGAACCTCATGGCCATCTTCGCGATCCCCCACCCCAGCATGGCGAGGGCGACGGCCGAGCAGACGATGGCGCCGACACGGTAGAAGCCGGCCGCCGAGTCGACCGCCTGGCCGGTGTCGTCCCTGGCCGCATTGAGATCGTCGATCGAGTTCTTGAAGCTCGTATGGACGCTCTCGAAGGCGTCGAACGCGCTTCCTTCCCACGTCCCCTGATCCTTGAGCTGGGTCTTCAGCGCGTCGAGCTGCGTCCCCAGCGTCGCGAGCTCTTCCGTACGCCAGCCCGAAGCGGATTCATGCATGCCCTCGGGATCGGAGATCATGGTGCCGATGGTGGCGGCGACGTAGAAACCCCACGGTCTCCAGATCATGCCGGCCGCGACCAAGGCCGTGCTCGCGGCCGCCATGTAGGTTTCCTTGTAGATGCTCACAGGTCCTCCTGTCCGATCACCTGGGGTGCGATGTCCTCATCGCCGCCCCAGACGCCCTCGTCCTCGGAGAGCCCCACGGTCTTGTCCCGGTCGCGTTCCTGGTCGCCCGCTCCGCCCGCACCGCCCATCGGCATCATCGGCATCATCGGCATGCCCGGCGTGCCCGCCCCGCGCAGCCCCGCGCCGACGCCCTGGATGCCGGCGTTCGGGCCGAGCCCCGCTCCCAGGCCGGCGCCGGTTCCCCCGATGGAGCCAGGACCCGTACGGGTGCCCAGGCCGGAGGGGTCCCCGGACGGCAGGTTGCCCGGCAGCTGCGGCGTCGTGGGCTGGTAGGACGACAGGTCGGTCTTGGCCGGGTTGAGCGCCGAGTCGATGTCGGGAACTTTCATGTCCGCTGGATCGGTGGTCGGCAGGTTCTGCTGGGGCAGGTCGGTGCCGGGCAGGTTCCCCGCCCCCGGGAGCTCGCCGCCGGGCGGCGTGCCGTCAGGCAGCGTCCCGTCCGGCAGCGTGCCGTCGGGAAGGGTGCCGTCGGGAAGGGTGCCGTCAGGCAGCGTGCCGTCGGGAGGCCCGGGCAGGTCGGTGTCCGGCATGTCGGGCAGTTCGCCCGCGCCGGTGGGCAGGTCCGGCTTCAGGCCGCCGAGATCCCCGGCACCGCCGAGGTTCCCCATACCGCCGAGGTCGCCCGTGCCACCGAGGTCGTCCAGCCCGTCACCGCTGTCGTCGTCGGCCTGCTGGTAGTTGCGATCGGCCGCCGTGAGGGCCGGCATCCAGGTCTCCAGCGCCCGGCGAGCCCTGGCCAGCGCCTCTTTCTGCTGGTTGATCGCGTCCCCGTGGACGCTCTGGATCCCCATGCCGATCACGCCGAAGTGCGGCCAGGGGACGCCCAGGCCGCCGGTCTGCCTCTCCAGAGCATCGACGCGGTCGACCTCCGGGCTGATCTTGCCGGCGCCGGCATCCAGCTCCTCCTTGGTGAAGGAGATGCCCGACGACATCTGGAATCCCTGGCTGCCGAAGTCCGGTACGTAGGGATTCGACCCGTTGTTCGTCATCCGATCACGGGGTCCGTCGTCTCGCAGCCGACCGTCCAGGCGCTCTTGTCTTCCGGCATGTACGTGCTCCGTTCCAGGTCACCGTGCTCGCCTCCGGCCCCGCCGCCCATGAACGGCAGGAAGGGCGCGCCGGTCGACGTCCCGCCGGCACCGCGGGAGCCGGCCGAGGTCAGTGCGGTTTGGCCGGTGCCGATACCCGGCGAGCCGATCACCGCGGGGGTGCCCGGCGAACCCCCCACGGGCGTGGGGCCGAACCCGTACGACGGGCTGATCGTGGTGGTGGGAGGCGTGGCCGGAGAGGCGATCGTGGCGGTGGTCGGCTGGTAGCTCGCCATGTCCGTCTGGCGGGGATCCGTACCGTTCGCACCATCGGTGGTCGTCTTGTCGTCAGTGCCGATGACCGGCGGCACGGTGTCGTCGTCACCGGGGCCCGTGACAGGGTTCTGCGCCTGTCCGGGCTCCTCGGTCGTGGGCGCGTCCGGCGCCGGATCGACCGGGGCATCCGGGTTCTCCGGGGTGTTCGAGCCGGGAGTGTCGGGGTCGGAGCCGCCCGGGTTGGTACCACCCGGGTTGGAGCCGCCGGGATCGGATCCCCCGGGGTTGGAGCCGCCGGGAAGCGAACCGGTGCTGCCGCCGCCACCGGTGTTCGTCGTGCCGAATCCTCCCGAGCCACCGCCGTCGGAGCCGCCGCTGATCTCGCTCAGGGGCGTGCCGAAGGTGGGGCCCTGCGTCCCGGAGCCCGTGGGGTACTTCGGGTCCTGCGTGTCCGCCGGGGCGGTGGGCAGGCTGACCGCGGGGAGCTCGTAGGAGACGCTGTGCGGCACCTCGATGTCGTAGATGCTGACGATCTTCTGGTTGAGCTCGTAGAGCGCGCGCTGGGCCTTGGTGTTCTCCAGGCCCTCCCTGACGAGCTCCTCCTCGGAGGAGGTCATGGACCCGGCGGCCGGGACCGTCACCTCTTCGTCGACCTTGCCCTGCGTCTCCCTGAGGTGCGCCGCGTACGTCTGCAGCGCCCCGCCCATCATGGACAGCTTGGTGGACAGCTCGTTGCCGGAGGCGTGCAGCATCTCGAGCGCGTGGCGGGCCCGGGAGGCGTCCGGACCCTGCCAGACCTCGGCGATCTTGGGCGCGTGCTCCTCCAGAGCGGTGACGGCCTGCTCGATCTTGGTCGCCGCGTTCTGGTAGGTCTGCCCGGTGCCCTCGATGTAGAAGGGGTCGGTGTTCTGGAGCAGCGCCTTGATCTCGCTCTTGGTCTTCGTGACCCAGGTGCCCTCCGGCAGGTTGCCGAAGGACAGGATGGTGACGACCTCCCGCTCACCCATCAGGCATCACCCTCGTTGGCACGGCGAGCCCGGTCGTGGTTGTCCGCGCTGGCCTCCACGGCCTCGACCACGCTCTGGTAAGCCTCGATGAACTTCTGGTAGACCTCGGCGAACTTCCTGCCCGCGTTGCTCGATCCGACGGTCGAGGCAAGGGCCTGAGCATCGTCCCACTGGCCGATCTGGGCGGCCGAGAGCTCGCCGTCCGTCGAGATCTGATTGACGTTCCCGTTGGGCCGCTCGCCGCCGCCGAGCATGGCGTCGAGGTTGATCCTCAATTCCTGTGCGATGGCCCGTATGCCGACCGGTGAGTTCTCGCGGCCGTCACCGAACAGGTTCGGATCGACAGACAGCGGATCGGTGCCCCCGTCCGTCGCATCCCTGCTTGTCATACCTCACCTCTAGCAGCAGAACTCTCGGCCACCGCGTCCGGCGATGACCGAGAGGAGATCAACGAGCCCCGTGTCAGTCCGTCCAGATGCTGATGTTGCGCCGCTCGGCGCTCTCGTAGTTGCCCTTGGCGACGTTGACCGCCGACGCGGCCTGGAACAGCTGCTGGCCCATCGCCTTCTCGTGCTCGTTCCACCGGCGGCGCTTGTCCTCGAAGAAGTTCTCGGCCTCGCCCTCCCAGCTCGCGCCGAGCTCCTTCTTGATGTCGGCATAGAGGTCGTCGGTGGCCCGGTCGAGCTCGGTGACGATCTTCTGGAGCTGCTCGTAGGCCTGCTCCATCGAGCCGAACCGGACGTAGGTGTAGTCATCGGGCATCGTCATGGCGTTCTCCGTCCTGCTCAGCGGTTGGAGTTGATGAGGGAGTCGATACGACCGGCCTCGCCGGCCCCGACGAACCCGCCGGCGATGTCCATGTTCTGGTCGGCGGCGTTGCGGTAGACGCCGGCGCCCATGTTCAACCGGTCGTAGATGTCCTCGAGGATCTGGATGACTCCCCTGAACTCGCCGTCCCACTGGGTGAGGGCCGTGGCGAACTTCTGGGACGCGCCGCCCTTCCAGCCCTGAGTGGTGAGGTCGGCCTTGATCTGCTCGACCCGCTGCCGCATGCCCTCGATGTACTGGGCGGTCTCCTGGCAGTAACCTGCCGCGTTCGTCAACTGAGTAGGGCTGGCCCCGTACAGTGCCACCTGGACCTCCAAGTCGGTATGGCGTTGCTGCTCCGGCGGGCGGTCACCCCTGAGTGGAACCGACTACCCCCGCGATCAACCTCAAATTGCATGTTAGCCACCAATAGCCCCGTAATTCCCAGTAATCACAGATTACGGATCAGTCGCGCCCTGGCGACTTTTGGATGAACGCCCTGCTGGACGGCCTACCATGCCCTGACAAGAGGCGAACCGCGGCCGTAGGCGGACCACGTCAGAGGTCCATCCGGCGGCGGATCTGATTGAGCTGGCCCATGACGTCCGTGAACGCCTGCTCGTGGAGCGACTCCGCCTCCTTGAGCTTGCTGAGCGCGGCGTCGGGGTCGTTGACGTACTTCATCGGATCGTCGTCGTCGCCGAACAGCTCCCGCATGCCGGTGCTGAACTGCTTCTGGAAGTCCGCCGAGGCGTCCGCGATGGCCGTCTTGATCAGGTCGGCCAGCTCGCCCGAGGCCAGGCGCATCGCCTTGGGATGCAGCTCCAGCTCCCGTACGCCCTGGTGGTCGTACTCCACGGTGACCATGCCGTTCTCGTCCTGGGCGTGGCCGACGTACGAGCCCACGTCTCGCTGGAACCGCTCCAAGAGCGCGAGCTGCTCGTCGGCGCCCTTCAGCAACTTGTCGATGTCGATGTTCGCGAAGTCGCCGAACTCCTGCATCCCACTACCTCTCTGAACAGATCAACCGGACAGCCCGCGCACCCACGTGTAGACCTCGAGCACGCCCAGCGCGAGCGGGAAAAGCTGCACGATCAGCACGACGTCCAGGATGTCGGCCGCGCGGCCCCAGAACGGCGAGGGTTTCCCCGTCGCCAGCCAGAGCCCGATGCCCACGCTCGTCAGCGCCAGCCACAGCACCCCGATGGCCACGGCCAGCGACCCGACGAGCCCACCGGAGCCGACCAGGGACAGCGCGAGCATGGCGAAGCCTGCCAGGCCCGAGCCGATGAGCCAGATCCGCTGGCCGAGCCCGCGGAAGACCCGGGCCCGCATGATGAGCGTGAGCGACAGCGACACCATCATGACGACCGGGACCCAGCCGTCGGCGAACACCAGCAGCAGCTGCGCGATCAGCGCGGACAGGCCGATCGCCGCGATCATGCCGGTGGCGTAGCGCTGTGCGCCCCTGGTGCGCTCCTGGATGGCCGCGGCGTCCAGACGCTGGTTGTCGCTGCGGAGCTCTTCCGCGGTCGTCGGCATGGCCGGCAGCGGCACCTTGGCGAGCTTGAACGCCAAGGTGGGAATCAGCGGGCTGAACGCCAGCAACACCGCGATGGCCACCGCCGCCACTCCGGCGGGCGGCAACGGCCACACCATCACGACCGCGCAGCAGATCCCCGCGACCGTGGCGGCGACGGCCGTGCCGAGGAAGCCGGCGACGCCGTCGGAGATCAGCGCCCCGGCGACGGCCGCCACCAGCGCCGTGCAAGCCAGCGCCGCCAGCAGGTGCGGCACGCCGAACCCGAGCGGGGTCCCGCCAGGCGCGAACAGGCCTGCGACGAACCCGTACGGCAGTGCCGCGTGCCCGATCAGGGCCCCGGCCATCGAGTCGCCGACCGCTCTGGACAGCAGCGTGCCGGTGACGACCAGCAGCAGTGCCAGCAGCCCGGCCACGATCGTGACGATCAGACCCGACATGCCGGACATGGCCAGGCCGAACCCGCCCAGGACGAGCAGGCCGACCGCACCGCCGGCGCCCACGATCCTGGTGTGCTTGGCCGACCAGACGCCGCCCTCGCGCACCCCGCCGGCGACCACGTCCGCCACGTCGTCATAGTGCGCGGGCGGCAGGATCGCCTCGCGGGGCCTGAGGTAGAGGATCTCGCCGTCGAGCACGCCCAGCGCGCCGAGGCTCTGTCCCAGATCGAGCGGCGCCCCGCCCAGCCGCTGCAACGCCCACCCGGGAGCGGCCGCCGCCTCGCCGCCCACCTCTCCCAGCGCGCGCAGCAGCCCGGGAAGCACGTTCGGCAGCGGGACGTCGGCGGGCAGCGCGAGGTCGGCCCTGCGCCGCGGGCCGACGATCGTCACGTGGCACTGGGTCGGCAGCGGCATGGGAACCTGCGCCAGGGCACCCTGCTGGAACGGCCCTTGAGGCGGCGGACCAGGGGGTCCGGGATACCCGGGCGGCGGGCCCTGCCTCATCGGCGGACCCGGCGGACCGAGTGGAGGCCCCTGAACGATTTGTCCCATCTCAACTCTCCGGTCCCACCAGTGGTCACGGACAACAGAGAACATATCTGGTCTTTTCTGATAAGAACGTCTCGATGAGCATCGTCGTCGTACGTCGCCCAGAACGCCGCCCCGGCCCCAAGCCCCCGCGTGGCGAAATTCTGATCGAGTCGCCTCCCGAAATCCCCGAGGTCCAGGGCCAGGGCTTCGCGCTGGTCCTCACCTACCTCCCCATGGGAGCGGGGGCGGCCGCGATGGCCTTGATGTTCACCTCCTTCGGCAACGCCAACCCGATCATGTACGTGGCCAGCGGCCTTTTCGCGCTGTCCATGATCGGCATGACGCTGGGCCAGATGGGCCGCCAGTCGGGCGAGCGGAAATACCGGCTCAACGGCGCCCGCCGCGACTACTTCCGGTACCTGAGCCAGATCCGCAAGCGGACCAGGCGCGCGGCCCGCCAGCAGCGCGAGGCCCTGGAGTGGAGTGGTCCCGAGCCCGACGCCCTGTGGTGGATCGCCATGAGCCCTCGGCTGTGGGAACGGCGCCCCCGCGACGAGGACTTCGCGACCGTACGCCTGGGCACCGGCGTCCAGAAGCTGGCCGTCCAGCTCATCCCGCCGGACTCCAAGCCCGTCGAGGACCTGGACGCGCTGTCGGCCGGCGCGCTGCGCAGGTTCATCCGGGCCCATTCGACGGTCGCCGAGCTGCCCGTCGCCGTGGCGCTCGGCTCGTTCGCCCGGATCCGGGTGACCGGTGACCCGGTCGCCGTGCGCGACCTGCTACGCGCGATGATCGCCCAGCTGACCGTGTTCCACTCGCCCGACGACATGCGCATCATGGTGTGCGCCGGGGCGGAGTGGATGCCCCACTGGGAATGGGTCAAGTGGCTGCCGCACGCGCTGCATCCCGAGGAGGTGGACGCGGCCGGGCAGGTGCGGCTGATGGCGGAGAATCTGGCCGAGCTGGACCGGCTGGTCGGAGGCGAGCTCAAGGAACGCGCCCGGTTCCGGCCGGGGGCGGCGGCGGACACGTTGCCGTACCACGTGCTCATCGTGGACGGCGGGCACGTGCCGCACGACTCCCAGCTCGGCGGCGACGCCATCCAGGGCGTGACGGTGATCGACCTGTCCGGCTCGACCTCCGACGTGGCGGAGCAGTACACGTTGCGCCTGGACGTCCAGCCGGACGGGTTCCACATGGTGAAGATCGACCATGCGGGCAAGGAGCACAGGACCCGGTTCGGCGACCCCGACGGCCTCGACTACATGCGGGCGGAGGGCCTGGCCAGACAGCTCGCGCCGCTGCGGGCCTCGGCGGCCTCCGGCGGCGAGGCCGAAGACGTGCTGGCGATCAACACCACGCTGACCGAGCTCCTCGGCGTCGGCGACCCGGCCCTCCTGGACCCGGCGGTCACCTGGCGCCCGCGAGCCGGCCGCAACAGACTGCGGGTACCGCTCGGGCTCGGGGCCGACGGCCGGGTGGTGGAGCTGGACATCAAGGAGTCGGCGCAGGGCGGCATGGGCCCGCACGGGCTGGTGATCGGGGCCACCGGCTCCGGCAAGAGCGAGCTGCTGCGCACGCTGGTGCTGGGGCTGGCCGTCACGCACTCCCCGGAGATCCTCAACTTCGTCCTGGTCGACTTCAAGGGCGGCGCGACCTTCCTGGGCCTGGACTCGCTCGCCCACGTCTCCGCGGTCATCACCAACCTGGAGGACGAGCTGCCGCTGGTCGACCGCATGCACGACGCGCTGCACGGCGAGATGGTGCGCAGGCAGGAGCTGCTGCGCGCGGCGGGCAACTTCGCCTCGTTGCGCGACTACGAGCGGGCCAGGGAGCAGGGAGCGGAGCTGGCGCCGCTGCCGACGCTGTTCGTGGTGCTCGACGAGTTCAGCGAGCTGCTGACGGCCAAGCCGGAGTTCATCGACCTGTTCGTGATGATCGGCCGCCTGGGCCGGTCGCTCGGCGTGCACCTGCTGCTGGCCTCGCAACGGCTGGAGGAGGGGCGGCTGCGCGGCCTGGACACGCACCTGTCGTACCGGATCGGCCTGCGCACCTTCTCCGCGATGGAGAGCCGGGTCGTGCTGGGCGTGGCCGACGCGTACGAGCTGCCCTCGGCGCCCGGCAACGCCTACCTCAAGTACGACACCTCGGGCATGACCAGGTTCAAGGCCGCCTACGTCTCGGGCCCCTACCAGGGCGACGGCCGCCGCGGCAGCGCCGACGACGGCCACACCATCCTGCGCCAGGTCGTCGAGTACGGCTCGGCCTACATGCCGCTGCCCGTCGTGCCGCAGCCGCCGAAGGAGACCCCGTCCGTGGAGATGGACGAGCGCGGTCAGCAGGACAGCCTGCTCGACATCGTCGTCCAGCGGCTGGCCGGACATGGCCCGGCGGCCCATCGCATCTGGCTGCCCCCGCTCGACCAGTCGCCCACGCTCACCCACCTGCTGCCGCCGCTCTCGGTCACGCCGGAGCTCGGCCTGTCCACGCCCGGCTGGGACGGCAGGGGCAAGCTGCACGCCGTCATCGGGATCATCGACCGGCCGTTCGAGCAGCGGCGGGATCCGTACTGGCTGGATCTGTCCGGGGCGGCCGGGCACATCGGCGTGGCCGGCGGGCCGCAGAGCGGCAAGACCAACGTGCTGCGCACGCTGATCGCCGGCATGGCGCTCACCCACACACCGCGCGAGGTGCAGTTCTACTGCCTGGACTTCGGCGGCGGCGGCCTGGCTGCGCTGGAGGGGCTGCCGCACGTGGGCGGTGTCACCAGCAGGCTGGACGCAGACCGGGTACGCAGGACCGTCGCCGAGGTCTCCGGGATCCTGCGGCAGCGGGAGCGGGGCTTCGCCGAGGCCGGCATCGAGTCCATGGCCACCTACCGGCGGATGGTCGCCGACGGCAGCATCCAGAGCGACGGCTGGGGCGACGTGTTCCTGGTCATCGACGGGTGGCTGACGATCAGGCAGGACTTCGAGAGCCTGGAGGCCGTGATCACCGATCTCGCGGCGCGCGGGCTCGGTTACGGCATCCACGTCGTCACCACGACGAACAAGTGGTCGGAGTTCCGGCCGGCCATCAGGGACCTGTTCGGCACCAGGATCGAGTTCAAGCTGGGCGACGCGTACGAGTCGGAGATCAGCAGGAAGGCGTCGCTCGCGGTGCCGGAAGGCGCGCCGGGGCGCGGCTTGACCAGGGACGGCATGCATTTCCTCACGACGCTGCCGCGGATCGACGGCCAGCGCACCTCCGAGGACGTCTCCGAGGGGCTGCGGTCGCTGGTGGAGATCGTACGAGAGTCCTGGCAGGGACCCTCGGCGCCGCCGGTGCGCCTGCTGCCCGCGCTGCTGCCCGCGGCATCCCTGCCGGGACAGGACCAGACGGGCCCACAGCGCATCGCGATCGGCATCGACGAGGACTCCCTCTCACCCGTCATGATCGACTTCGACGCCGACCCGCACTTCATCGTGTTCGGCGACAACGAGTGCGGCAAGTCCAACGTGCTCAAGCTCATCATGGAGGGGGTGGTCCGGAGGAAGACGCCGCGCGAGGCCATGATGATCGTGATCGACTACCGGCGCTCGCTGCTGGACACGGCGGTGACCGAGCACCGCATCGGCTACGCCGCCTCCAGCACCGCGGCCACCGAGCTCATCCAGGACGCCCGCTCGGCCCTGCTCAAGCGCCTGCCCCCGGCCGACCTCACGCCGGAGCAGCTGCGCAGCCGGAGCTGGTGGCAGGGCTCGGACCTGTACATCGTCGTGGACGACTACGACCTCGTCGCCACCTCGAACAACCCGCTGGCGCCGCTGACCGAGCTGCTGCCGCAGGCCCGCGACATCGGCCTGCACCTCGTGCTGGCCAGGCAGAGCGGTGGCGCCAGCCGCGCCATGTACGACCAGGCCGTCCAGCGCATGAAGGAGATGGCCGGCCCGGCGCTGATCATGTCGGGCAACAGGGACGAGGGTCAGCTCTTCGGCAACATCCGCCCGCAGCAACTGCCCGTGGGGCGCGGCTTCTACGTCGACAGGAAGTACGGCGCGCGTCTGATCCAGACCGCTTACCTGGAACAGCCGTAGCATCCGTGAAGGTGTCCATCATGATCGCGTTTCGCGTTCTCACAGACGGTCGGGGAGCCCCATGAGCTACGTGGACGTGCACGTCCAAGCACTCGAGGAATGCGGGCGGCAGGCCCACAGGGTGAAGAACATGCTCGACTTCGACGACGCGTTCGTGAACACCGACGTCACCCCGCCACGGGGCGACACCGGGACCGGCATCTTCGGGGAGCTCGAAGGCGCCACCGAACTGGCCGCCAAGATCGACGCGGTCTGGGAATCGGTCCGGGCCGAGCTCGGTGAGGGGCGCAACCGCATGGCGAACGTCGAGCGCGCGCTCGGCCAGGTCGCCGCCAACTTCCGCGGCGCCGAAACGGGATCCGGCGCATGAGCGTCGTCGAGAGCCTGGCGGCGCTGAAGAACCAGGTCGACGGCGACCCGGCGGCGATCAGGAACATCGCCGCCGGCCTGCGGGCGATCGGCGGGCACGTCTCCACCTCCACGAACCAGCTCGCCAGGAGCGTCACCGAGGTGGGCAAGGCCTGGCAGGGCGACTCGGCCCTCGCCTTCGCCGACCACATGGCGGCCTACCCCCGTGCCGGCCAGGACCTGAACGGGGCCCTCTCCTCCTGCGCCACCGCGCTCGACACCGCCGCCACCAAGCTGGAATCGGCCCACACCACGGTCAGCGGGCTGCATGACGCCGCGGTCTCTGCGCAGAACGAGTACAAGCGCGACCACCGCGACGCCGCGCAGGCCGAGATCGACGACTACGTCAAGGACAAGCTCGGCGACCCGGTCACCACCGCCGGCCAGGCCGTCACCGAAGCCGGGAACGCCCTGTCCACCGCCACGACGGCGCTCAGCGGTCAGCTCGGCGAGGAAGGGTTCGGCTTCTTCAGGGGCATCCGGCAGCCCGGCGGCGCCGACTTCCTGCCGGGGGACCACAAGGTGGACTGGCAGAAGATCATCGGCTATTCCCCCACCATGCTCGCCTCGGCGGACGGCCCCGGCGGCCTCCACCCCGACCTTGCGGGAGGCGGTGGTGGTGGCGGTGGCGGTGGCGGGGGTGCCGGCGCGCCGTCGTCGTACGGCAACGCCCCGGCGCCCAAGGCCCAGGTGGTCGACTGGATCAAGCAGGCTCTCACGATCATCAAGTCGCCCGAGATGGCCGCGATCATGAGGCAGCGGGGCCTGGACGTGAGCGACCTGGACCCGAACGACCCCAAGGACATCCAGCGCATCTGGACGGTCATCTACCACGAGTCCGGCGGCAACCCCAACGCGATCAACAACTGGGACATCAACGCCAAGAACGGCGTGCCGTCCCAGGGGCTGATGCAGACCATCCCGCCCACCTTCAACGCGCACGCCCTGCCCGGTTACGGCCAGATCCGGGAACCGGTGGACAACATCATCGCCGGCGTCCTGTACACCTACAGCCGCTACGGCGATCTCGGCGGCCATCCGGGCATCTCATCCCTGGAAAGGGGAGGCGGCTACCGGCCCTACTGAAGCCGGGAAGATCAGGTTACGCACCAATTAATTCTGATCTTATATTGCGTACTACCTGGTTAAACGCCCATTTGGCGCGCTTGTGCCGGTGTACAAAGATCGAGTGTCGACTCCATATTCACCGAGCGCCTCGACGACACCCGAGTCCAGCGCGTCTCCGTCCGGTGGGACGCCGTCACCCGAACCGACTCCGTCGGCGTCACCGTCCCCATCGGGAACCCCCACCCCGTCGGGAACCCCCACCACGAGCCCGTCCGGAACCCCCACGCCGAGCCCGTCGCTGGTCAGCCCGTGCCCCCACTCTCCGAAGTGCCCGCCGCCCGTGTGCCTGCCGCCCTCGTTACGGCCCACCACGGCGCCCACGAACGCCAACGAGCCCGCGAACACCTCCAGAGAGCGTGAGAACCCCGGCGGCTCGTCGGACCTCCCCGGCTACGAGACCCAGGCCGGCTACCTCGACGCGTTCGCCGGGGCCATGAGCGCCACGGCTCAGGGCGTCGGCCTCGTCAGGGACCGGACCCCCCGCTTCGAGGGCTGGAACCTGGCCCCCCTCGCCGGTGTCCCCATCGTCGGCCTGGGGTTCGTCGGCCGGTTCAACCGCATCTCCGACACCTGGGGGGACAGCGCGGGGATCCTGCACGGCGTCCTCGACGCCGACAGCAGCAAGATCACCAGGTCGGCACAGAACTACCGGAACGCGGAAAGCCCCGGCGGAGACAACTGAGAAGGGCGCATGTCGACTCCATCGAGCCAGCCGCCGAGGCTGATCATCCCCGGCCAGGGCACCGCCCCGCAGGCCACGCAGCAACTCCACATAGCCAACTCCAACGGCACCGTCGCGCGGACCGTCCAGGTGCCGCCCGCCGCCGCGCGTACCGACCCGGGCTTCTACAAACGCCTGGTCACCCAGCTGAACCCGCTCCGGCAGAGCACCCGGGGCGCGATGCTGATGTCCGGGCTGGGCGTGGCGGCGCTCGGCCTGGACGTCGCGGCCACGCTCAATCTCGGGAACCCGTTCCTGTTCTACGACAGGCGGGAGACCTGGAAGGAGATGTCCGGCTCGCTGGAGGGCAACAGGTCGAACCTGTGGCGCGGTTACTTCGACAACGTCTCGCCGCACTGGAAGGGCCATGCGTCCGAGATGCTCCAGCAGTACATCAGGTTCAACGTCAACGGCCTGTTCGGCCAGCTCGGCAAGGTCAGCGACGATATGAGCAGCACCATGCACAGCCAGTTCAAGGAGGTGCTCGAGTACGACCTGTCGGTCTTCGGCCTGTACGCCGCCTCGGCACCGATCCTCCGAACCCTGACCTCCATGAGCGCGCACCCCGTGGGACGGGCCGCCCTCATGACCCAGGTCGGCGTCTT
Source organism: Nonomuraea sp. NPDC049709 (assembly GCF_040674815.1). Classification (NCBI taxonomy): domain Bacteria; kingdom Bacillati; phylum Actinomycetota; class Actinomycetes; order Streptosporangiales; family Streptosporangiaceae; genus Nonomuraea; species Nonomuraea sp. NPDC049709. The sequence continues at coordinate 17,546 of NZ_JBFANM010000003.1, forward strand.
CATGGGTGCGCTCGGCAACCTGGTCAAGCAGTTCGGCGACATCTACCTCGCCAACGAAGGCAGCCTCAACAGCCTGGAGCTGCGGCTCAACGACCTGAGGGGCGCCTTCTATCAGTCCGGCAACCCGGACCTGGGGCCGCGCGACCTCAACCTCGCCTCCACCATCGACGACCCGGACAGGGTGCAGGACCTCTGGGTCCCGGCCACGGAGAACGAATGAAAGAGATCAACGCCTTCGCCGAAGGCAGGGAAGGCGACGTCGCGGGCCTGCTGCGGGAGCTCAACGACTGGACCGGCACGCTCGCGAGCAGGATGGACGACCTGGCCCGAGAGCATCTGGATGGCGCCGACGCCGGCGGGGTCGTACGCGCCCGGGTCTCCGGCGCCGGCCGCCTGCTCGGGCTGAGCATCGACGGGCGCGGCCTGCGCGACCTCGACCACGTCCAGCTCGCCGAGGCCGTCAAGGAGGCGATCGGCGCGGCCCACGCCGCCATGGGCGAGCGTCTGACGGAGCTGACGGCCGAACTCTCCGGCCTGGAGGCGTCCGGGCGGGCGGCACAGGACCCGCTGGCGCCGCACGTCCAGCGAGTGATGCGGGAGGGATGAGCCGTGCGGGAGATGCTGGAGGCGATGGCGCGCCTGGAAGAGCTGGCCGCGGCCGCCAGGCGGGCCGAGGAGCTGACGTCCGAGTGGGGCACGCGCCGGTTCGTCGGCCGCGCCGACGAGGGCCGGATCGTGGCCACGACCGACGCGCTCGGCGCCCTGGTCGAGTTGGAGATCCATCCCGTGAGCAGGAAACGGCTGGACGCCCGCCGCCTCGGCGACGAGATCCTGGCTGCCGTCGTCCAGGCGGAGGCGGCCGCGGCGGCCGCCAAGGACGAGCTGATGGACGACCTGCGTCCCTGACCGTGAGGTACTGAGCGAAAACCCCCTCCGGAAGCATCCGGAGGGGGTTTTCGCGCGGTGCCGTGGTGCGGTCAGCCGCAGTTGGACCAGTTCGCGTCGGTGCCGGAGGAGCCGACGCTGCCCGAGAAGCGCACGCACTTGCCCTTGGCGGGCAGCTTGACGGGTCCGGCGTAGAAGTCGTAGTTGCCGCTCTGGGTGCTGCCGGGACCGCCCTGAACCTCGAGCGTGGCGCTCACCCTGGTCGGCTTGCCCACGTCGGTGGTCTTCATCGTGACCACGCAGTTCTCACCGGTGCCGGAGTTGTAGAGCTGGAACGTCTCGCCGCCGGGGAAGGCCTTGCTGCGCTGCACGAAGAAGCCCGCCCCGCAGACCTGCACCGGCGAGTACGGGTTGCGCATCGGCGGCGGTGGGCTGGCCATGGTGGGCCTGGGCCCGCTCGTGCTCCTCGTCGGCGCGGGCGTCGAGGTCGTCGGCCTGATCGTGGGCTTGGCGGTGGGCTTGGCGGTGGGCTTGGCGGTGGTCGTCACCGTCGGCCTGGTCGTGGGCTTCGCGGTGGTCGTCACCGTCGGCGGCGGCGTCACGGTGACCGTGACGGTCGGCGCCGGGGTCTGGGCCGAGGACGGCGTCGGGGTCGGGGTCGGGGTGGCGGTCGTCTCCGGATCGGTGATGAGCGCGTTCGACGGCGTCGGGCTCTGGGTCGGCGACGGCGTCGGGGTCTGCGTCACGGTCACCGTGGGCGCGGCCGACGGGGGCGCGGAGGTCGTGGGCGCGGCCGACGTGGGAGCGGCCGACGCCGTCGGTGGCGTGACCGGCTGGGTGTTGACCGGCACTGGTGTCGGTACGGTGCTGAGCTCGGGCGGCGTGGGCGCCTGCGACGTCCATTCCGTCGGCAGCACCAGCGGGCCCACGTCGTTCGGGTCGGTGGCCGACTTGTCCGCCCACGGCACGGTCACCTCGGCCTGCCCCGGCTGGTCCTGTCCCGTCTGGCCCTGCCCTGGCTGGTCCTGCCCCGGCTGCTGCGGCTGGCCCTGCTGCGGGACGTCCTGCGACCCGTCAGCCGCCTGGGCGTTCGCCGACGGCGTGCCCACGGCCGCGGCCACGGGCTCGAAACGCTGCGTCGACGCGTACCGGTTGGCGCTCCACAGCCCCACGGCGGACAGCAGCGCCAGCGCGGTCACCGCGGCGGCGAGTCCCAGAGGGAAGCGGCGAGGGGGACGGGAGGACACCGTCTCCCCGGCAACGGTCGCCTGCCGCTCGGGGCGCGGCGGCTCCCACATCGGGCCGGGAGGCGGCACCGGCACGCCCTCCATCGGCGGCGGACCGCCATGGGCGTGCTCCTGCGGCACGGGCGGCGGCCCCCAGGTCTGCTGCGGCAGCATGGGCGCTCCGGGCTGCGGCGGCATCCCCTCCGCCGGCATGCCGGGCACGGGCCCGCCCTGCACGGGAACGCCATGAAGAGGCGCGCCCGGCACACCCTGCGAAGGCACGCCATGGACGGGCCCGCCTGGCCCGCCCTGAACAGGGACGCCATGGACGGGCGCGCCTGGCACACCCTGCCCCGGCACGCCGTTGACGGGCACGCCTTCGATCGGGGCGCCCGGCTGAGAAGGTGGCTTCTGCGCCAGGGCGCCGGCGCCGCCCCTCTTGTCCCCGAGGAGCCGCAGCAGCGCCATGTACGTGGTCGGGCGCGGCGTGACGTCCTTGGCCAGCGCGGACAGCACCACCTGGCGCAGCGGCTCGCCGAGGTTCCCCACCTCGGGTTGCCCGTTCAGCACCGCCTCGGTGTCGTGCCCGAACGGCGGCTTCCCGGTCGCGGCGAACACCACCGTCGCGGCCCAGGCGAATATGTCGGCGTACGGCCCGTACCTCAGTCCCCTGAGCTGCTCGGGAGCGCGGTACCCCGCCTCACCGGCGGGTTCTCCGAGGTCGACGTCCGTCACCCGGGGGCCGTCGGCACCGATGATCACGTTGTGCGGGGTGAGCCCGCGGTGCGTGATGCCGGCCAGGTGCACCGCGGTCAGCGCGGTCAGCACACCCACCGCCACCCGCTCGAGCGCGTCGGCGTCGAGCGGACCGTCCTCCGCCACGATCTCGGCGAGGCTGCGCCCCTCGACGTACTCGCGCACGACGTAGGGCAGATCACCGTGCCGGCCGGCTTCCAGGGTCCTCGCGATGTACGAGCTGGAGACGCGTTGCACCCCAGTGAGCCGAGCAATGTCGTCGCCGCCCTGTTCAGGGGCGGCGGGCAATAACTTGATCACTCTCAGGGGCGCGTCCTCGGACTCCTTGCCGAGATAGGCCGTACCGTTCGGCCCATCGGGAAGGCGTCCTGAGATGACGTACGCGCCCAGCTTCTCGGGGTCGCCCGGCCGCACGGGATGCATCTCTGTCCCTTCAGTTACTGCAAGATCTCAAGGGGACATTCAACCAAATCCGTCACATTCGCATCAGTGGTTTCGTCAGCAAATCGATAATTCACCGAACCGCAACCCTCAGGACGGCCGGCCGGGCCGCCAGCCCCTGCGCCGGCCCAGGGGAACGAGCAGCGCGAGCGCGCCCGCCACCGCGATCGTCAGCACCGCGCCGAATCCCACCGCCATGGAGATGCCGATGGCGGTCTCGTCGCGGGGAGGGACCTTGGCGATGGCGTCCGCCGGCAGCGCGGTGGGCGGCGGCTCGGCCACCACGGGCGCGTTGACGGCTTCGTAAGGCAGCACAGCCGTGAGAGCGAGCACCGGGTTCACCATTCCCGCGCCGGTGCCCACACCGGCGGTGCCGTCGGCGGTGGCGATGATGCGGCGGCGTACCTGCTCCTGGGTGAGCTTCGGGAAGCGGGCCCGCACGAGCGCGGCGGTGCCCGCCACGTAGGGCGTGGCGAAGCTGGTGCCCTGCAGGCCACGCTTGTAGGCGCGACCCGGCCAGGGAGCGGTGATCTCCGTGCCGGGGCCGAGCACGCCGACCGGGGTGGTGGCGTTGGAGGAGTCGGCGCGGCGGCCGTCGGGGGTGGCCGCGCCCACGGACAGCACGCCCTCGTACGCCGCGGGATAGGCGGGCACGTCCTCGTCGTCGGGGCCTGTGACGTTCCCGGCCGCGGCGACCACCACGATGTCCTGGTCGAGCGCGCGCTGGACGGCGGCGCGCAGCCCGGGATGGTCGGAGGCGCGCACGGAGACGTTGATCACCTCCGCCTTGGCCGCGACGGCGTCGTTGATGGCGTCGACCAGCTTGTTGATCTCGCCCTCGGGCTTGTTGCTCTGCTTGAGCATCACGATCTCGGCGTCGGGCGCGACGCCGTGGAAGGGCACGCCGGCCAGATAGCGGGCGCCGATGATGCCCGAGACGGCCGTCCCATGGCCCACGCAGTCGCGGTGACCGGTGTGCGTCTCGTCAATGATCTTGGAGAGCTGGACCTGCGGGTGGTAGTCGGCGCCGCTGTCGACGACCGCGACCGTCACGCCGGCGCCCCTGGTCAGCCGCCAGGCGTTCTTGATGTCGAGCCGTTTCTGCGCCCACGGCTCGCTGGCCGGCAGCTTCAGCGTGCCTTTCTCCGGGTTGCAGTCCTCGGGTGCGGCGGCCGCCGGAGCCCCGAGGACGTGCAGGGCGATCAGGCTCGCGAAAAGGGCGCGACCAATCATGACGGGCAAGCGTAGACGCAACCTAGCCGCAGTTGGCCCACCCCGCACTCGTGCTCCCTGAACCCGTGCTGCCGGAGTAGCGGACACACTTGCCCTTGGCCGCCAGGATGACCGGGCCGGCGTAATACTCGAAATTCCCGGCGTCGGTCTTGCTGCCACCGCCCTGCACCTCCAGAGTGGCGCTCACCCGGGTGGATCTGCCGACGTCCGCGCCTGACTTGAGGGTGACCACGCAGTTCTGCCCCGTGCTGTTGTTCCACAGCTGGTACGTGGTGCCGCCGGTGAACGAGCTCGACCGCTGGACGACGAAACCGCCACCGCACACCTGGGCCGCGGTGTAGGGGTTCTTCTTGACGGGCGGCGGGGTCGTCTTGGTCGGCGTCGGCTTCTGGGTCGTCCTGGTCGGCGTCGGCTTCTGGGTCGTCTTCGTCGGAGTCGGCTTCGGCTCCTGCGTCGTCCTGGTGGGCGCCGGCCTCGATGTGGTCCTCGTCGGGGTGGGCGCGGGCTCCTCGGTGGTCCGCGTCGGGCTCGGCGTCGGCCTCCTGGAGTGCGGAACCGTCTTGGTGACCGTGGCCTTGGGCTTGGGGCTCTTGGTGGGCTTCGCCGACGGCTGTGGCTGCTGCGTCCCCGTGGGCTGGGCGGTGGGGAGTGGCACCGGCTGCGTCGAGATCGGTCCGGGGGTCGGCACCGTCGTGAGCACCGGGACCGTCGGCGAGCCGGTCGGGTCCTCGGTGGGAAGCATCATCGGGCCGACGCCGCTTTCGTCCGGGCTGGCCGTGTCCACCCACGGCGCGGTCATCTCGGCCTGCGGCTGCGTGGGCGCGCCCGTCACGGCCCCTTCCCCCTGGCTCAGGGCGGAGAAGGCACCGCCCCCGGTGGCCTCCTGGGTGGCGGCGGCGATCGGGGCGAACTTGACCTTGCCGGAGTACTGGCTCGCGCCCCACACGCCGAGGCCCGACAGGAGCACGACGGCGGTCAGGCCCGCCACGAGCCCCACGGGGAACGGCCTGCGCTCCCGCCCGTCGCCCTGCCCGGGCACTGCCGGGGGTGCCGGAGGCTGGGGCGGGCCCTGCTGAGCGGGGCCGGGCGGAGGTCCCCACATCTGAGGCTCGTACGCGGGCCCCGCCGGCCCGGCCGGCCCGTGTCCCATCGGCCCCTGGTCCATCGGGGCCTGCGCCATCGGCTCCATCGGGACCGCTCCGATCGGCCCCGGGTCCATGGGGCCGGGCGGGACCGGTGCGGGCTGGACCGGTGCGGGCTGGACGGGGTGTCGGTCCATGGGGGCTGCGGGCGGCGGCATCAGCGGCGTCTGAGCGCCGTCGACGGGCAGCTGGATGGGCAGCTGGATGGGCAGGATCGCCGGCGGCGGCACTGGGCTCTCGGCAGCGGCGGGCGGCACTGAGCTCTCGGCGGCCGGCGGTGCGGGCACGGGCGCGTTGCGGTCGCCCAGCAACCGCAGCAACGCCGTGTACGCCGTGGGCCGCCCGTCCGCCTTCTTGGTGAGCGCGGCCAGCACCACCTGCCGCAGCGGCTCGGGCAGCTCCCCGATCTCGGGTTCCCCGTTCAGCACGTTCTCCGGGTCGTGCCCGAAGGGTGCGGACCCGGTGGCGGCGAACACCACGGTCGTGGCCCAGGAGAAGACGTCGGCGTACGGCCCGTACTGCAGCCCGCCGAGCTGCTCGGGCGCCCGGTGGCCGATCTCGCCGGCCGGATCCCCGATCTCAATGTCGGTGACGCGCGGCCCCTCGACGGTGAGGATCACGTTCGACGGGGTGAGGCCGCGGTGCGCGAATCCGGCCAGGTGGACGGCGGTCAGCGCGGTCAGCGTGCCCACCGCGACCCGCTCCAGCGCGTCCCCGGTCAGCGGCCCGTCCGCCGCGACGGTCTCGGCCAGCGACCGGCCCTCGATGTGCTCCCTGATCACGTACGCCCGCCCGTGGTCGGTGCCGGCGTCGAACGTGCGGGCCACGTACGAGCTGGACACCCGCGTGACGCTCTTCAGCCTGGCCCCGAACCCGGGGTCGGCGTCAGGGGCGACGCTCAGCGTCTTGACGGCCACCCGGGGCGCCTCTTCGGACTCCCGGCCCAGGTAGACGACGCCACGCGGCCCCTCACCCAGGCGGCCGGTGAGCTCATAGCCACCTATCCGCTCCGGCTGGGAGGCGTCCTTCTCCGCCATGACCGTCCTTTCGGGATTACGTCATGATCGGAGGACATTTAATCAAATAAGCCCCATAAGCATCAGGGGTTTCGGTCGCGCTCTCTGACCGTCAACCGTCAATCGGCGTTCGAGCGGGCGGCCAGGGCTCCGCGCTCGCCGCTCATCCACGCGGGCCCGTTCAACGGAAAGAAGCCCCAGCTCCCTCGCCAGGGCCCCTCTCGTTGATCATTTCGTGGCGGACTCGATGTTCTGCCGGTAGGTCCCGATGACCCGCGAAGCTTCCGCGAGTTCCTCGGTCATGCGCTGGAACGCGGTGCGGTAGTTCTGCCACGCCTGCTGGAAGCGCTGCGCTCCCGGCCCCGTCCACGCGGTGCCGACCTTGGCGGCCTCACGGTCGAGCGCGGTCATGGTGGTGCGGACCGCCTCCGACTGCTGCGTGAACTGCGTGGACATCTGCTGCATTTCCGCGGGGTCGCCGCCGAGCATGCTCTGGCTCATGCATACCTCCTGGAACCTGTGAAAGCGCCCTCACACTAAGGAAGGGCCACCACCCGTCGCCCGCGTTATGCCGAGAGGCTATGGTCTACCCGAGGATTGTTCGGATCGCATCGGGAGCTGTCGGCTCATGCGCGAGATAGTCGTGACCGGCGGCGGGACCGGCATCGGATACGCGATCGCCGAGGCGTTCGTCTCGCTGGGCGACCACGTCACCATCACCGGCCGCCGCGAGCAGGTGCTCAAGGAGGCCGCCGAGCGTCTGGGGGCGGCGTACGCGGCGTTCGACGCCACCAGCCCCGGCGAGGTGCGGGAGGCGCTGCGCAGCCTGCCGGAGCGGGTCGACGTGCTGGTCAACAACGCCGGCGGCAACACCAACCTCGGCCGCAGGTGGTCCGACGAGCTGATGGACGTGGCCCAGGCGTGGTGGGCCAACCTCAACGCCAACCTCATGTCCGCCGTGCTCGTCACCACCGCGCTGACCGCGCGGATGGGCGACGGCGGCCGGATCGTCTCGATCGGCTCGATCGCCGCCAGGGGCACCGGCTCCGGCTCGTACGGCGCCGCCAAGGCCGCCATGGAGTCCTGGACCGCCGACCTGGCCGCCGAACTGGGCCCCAAGGGCATCACCGCGAACGTCGTCTCCCCCGGCCTCGTCCTGGACACCGAGTTCTTCCGCGGCCGGCTGACCGAGGACGGCATCAGGGCCCGCGTGGAGAACACCCGCAACGGCCGTCCTGGCAGCCCCGCCGACGTGGCCGATACCGTTCTGTTCCTGGCCTCCGCGGGAGCCAGGCACGTAACGGGGCAGGTGGTCCACGTGAACGGCGGCGCGTACCTGGGTCGCTGAGCACCCAGGAGGCCCCAGGAGGAAGGATGAAGGCCGGTGCGGAAGGTTCTGATCGCCAACCGGGGCGAGATCGCCGTGCGCGTGGCCCGCGCGTGCGGGGACGCCGGGATCGGCAGCGTCGCGGTCTACGCCGACCAGGACCTCGACGCCCTGCACGCCAGGGTCGCCGACGAGGCGTACGCGCTGGGCGGCCGGTCCCCCGCCGAGACCTACCTCGACATCGCCAAGCTACTCGACGTCGCGCGCCGCTCCGGCGCCGACGCCGTGCACCCCGGCTACGGCTTCCTGGCCGAGAACGCCTCCTTCGCCGAGGCCGTCATCGACGCCGGCCTGGTCTGGATCGGCCCGCCGCCGGCCGCGATCGCCGCGCTCGGCGACAAGGTGCGGGCCAGGCACATCGCGCAGAAGGTCGGCGCGCCGCTGGTCGCGGGCACCAAGGACCCGGTGAGCGGGGTCTCCGAGGTGGTGGCGTTCGCGGAGGAGCACGGGCTGCCGATCGCGATCAAGGCCGCGTACGGCGGGGGCGGGCGCGGCATCAAGGTGGCGCGCAGGCTGGAGGAGGTCGCCGAGCTGTACGAGTCGGCCGTACGCGAGGCGGTCGCCGCGTTCGGGCGCGGCGAGTGCTTCGTCGAGCGCTACCTCGACCGGCCCCGCCACGTCGAGACGCAGTGCCTGGCCGACCGCGACGGCAACGTGGTCGTGGTGAGCACCCGCGACTGCTCGCTCCAGCGCCGCCACCAGAAGCTGGTGGAGGAGGCGCCGGCGCCGTTCCTGACCGACGAGCAGGTCGAGATCCTCTACGCCGGCTCCAAGGCCATCCTCAAGGAGGCCGGCTACGTCGGGGCCGGGACGTGCGAGTTCCTCGTCGGGCAGGACGGGACGGTCTCCTTCCTGGAGGTCAACACCCGGCTGCAGGTCGAGCACCCGGTCAGCGAGGAGGTCTCGGGGATCGACCTCGTACGCGAGATGTTCCGGATCGCCGACGGCGAGCCGCTCGGCTACGGCGACCCGGTGCTGCGCGGGCACTCGATCGAGTTCCGGATCAACGCCGAGGACGCCGGGCGCGACTTCCTGCCCGCCCCCGGCACGCTGACCACCATGCGCCCGCCCTCGGGGCCGGGGGTGCGCCTCGACGCCGGCTACGAGGCCGGGATGACGGTGCCGGGGACGTTCGACTCGCTGGTGGCCAAGCTGATCGTGACCGGGCGCACGCGCCGGGAGGCGCTGGAGCGGTCGCGGCGGGCGCTGGCGGAGTTCGAGATCGGCGGGATGCCCACCGTGCTGCCGTTCCACCGGGCGGTGGTCGCGGATCCGGCGTTCGCGTCGGAGCCGTTCTCCGTGCACACGCGGTGGATCGAGACGGAGTGGGACAACCCGGTGCGGCCGTACGAGGGGGAGGTGGCCGCCGACGAGCCCGCCGGCGCCCGGGAGACGGTCACGGTCGAGGTCGGGGGCAAGCGGCTGGAGGTCGTCCTGCCCGCGGGGCTGGGCACGTCCGCCGCTACGCCCGTCGCGAACAAGGCTCCCCGGCGCGGGGCCGGCGGGGCCAGGAAGTCCGCGGCCGGCGGCGACTCGCTCGTCAGCCCGATGCAGGGCACGATCGTCAAGGTCGTGGCCTCCGACGGGGACGCGGTGAACGAGGGCGACACGGTGGTGGTGCTGGAGGCCATGAAGATGGAGCAGCCGCTGACCGCCCACAAGTCGGGCACGATCACCGGGCTGGCGGCGGCGATCGGGCAGACGGTGACGTCCGGCGCCACGATCTGCGAGATCAAGGACGCCTGAGCGGTTCTCGTAAAGGACTCTTGACCGGCGATCGACCGGTCCCGCGTAGAACCAGTGCCCGCACTTCGTCCACGATGTGCACCTGCGAGTCCCCGGACGGGTAGCGTGCGGAGTGAGGAACTTTGCCGACCGCCCGTTCGTCCTGAAGGGCGAAGGAGGCTTGCTGCCAATGACCCATTCGCTGCGCCGAGCAGGGGCCGCGATCGCGGCTCTGATCGCCGGTCTGATCGTCGTTCTTGCGCTGTCCCCTGCCGCCAACGCGGCGGCTCCCCCTGACGCGAAGTCAGTGGTGTCCAACTGGAAGAACGCTCCGCTCTACGCGGTGTCCGGCTCCGCTCTGTCGTCGGATCAGCAGAGTGAGATCAATGACGCGCTGAAGGGCGCGGACACCAAGATCTACGCCGTGGCGCTCCCGGATGGCACGGTGGACAACTCCAGCATTGAGCCCTACATGTCCCAGCTCAGCACGGAGCTGACGGCCGCGGGCCGCAACCGGGCGACGATCGCCGTCATCGACGGCACGACGCTCTTCGCGGGCTCGAGCGCCCTTCGCACGGCGGGCCTGGCGGGCGAGCTCGCCAACCGCGCGGTGACCGCCAACTCCGGCGACCTCGTGGCCGGCATGAAGGACTTCGCCAACCGGGTGGACATGGCCGCGCGGGGTGACCGTTCGGCCCTCGACTCCGGCAGTCAGGCCAACCCGGGTGCCGGCGGCACGGCCGCGCTGATCGCCCTGGGCGCCCTGGTCGTGGTCGGCGGTGGCGGCTACTTCCTCTACTCCAGCAACAAGAAGAAGAAGCGGGCCATCCAGGAGGCCAAGGACCTGGCCGCGGTCAAGCAGACCGTGGACGAGGACGTCACCAAGCTGGGCGAGGAGATCACCGCCCTCGACACCGACGTGTCGCTGTCCGGCGAGAGCGGCAAGCACATCGACGAGTGGCAGACGGCGCTCGACTCCTACGAGAAGGCAAAGACGCAGCTCGCCACCGTGCAGCGGCCCGACCAGGTCCGCGAGGTCACCCAGACCCTCGAGGACGGCCGCTACGCGCTCGCCGTGGTGAAGGCCAAGGTCAACAACGACCCGGTGCCCGAGCGGCGCGCGCCCTGCTTCTTCAACCCGCAGCACGGCCCGTCCCTCCGCGACGTCCGCTGGGCCCCGCCCGGTGGCGCGGTGCGCGACGTGCCCGCCTGCAAGATGGACGCCGAGGCCGTGGAGCGCGGCTTCGACCCGCAGATGCGCGAGGTCATGGTCGACGGCCAGCGCCGGCCCTACTACGACGCCGGCCCGGCGTACCAGCCGTACGCGTACGGCTACTACGGCGGCTTCGGCGACGTCATGACCGGCATGTTCATCGGCACCATGATGGGCAGCATGCTCAGCGGCGGCTTCGGCTACGGCGGCTACGGCGCCGGCTACGCGGACGGCGGCGGCGGCGACGCCGGAGGCGGTGACTTCGGCGGCGGCGACGGCGGCGGCTGGGGCGACTTCGGCGGTGGCGGCGACTTCGGCGGCGGAGACTTCGGCGGCGGAGACTGGTAACAGGCCCTCAGAAGCCCCGGATCGTGAACTGATCACGGTCCGGGGCTTCTTATTGTTCGTCCCCGGGCACCTGGCTCGGCCCGTCCCGGCCAGGGCGGGGGCGAGTTCCTCGAACTCCGCCACGCCGGCCAGGAGCGTCGCTGGTGCGGCGCCGTCGGATTGTGTCGGTGCGGCTCGTTACCATCGCGCAATGGACAGCGACGAGTGGACTGTGGAGCGCCATCTGAGCGGCAAGCCCGCCGGGGTCGTCTCCCTCTATCAGCGCTTCATCGAGCTGGCCGAGGGATGCGGGCCGTTCACCTACTCGGTGACCAAGTCGGCGATCGTCCTGAAGGGCGAGCGTCGCGGGTTCGCCGGCGCGGTCCCGAAGGACGGGGAGCTCAGGGGATACATGGACCTGCGGCGTACGTTCACGGATCGGCGGATCGTCAGTTCTTCCCCGTACACCAAGCGCCTCTACGTGCTCCACTGGCGGGTGAGCTCGCCCGACGATCTGGACGACGAGTTCGCCGGGTGGTTGCAGGAGGCTTACCAGGTGGGCCAGGGGGCGCATCTGTCCGGGCCGCCGCTCCGATGACCCACGTGGGCGGCACGACAGGAGGCATGCTCATCGTCATCGGCGGCCTGCCTGCCACGGGGAAGACGACTCTGGCTCGGCTTCTGGCCGGGCGGCTGGGCGCGGTTCACGTCCGTGTCGACACCATCGAGCAGGCGATCGTCCGCTCCGGCCTGGCCCGTCACCCGCTCGGGCCCGTCGGCTACGTCGTCGGCCATGCCCTGGCCGAGGATCATCTGCGCCAAGGGTTCACCGTCATCGCGGAATCGGTGAACCCCCTGCGGATCACGCGTGACGCGTGGCGGGACGTGGGGGCGCGGGCCGGGGTGGCGGTTGCGGAGGTGGAGGTGGTCTGCTCCGATCCGGAGGAGCATCGGGAGCGGGTGGCGGCGCGTTCGGTGGACATTCCCGATCTGCGGTTGCCTGACTGGCAGGAGGTTGTGGAGCGCGAGTACGAACCCTGGGACCGGGATCACATCACCGTCGACACGGCCGGGCGGTCACCGGAGGAGTGCCTCGATGACCTTCTCCTGGAGATCGATCGGCTTGGGCGGCGGCGACCGGCCGAGGGCTGAGGCCGCTTCCAGGTTCTCCGTCGATTTCGTCGGGTCCGGCGGTAAACCGGACGGGCTTCCCAGGCGGTAGTCATCGCTGGAAGCGACGAGACGGAGATGCTGGATGGACGACGGGTTCGCGGAGTACGTGGCGCATCGGCACTTACGGCTGTGCCGGATGGCCTACCTCCTTTCCCGGGACTGGGGAGCGGCCGAGGATCTGGTGCAGACCGCGCTGGCCAAGGCCTGGACGGTGTGGCAGCGGATCGAGGGTGATCCCGATCGCTACGTCTACCGCATCATCGTGAACACCCACGCGTCGTGGTGGCGCAGGCGGTGGCGCGGGGAGGTGCCGACCGAGAGCCTGCCCGAAACGGCCGATCCGCGCGATCCCGCCACGGAGGTGGACGACCAGGTCGCGCTCTGGGGCGCGATCGGGGCGCTGTCACCGCGCCAGCGGGCGGTGATCGTCCTGCACTACTTCGAGGGGCGGACGCTCGCCCAGATCGCCGACATCGTCGGTTGCTCGATCGGAGCGGTGAAGAGCCAGCTCAGCCGGGCGCTCACCCGTCTGCGGGTCGATCCGGACATTCAGACCATGAACTTGGAGAGGGTCCAGCGATGAGGCACACCGAGAGCGGGCTGGGACAACTTCTGGACGAGCGGAGCCGGGAACGTGCCGGCGGCGAACCGGCCGCCGACCTCGACGCGATCGTACGGCGGGGGCGCCGCATACGTCGTACGCGGCGGGCGGTGACGGCCGGGGCGGCGCTGGCCCTCACCGTCTCCGCCGCCGGGCTGGCGAACACCCTGCTGATCGGACCGCGGGCGGCGGACCAGGCGACGGTCGCCCAGCGTCCTGCGAACTCGGCCCGGGTGGAGCCCGAGCTGGAGATCCCCGAGGAGTTCAAGGTGGTGCTGGGAGCCACCAGGTTCGACCTCTCCCTCATCCACTCCGAGCGGTTCGGCACCATGGGCGCCGCCCGGACGGTGACCTACACTCCGACCAGCTACTTCACTGGATACAAGGTGGTCTGCGACGACCCTCGGGCGTGGGTGGTCACGAAGCAGCGGCTCAAGGGCGGCGAAATGGGGGGTGGGGCCGCACGCTGCGGGAGTGTGCAATCCGGGCATCACGACGAGCGCTCGGCACCCGATGGCTGGCTGGAGCGGCCGCAGTCCTTGCAGGTGTGGGTGTTTCCGGCGGATGCCCCTGTTCGGGAGATGGCGCAAGCGGCCGACATCAGGTGCCCGTCGTTCGTGAAGTCGCGGGAAGAGTGCGATGAGCGGGCCGATCTTGTCGCGCTGAGGCGTGCCGGAGTGCTCGAACGGCTGTCGGCCAGGGTGGGTGAACGGCCGGGCAGGTGGGCCGTCGGGATCTACGACCGCCCAGCCGAAGCTCCCGACGGTGGTCCCACCGGAGCCGACCCCACACCGAGCGGTGGAGGCTCGGAGGGCGCGGATCCCGTGCCGGATGGCACCCGGTCGGCCCCTGCGGATCCTGAGCGGGGCGGTGGCGGTTCCGCGGGGGTGCCTGTCTCGTAGGGTTTCGGGCATGGGTGATCATGTTCGTCTCCTGTGCCTGCGCCACGGCGAGTCCGAGAACGTCGTGCTCGGCGCCTCGGGAGCGCTGCCGGGCGCGGAGCTGACCTCGAAGGGGCGGGTGCAGGCGGCGGAGGCGGCGCTGCGGTTGCGGGGCGAAGGGGTCACCCGGGTGTACGCCAGTGACGCGGTCCGGGCCCGGCAGACCGCGGAGATCATCGCGGGCACCTTGCAGGTGGGCGTGGTGCTCGTTCCGGAGCTGGTGGAGATCGGGCTCGGGCGGTTCGAGGGCGCGATGGACGCGGCGGTGCGCAAGCGTACGGCCGAGGTCCTGCGCTCGTGGGTCGTGGACGGGGAGCTGGGCGAGGCGGTGGGCGACGGCGAGGACGGGCATGCCGTCACCGCCCGCGTCGTCGCCGCCCTGACCTCGATCGTCGCGGCCCATCCGGGTGGGACGGTCGCCGTCGTGGGGCATGTCGGGAGCCTGACCATCGGGCTCACCGAGCTGTGCGGGCGCGACGGGCCGGCTGGGCGGGTGTGGGGGGCGCCGTTGCCGTACGCGGTGCCGTTTCCTGTCGCGTGGGACGGGCGAGCGTGGCACTGCGACGCCTGGCCGCAGAATGTCTGATGTGCTCTATTTTGCCCAAGGGCCACGAGTGGCCATCCGTTACGTCTGCCTGCAGGACTTCGAGGAGCTGTCGGCCCTGCACACGGAGAGCGCGAAGATGCTCGCCCGATGGATGCCCGGCCCGCCCATCGTCACGTTCGAGGACTTCGAGAGCTATCTGACCAGGTTCGACGGACCCCTCCACGAGGGGTTCCTCATCTGCCGGAGCGACACCGGCGGGATCGTCGGGCGGGTCAACGTCAACAACATCATCCGGGGAACCCACCAGAGCGCGACGATCGGCTACTCCGCCTACGCCTCCACGACCGGCCGCGGGTACATGACCGAGGGCCTCGGGCTGCTCGTCCGGCACGCGTTCGGCGAGATGGAGCTGCATCGCCTGGAGGCCAACATCCAGCCGTCGAACACCGCCTCCCTGAGCCTGATCAAGCGCGTCGGCTTCCAGCGCGAGGGCTACTCGCCCAACTTCCAGTACATCGACGGCGCCTGGCGGGACCACGAGCGCTGGGCCATCACCGTGGAGATGACCGAATGAGCGAAGTGATCGTGCGGGCGACGGCACGCGTGCTGCTGCTCGACCACGCCGACCGGATCCTCCTCTACCGGGGCCAGCTGCTGCAGGTGGACGATCCGCCGTACGCGTGGTTCACGCCGGGAGGGGGCCTCGATCCCGGGGAGAGCGCGCGGCAGGCCGCCGCGAGGGAACTGCGGGAGGAGCTCGGGCACGTGGTGGACCCCGAGGCGCTCGGGCCGGTGGTGGCGACCAGCGAGGGCGGCTGGTCGGTGGCCGGGCAGCGGTTCTACTCCCGCGACTCCTACTTCCTGCTGCGGGTGAACGGGCTGGAGGTGGACACCTCCGGCATGGACGAGGAGGAGCGGGCGGCGACCGACCGTTTCCACTGGTGGGCCCTCGCCGAGCTGGACCGGCTGGCCGACAGCGACGAGCCCGTGGTGCCGAGCGGGCTCGGGCCGCTGGTGGCGCGGCTCGCCGCCGGGGAGCTTCCGGCCGCGCCGGTCGTCCTGCCGTGGCATCTCCCGGGCAGCCGGGCTCGCCATGAGGGGCGTGGCAGGATCGGTACGTGACGTTCGCGCCCCTGCCCGAGACCGCGGCCTGGCGGCATCTCGACGCGCGCACCGGCTTCGAGGTCGTGCGCTTCCAGGGGCGGCGGATCGAGGGCTGCACGACGGCGGTCGAGGACGGGCTGGCCTGGATCGTGGACTACGTCATCGACGTGGACGCCACCTGGGCCACGCGCCGCGCCCGGATCACCGGCCGCACGGCCTCCGGGACCCGCCGCACGCTCGTGGAGGCCGACGGCGCGGGCCGCTGGCGGGTGGACGGCGCACCGGCGCCGCACCTGGACGGCTGCCTGGACATCGACCTCGAGTCGTCGGCGATGACGAACACGTTCCCCGTGCACCGGCTGGGCCTGGCGGAAGGGGCCGGGTCAGCCGCGCCGGCGGCCTTCGTCCGGGCCCTCGACCTCGGGATCGAGCGGCTCGACCAGCACTACGCACGCGTGCCCGACGAGGGTGGGCGCCGGTGCTACGACTACGCGGCGCCGGTCTTCGGCGTCACGTGCCGGCTGGTCTTCGACGCGTCGGGGCTGGTCCTCGACTATCCCGGCCTGGCGGTGCGCGAGAGGTGAGAAACCCTTGACCTCGACTTTGGTTGAGGTAGCAACCTGGTCCCAGGACACAGGTAACCAAGGAGTGAGGTCATGGCACACGACAGAGTGATCATCTACGAGGAGGCCGGAGCGGATCCGCAGGCCGACGTGATGGTGGTCGAGAACGGCCGGGGACGCACCCGGGTACGCGCCGTCGCCGAGCCCGCCCAGATGGTGGACCTGGTGGCGGGGCTGGTGGGCGAGGGGGCCGACCAGGTCGAGCTGTGCGGCGGGTTCGGCGCGGTGTGGCACGCCGAGGCCCGCCGGGTCGCGGCCGGGAAGGCGACGGTCGGCGCGATCTACTACGGGTTCGAGTCGCTGACGAACGTGGCCTCGTACAAGGCGCGGTTCGAGGCCGGAGAGGCGCTGTCGGAGGCGTTCGTCATCGTGCACGAGGACGCCGATCCCGAGGTGGACCGGGTCGTGCACGAGAGGGAGGCGGGCGGCAGGACCACCTTCGTGGCGGTGCCCGACGAGGCGGCCGCGGCCGCCGTGGCCGCGAAGATGGCCGGCGAGCTGCAGCTCATCGAGCTGTACGGCGCGGCAGGCCCCGAGTCGGCGGCGCCCGTCATCGTGGCCGTGGACGCGAGCGTGCCCGTGGGCGTGAGCGGGTACGGGCGCTGACGGTCAGTTCGCCGGCAGGAGGGTGCCCAGCGGGCCGAGGTCGAGGTTGAGGTCCTCCGGGGTGAGGTCGAAGCGCGCGCAGAGGTCGCCCATCGCCTCCTCCAGGCGCATCAGGGTGACGCCGAGCACCTCGATCTGCTCGTCGGTCAGGTTGCCCTGGTCCATGCGGCGTACGCACTGGCGCTCCACGAGCTGGCGTACCAGCTCGACGAGGGTGAGGACGAGGCGGGTCAGGTCGCGCTCGACCGTGTCCGAGTCCGCGGCGATGCGCCAGCGGGGCGTCTCCATGGCGGCTCACGAGCTCCCTTCGAGTTCGTCCACCGACACGATCAGCGTGCGCAGTGAGATGTGCACCAGATCGATGTCGGCGATGGACAGCACCAGGTCGCCGGTCAGCACGACGCCCCCGGCCAGCAGCCGGTCCAGCAGGTCCACGAGGGCCACGCGCTCGGGCGGCAGCCGGTCGTCGGCCAGCACGTCCCGCCTCACGTCGCCTCCAGGACCGTGAACGAGTAGGGCGCCCAGGGGCCGGTCATGCGGATCTCCACGCCGTCGCCGCCCAGGGTGCCCGCCAGCTCCGCGAACTCGGCGTCGCGGGCCTCGTCCACCAGGTAGGCGCCGTTCAGCAACATCACGTCGTCGCGGCCGGACAGGCGCGGGTCCTGGGTGCGGTGGCGGCAACCGGCGGCGGCGAGGGCGCACAGGGCCTGGTGGATGTGGTCGGCGCGGCGCAGCGCCTGCCGGCGCGCCTGCTCCCGGCCGCGCAGGCTGGCGCGCCGCCGCTGCAGGTACGCCGTCCCCGGCCGCCCCGCCTGCCGGTCGCCCGGTCCCGGACGTCCGGCATGTCCCTCGCCCGTCGCCTGGCGTCCGGCATGTCCCTCGCCCATCCCCAGGCGTCCGGCATGCCTGTCGCCCGTCCCCTCACGACCGGCGGGCCCGTCGCCCGCCCCCTGGCGGCCGGCATGGCCGCCGTCGGCGGTGGGGTCCGGGGCGCGGGGGTCGGTGGCCGGGGTGGCGTAGGCCTTGACGCCCCATTCCCTGCGGCCCGTGACCTGGTCGAGCAGCTCCAGGAAGTCGTCCCCGCGCCGGTCCAGCAGGTCGCCCACCTGGCCGTCGTCCTCGTACACCGTGACGAGCCGCACCGGCGCCGTCGTCGTGGCCGCCGCGACGGCGTCGACGACCCGGTGGTGGGCGCGCGCCGTCTCCGCCAGCCAGTCCAGGTCCTCCAGGGACCGCCGCAGCGGCTCCTCCCCGAACTGGTCGAGCGGCACCGTGCTCACGTAGGCGACGAGCCCGTTGCGGCTGATCGCGCGTACGGACGCGCCCGCCACACCGGGCGGGCACTCGAAGAACGAGTCGCGGGCCACCGCGTAGAGGTACGTGCCCTGACCCTCCTCAGCCACCGGCCCTCCCCTCGACCGCATGCCCGGCGACCCCGTGTGCCTGCACCCCGTGCCCCTCGGCGTCGTGTCCCTCGACAGCCGACAGGCGGCGGCGCAGGCGGCGGTTCTCCTCCACCAGCTCGCGGTCGCGTCCCGACAGCCACGGGTCGTGCTCCCACCAGTCGATGCCGAGCTCCCTGGCGGTGTCCACGGAGGCGATCAGCAGCCGCAGCTTGATCGTCAGCAGCTCGATGTCCAGCAGGTTCACCCGGATGTCTCCGGCGATCACCACACCCCGGTCGAGCACGCGCTCCAGGATGTCGCCGAGGTTGGCCGGCTCGCGGCTCCCCGGCCCCGAGCCGTACGTCGGACGGACCACAGGACCCGACTGTGAAACTCTGTCCATCTCAGACCGCCTCACCGTAGTCGGCGTTGGACCGCCGGTATCTGCGGATCCTCCGATATGACAGCAAGCTGCCCTCCCCGTCGATCTCGGCCTGGTAGACCGCGAGCATGTCCCCCGACGACGGGATGCGGCGGTCCTCGACGACCTCGACGTTGATCAGCCAGCCGCCTTCCGTGCGTTGTACCGAGGTGATGCCCTCGGCCCGCTTCGTGGTCAGGTCCTCGATGTGGCGCATGCCGACCCCGCCGGCCGTCACCGCGGTCAGCTGCGGCTCCGGCGCCGGCGGTCGCGGCGCCTGCGTTCTCGGCTTCTCGGCGGTCGCCCGCCTGGCGGTCGTCGTCTTCTCGGCGGCCGGCCGCCTCGTGGTCGTCGTCTTCTCGGCGGTCGGCCGCCTGATGGTCATCGGTTCATCTCCCCATCGCTCCCTGCAGCACCTGCTCGACGGCCCGGCGCTCCTCCTCCTCGGTGATCTCCCCGGCCTCCCTGGCCGCCTCGATCTCCTCCAGCTTCCTGCGCACGGCGGCCGGGTTGTGCAGCTCCCGGTCGGCCTGGTCCTGGATCAGCTCAGCGAGCCGGATCAACCCGCGAACCGGCGCCAGCGGCCACGTGAAGATGGTGCTCACCAGACCCACGGTTCGCGCCCCCCTACGCCTGCGCGGTGACGAAGTCGTACGGGGCCATGGGCCCCAGCAGCCGCATGGTCACGCGGCCCTCCCAGCGCTCCCCGAAGTCCCGCACGGCCTTCTCCAGCGCCTTCTGGTCGCTGGACTTCGCGAGCAGCGCCACGTGCACGGCGTCCTGCTCGTGCGTGGGCTCCCGGATGACCCCCTGGACGTAGTGGCCGGTCAGGGCGTCGAGGAGCAGGCGGGTGTCCAGGTCGCGCTTGGCCTCGATCGAGGCCGTGATGATCTCGCCGAGCCGGATCCGCTCGTTCCTGGTCGCGTCCTCCGACCTGCCGCGGATGGCCTCGCGCAGGCCGGCCGCCTCCGGGCTCTCGGCGAGGATCTCGGTGAGCACGGCCTGCTCGACGTAGCGGCCCTTGATGACGTACTCGGCCTGTCCCTTGAGCTCGTCCAGCGCGGCGAGGAAGTCGTCCTCGTGCGGCGCGAGCAGCTCGTCCACGACGGCGTCCGCGCTGGCCAGCACCGCCCCGAACCGGAACGGGAGCACCGGGCCCTTGGCCGCCATGGCGTCCAGCAATCCTTCGTGCGCGAAGAAGTCTCCCGGCCGGCCCAGGGGCTCCTCGACGTTGACGTCGCTGACGAGGGCCGCGATGTCGCCGTGTTTGACGAGCTTGACCTTGCCCGCCGGGTCGCCCAGGCCGCGCTCGTCCGACGTCACCTTGGCGTTGGCGAGCACGATCCCGTAGACGTACGTGCCGATGTTCTGGCTGCGGCGGGTGGCCTGCTTGGGCACGGAGGCTCCGGAGACCTTCGTAGAACGTCCCATTGTGCTTACTCTTCCTCTCGCTTCGGCCGCGGTTTCCTACGGGGGGCAGCCTTGGGTTCCCGCTCCACGGTGACCTCCGCCTCCGGCTCGGCCGCCGCGGCCGCGGGGTCGCGTTTGGGCTCGGTGAGCTCCCGGAGCGTGTCGCCCGCCGCCTCCACCACGCCCTGGACCACTTCCTTGGTCTTGTCCTGGCTCGGCACGCCCTTCGCCCGCTCGATGACGTCGGGCAGTCCCTTCTCGCTCTGGGTCATGTCCAGCCTGTTCGCGGCCTCCGCGAAGCGCAGGTAGGTGTCGACACTGGCCACGACGACGCGCGCGTCGATGGTCAGGATCTCGATGCCGACGAGTGACACCCTGACGTAGGCGTCTATCACGAGGCCTCGGTCGAGGATCGTGTCGATGACGTCGGCAAGGCCGGTCGGGCCCCGCCCGCCGACCTGACCGGCTGCCGCCGGTTGCACAGACGTACTCATGTGTTCCCCCTTCGCCTTCGCCAGCCTGCCCAGCAAATACGACAGGGAACCACATACAGCTAAAAAACCGGCAGATTTGACATACGCGGCGTTTGCCGATGATTACCTTCCGCAAACTTGGGATGCGGAGGTGTTTGCCTCAGCTGCTGGCGCGGATGGCCAGGAGGGGCGTGAGGAGGGTGGAGTCGGGGACCGGACGCCCCTCCAGCTTGTCCATGACGAGGCGGACCGCCTCCCGGCCCACCTCCTCGGCCGGGATCAGCACAGAGGTGAGCGGCGGGCTCGCCCGTTCGGCCACGTCGTCGGGGCAGATCGCCACCACGGCCACGTCGTGCGGCACCCGCCGGTCGAGCTGGCGCAGCGCGGCCAGCACGTGGCTCACCGCGGCCTCGTTGTGCACGACCAGCCCGGACAGGCCCGGCCGGTCGAGGAGGAGGTCGCGGACGGTCTCGTACACCTCGTCGAACGTCTCCTCGCACGGCAGCGCGACGCCCTTGAGCCCGTGGTCGTCCAGCGCCGCCACGAAGCCCTCGCGGGTCCGGGTGGCGAAGCCGGTGCCCCGGTCGTACACCACCGACGGCGCCCCGAGCAGCGCGATCTCCTCGTGCCCGCGCTCGGCCAGGTGCTCCACGCAGCGCGCCCCCGCCGCGGCGAAGTCGAGGTCCACGCACGTCAGCCCGGCCGGCTCGGCGGGGAAGCCGATGAGGACGCTCGGCTCGGGCAGCTCCCGCAGCAGCGGCACCCGGCGGTCGTCCAGCTCCACGTCCATGAGCACGAGCGCGTCCACCAGCGCGCTCGCGGCCACCCGCCGGATGCCCGCGGTGCCCTCGTCGGCGGTCAGCAGCAGCACGTCGTGGTCGAACCGGCGGGCGGCCGTGACGACGGCGCTGGCGAAGCGCATCAGCACGGGCACGTGCATGCCCGCCCGCAGCGGCAGCACCAGCGCGATCACGTTGGAGCGCTTGCTGGCCAGCGCGCGGGCGCCGGCGTTGGGGTGGTAACCGAGCGCGCTGATGCTGTCGAGCACCCGCCGCCTGGTGTCGGCCGAGATCGTCCGCTTGCCGCTGAGCACGTACGAGACCGTGCTCACGGCCACACCCGCGTGCTTGGCGACCTGGGCGATCGTGACCGTCCGCCCGCTCAAGCCCCTGCTCCGAAGTCGATCCGGGCCAGCGTCACGCCCTCGTTCTCGAACACCACATAGAGATCGTGCACCCCTTCGGCGCCCGAGAGCGAGGCCGTGACGGAGTGATAGCCGTACCGGTCGGTCCGGGGCACGGGGAACGTGGCCAGCGCCTGGCCGTAGAGGGGGTCGCCGCGGCGGATGGTGATCATGCCGCCTTCCGTGCTGCCCGCCTCCGCCACGCAGGTCGCGGCGCCGGTCAGGTCCACCTGCCGGAACAGGATCCAGGCGCCCTCCACGTCGGACCGCACGGCGTCGCCGTCCACCCTGGTCTCGTCCACGAACGTGATCGCGTCGTACTCGTCGTGGTCCGCCGCGCGCAGCGTGCCCGACTGGGGCGGGACGGTCTCGCCCTCGACCTCGAAGCGGGCGCTCAACCGCAGGTCGGTGGCGCTGCGGCCGACCATGAGCTGGTGCGGCGCGCTCTCCACGACGAACCTGCTCCTGGTGACGTCCCAGAAGGCCAGCTCGGACACCGGCAGGCGCAGCTCGACGGCCCGGCTCTCACCGGGCTCCAGGCGTACCTTCTCGAACCCGCGCAGGCGGCGCAGCGGTTGCTTGACGCGGGAGCGCTGCTGGTGGGTGTAGAACTGGACGACCTCGACGCCGGGGCGGGATCCCGTGTTCGTCACCGTGGCCTCGGCCACCAGGACGCCGTCGGCGATCCGCACGCGCAGGTCCGCGTACTCGAACGTGGTGTAGCTCAGGCCGTGGCCGAAGGGGTGCAGGGGGACGCCGCGGAAATACTGGTAGGTGGCGTCGGAGGCGATGATGTCGTAGTCGAGCAGGTCGGGCAGCTCCTGCTCGGAGCGGTACCACGTCTGGGTGAGGCGGCCCTCGGGGTCGGCGTCGCCGAACAGCACCTCGGCCAGCGCGTGGCCGTACTCCTGGCCGCCGTGCGCCGACCACAGCACCGCGGGCAGCTCGCCCTCGGTCCAGGTGAGCGGGTAGCCGCTGGTGATGACCATGACGGTACGCGGGTTCGCCTTGCGCACGGCCCGGACCACGGCGTCCTGTCCGGGGGCGAGGGCCAGGGTCATGCGGTCCTCGGTCTCGCGGCCGTTCACCAGGGGGTGGTCGCCGACCACCACGATCGCCACGTCGGCGTCGGCGGCCACGCGGGCGGCCGCATCGGTGCCGCTGCCGACCACCTCCATGGCCAGCCACGCGGCCTGGTCGGCGTCGTCCACCAGGCGCAGCACGCCGTCCTCGCCCGCGCCGACGTAGCAGCCGGTCGAGATGTGGCGCAGGGCGAGCGTGCCGCGCGGGCGCTCCTCCGTGCGGAACGTCTGGCGCACCTCCCACCCGTTCGGCCCCGGCTGGTCGTTGACCAGCGCCCCGCCGTCCACGGCCGGGTCCACCGAGACGAACCGGCCGGTCGTCACGGAGCGCAGCGCGTACGCGCCGCCGCCCCAGTCGAACAGGTCGAACAGGCCCGGCTCGGCGGCGTCCGCGCGCAGCGGCCCGCCCGCCGGATCGGCGGTGACCGCTCCCGCCTCGGCGGTCAGCGTGACCCGGTCCACGGCCTCGCAGAACACGGTCTCGCACCGCTCGGCCAGCCCGGCCCGGGCGGTGACGGCGTAGGGCAGGGTGCCGCTGTACCAGTCCTCCATGAGAGCGTCGCCGAGCTGCCCGATCACCGCGACCTTCCGCACGTCGCGGAGCGGCAGCAGGCCGTCGTTCTCCAGCAGCACGAACGAGCGCCGCGCCGCCTCCCTGGCCAGCGCCTGGTGCTCGGGGCAGTTGACCACGTTGTCGTTGATGTCGTCGTACGGCGTCGCCGGGTCGAACTCGCCCAGCCGGAACCGGATCGACAGCGCGTGCCGCACCGCCGAGTCGACGTCCTCCTCGCTCATCAGCCCCTGGGCCAGGGCGTCACGCAGGTGCCCGAGCGTGGCCTCCGAGCGGTCGTCGTCCTGGGTGAAGCTGTCGAGCCCGGCCTTGACCGCGTGCGCGTACGCCTCGGGCAGCGTGTCGTGGTAGCCCTGGAGCGCGGTGAGGTTGCCCGGCGCGTACGCGTCGCTGACGACCAGCAGGTCGTCCGGCGCCCACGCCCGCAACACCTGCCCGATCAGCGGGCTGAGGTGCGCGGGACGCCCGTTGACCAGGTTGTACGACGGCATCACGGCCACCGCCGCGCCCGCCTCGATCGGCCCCCGGAAGGCCGGCAGCTCGTACTCGTGCAGCACCCGCGGCGGCAGGTTGCTGGAGGTCGTGCACCGCTCGGTCTCGTTGTTGTAGGCCAGGAAGTGCTTCAGCGTCGGGGCGGTCTTGAGCGTTTCGGGAGCGCTCCCACGAAGCCCACGCGCATAGGCCGTGGCCATCACCGAGGTCAGCCACGGATCCTCGGAGTACCCCTCCTCGTTCCGCCCCCACCTGGGATCGCGCAGCGGGTTGACCACCGGCGCCCACACGTTGAGCCCCGCCCCGGCGGGATCCTTGTGGTGGAAGGCCAGCACCTCGTCGCTGGTGGCCTCGCCGACCCTGCGCAGGAGGTCGCGGTCCCAGGTCGAGGCCAGGCCGATGGCCTGCGGGAAGACGGTGGCCGGGCCCAGCCAGGCCAGGCCGTGCAGCGCCTCGGTGCCCGTGCGGAAAGCGCCGAGCCCGAGCCGCTCGACCGGGGCCTGGTACTGGTGCAGCAGGCCCACCTTCTCGTCGAGGGTGAGCCGGTGCAGCAGATCGTCGATCCGGTCGCGAAGCGGGACCTCCGGGTCGCGGAAGGGGGGTACGTGCATGGTCATCCCTCTGAGAGTGTCGAAGCGCTTCGACGACCGGCCTGGGGAAGTTACGCGGACGTTTCGATGGGTTGACTGAAGGGTGCACGCCCCCGTGACCAAGGTCAAGGGATTCGCGACAATCCTCCCGGCAATCTTCCCGAATCGACGGAGTCGAGCACCCTCGCCGCACCCCCCAGCGCGGCCGCGTCGTGCCCCAGGGTCGAGGCCACGACCTGGCATCCCCCCGCTTCGGCGGCGATCACGCGGTGGCCCAGCTCCCCGTGGACGGCGGGCAGCAGCCACGGCGCCAGCGGGACGTAGTAGCCGCCGAGGATCACCACTTCGGGGTTGAGCAGGTTCGCCAGGATCGACACGCCCTGGCCCAGGCTCCTGCCCACGGATTCGAGCGTGGCCAGGGTCGCCGGGTCGGCCGCGCGGGCCAGGCGTACGACCTCCTCGATCTCGACCTGGATCTCCGCCGGGGACAGGTCTCTGCGCAACACGGCGCCGATGCCGGCCATGGCCTCCAGGCAGCCGCGCCGGCCGCAGTGGCAGGCGGGGCCTTCGGGGTCGAGCTGGACGTGGCCGATCTCGCCGCTGTAGCCGCGCCCGCCCCGGCGCAGCCGCCCGTCGAGGATGACGCCGGCGCCGATCTCGCCGGTGAGGTAGACCAGGTCGGAGGCGCCCGCGTGCGCGCCGAAGCGCTGCTCGGCCAGGGCCGCGAGGTTGGCGTCGTTGTCGACCTGGATGGGGAAGCCCGGATCGCGCAGCGCCTTGGCCAGGTCACCCCCGAGATCGGCGTCGTGCCAGCCGAGGTTGGGCGCGATGCGTACGGTGCCCTGCACGTCGACCAGCCCCGGCACGGCCACGGCCAGGCCGAGCACCTGGCGCTCCTCCTTGGCCATCCGGCTGACCACGCGCCTGATGATCGCCCCGACGCCGGCCACGCCCTGGTTGACGGACTCGCCCCCCGAGAACGAGCGCCGCCACGTCAGCAACCGCTCCCCCGCCAGGTCGGTGGCCACGGCCGAGACGGTGTCGACGTTGATCTCGACCCCGATGGCGGCATACGGCGAGCCGTCGAGGACGAGCATCGTGGCCGGCCTGCCGACGCGGTTTTCCGTCAGCCCGGTCTCGCGGACGAGCCGGCGGTCGATGAGGTCGGCGACCAGGCTGGAGACGGTCGCCTTGTTCAGCCCGGTGGAGGCGGCGATGTCGGCGCGCGAGCACGGTGCGTGCTCGCGCACGAACCGCAGGACGACCGCGAGGTTGGTGGCCCGTACGTCGGCGAAGTCGGCCGGCTGAGGGCCGGTCGTAGAAGTGATCAATATCAGCCCCGTTCCCGCCAAGAGATGACCCCAGCATGCCGCATCGCGGGCTCCCTTCACCAACCTGTGACCGTCGCGATCCCTTGTGGCTGCTGACACAGTCTACTAATTTGTTTGGTCGTAATACCAACTAATACTAAGAGGCCATCCCACTCGGAGAAAGGGAGCGAGCCATGGCAATCTCCACGACGCGCCGCGGGTTCCTCGGCCTGGTCGGCGCGAGCGTGCTCGTAGCGGGCTGCGCCGAGAAGAAGGAAGTGTCCAGGGGCACGGCCGTGGCGGCCGACAAGCTCAAGAGCCTGGTGCCCACCAGGGTCCCGTTCGAGATTCCCGGGCTCAAGCCCGACCTGCCCGGCAGCGAGTTCGTCCAGCCCGGCTTCCTGTCGCGTCCCGCCCAGATGGTGCAGGCCGTCACCACCAAGCCGCTCACCAGCGGCAAGGAAGTGACCGCGATGACGCCGCTGTGGGGGACGGTGCCGCCGGGCCTGGGCAGCAACTCCTACTACGACACGGTGAACGACCGTCTCGGCGGCACGGTCCGCTTCAACATCTCGGACGGCAACACCTACGGGCAGAAGCTGAGCACCGTCCTGGCCAGCGGCGACGTGCCGGAGATGGTCATGGTTCCCGAGTGGGAGCTCATCAAGATCGGCCACTTCACCGAGGCGGCCAACAAGCTCTTCGCCGACCTGTCCCCCTACCTGGCCGGGGACAAGGCCAAGGAGTTCCCGCTGCTGGCCAACTACGACACCGCCGCCTGGCAGTACGGCGTCTTCGGCGGCGTCCTGCAGGGCATCCCCTGGCAGAACGACCCGTTCCCGTTCGCCACGTTCGTCCGCCAGGACATCATGGAGGAGCTCGGCCTGGAGCACCCCAAGACCGCCCAGGACCTGCTCACGCTCGGCAAGGAGATCACCGACGCCAAGAAGAAGCGCTGGGCGTTCGGCGGCGGCATGGAGCAGGAGCTCCAGCGGGCCTTCGGCGCGCCGCGCGAGTGGCGCAAGAAGAGCGACGGCACCCTCGAGTACAAGTACGAGACCGCCGAGTGGGCCGCCAGCATCGAGTTCCTGGCCAAGATCTTCGAGGCCGGCTACGTGCACCCGGACATCGTGGCCAACAAGGACGCCGACAACAAGGGCATCTTCGGCAGCGGCCAGATGATCATCTACCGGGACGGCCTCGGCTCCTGGCACGAGAACATGGGCCGGTTCGGGGCGGACAACCCGAAGTTCCGCCAGATGATCGTCGACCCGTACCCGGCGCAGGCGGGCGGGAAGCTCCTCATGTGGCGCAACGAGCCCGCCAGCATGTTCGTCTTCATCAAGAAGGGCCTCGGCGACGCCCGCACCGGTGAGCTGCTCGCGCTGTCCAACTGGGCCTCCGGGCCGTTCGGCACCCAGGAGTACGAGCTCGTCACCAACGGCGTCGAGGGCAAGCACTACACCGTCGAGGGCGGCAAGGTGAAGCAGACCGCGCTCGGGCGCAAGGAGGTCGCGCCCACGTACCTGTTCCTGTCGGGCCGGCCGAACGCCAACTCGATGAGCCAGTACGAGGGCCTCGTCCAGGGCCTGTGGGACTGGTCGACCAAGGCGGCGGCGATCCTGGACAACGACCCGTTCGTGGGGATCCGCGTGGAGCGGCCGTCCAAGATGGCCGGGCTGACCGTGCCCACCGAGGACAAGGTGCAGGAGATCGTCCGGGGCAAGCGACCCGTCTCCGAGTGGCCCAAGATCGTCAAGGAGTGGCAGGACCAGGGCGGGAACGAGGCGCGCGAGTTCTACATGAAGGTCGCGCGTGAGAACGGCCGGCTCTGAGGCCGTGAGGAGCACTCCATGGACACGATGACGTCGGGGGACGTCTCCATGCCCGGGAACGGCCGATCATGGGTGCGGTGACCGCCAAGCGGCCCGTCCGGAGCGGCACGCCCTCCGGCGGCCCGCTCGCCTCGCCGCCCGGCCTGACCTGGCGGGCCAAGCTGCGCAGGGACTGGCCGCTGGTGGTGATGAACCTGCCGATGCTGCTGGTGGTGCTCGCCTTCTGGTGGGTCCCGGCGCTCGGCAACGTGATCGCCTTCCAGGACTACAACCCGTACACCGGCGGCATCGCCGGCAGCCCGATCATCGGCTTCACGAACTTCGCGCTGCTCTTCGAGGATCCGCAGTTCCTACGCGCGATCGGCAACACCCTGTCGATCACCGCCTTCCAGCTCATCTTCTACTTCCCCGTGCCGATCATGCTGGCGCTGCTGCTCAACAGCATCGCCTCGGCCAAGCTCAGGGCGTTCGTGCAGGGCGTGGTCTACATGCCGTTCTTCTTCTCCTGGGTGCTGGTCGTGGCCATCTTCCAGCAGATGTTCGGCGGGGCGGGCCTGCTGGCGCAGATCCTGCGGGAGAACGGCCGCGAGGCTGTGGACTGGATGACGAACTCCGACACGTTCATCCTGCTCATCACGTCCCAGACCATCTGGAAGGACGCCGGCTGGGGCGCGATCATCTTCCTGGCCGCGCTCAGCACCATCGACCCGAACCTCTACGAGGCCGCGGCCGTGGACGGGGCCCGCCGGTGGCGGCGCATGTGGCACATCACGCTGCCCGGCCTGCGCCCGGTGATCATCCTGCTGCTGATCCTGCGGCTCGGCGACGCGCTGAACGTCGGGTTCGAGCAGTTCATGCTGCAGCGCAGCGCCGTGGGCAGCGAGGCGTCCGAGGTGTTCGACACGTTCGTGTACTGGTCGGGCATGCGTACCGGCGATCTCGGCTACGGCGCGGCGGCCGGGCTGTTCAAGGGCCTGGTGGGGCTGCTGCTCATCGTGGCGGCCAACCGGGTGGCGCACGCGTTCGGCGAGCGAGGGGTGTATTCGAAGTCATGACGGCACTGACGACCAGGCCCCGCCCCCGCAAGCCCGCCAGGCTGGCGCCCTGGGAGGAGCGGCCCTCGCCGGTCGGCCGGCTGGGCAAGGGCACGCTGGTGACCCTGATCCTGCTGATCGTGCTCGGCCCGCTCTACACGATCGTCCTGACCAGCCTGAGCTCCACAGCCACCGTGAACCGGGCGGGCGGGCTCGTGCTGGTGCCCGACGAGATCACGTTCGAGGCGTACCGGCAGATCTTCTCCGACACCGTCGTGAGCCGGGCGGTGCTGGTCAGCACCGGCGTGACCGTCGTGGGCACGCTGATCAGCGTCGGGGTGAGCGTGCTGGGGGCCTACTCGCTGTCGCGGCCCGGCTCGTTCCTGCACCGGCCGCTGCTGTTCAGCGTGCTGCTGATGTTCGTGTTCTTCCCCGGCATCATCCCCGTCTACCTGATGGTGAGCGGGCTGGGGCTGAAGGACAGCTACTGGTCGCTGATCCTGCCGACGGCCGTGTCGGCGTTCAACGTGGTGGTGCTGCGCTCGTTCTTCATGAGCATCCCGGGCGAGGTCCTGGACAGCGCGCGCATCGACGGGGCCGGGGAGTTCCGGATCCTGTTCCGGATCGTGCTGCCCATGTCGAAGGCGGTCACGGCGGTCGTGGCGATGTTCTACGCGGTCGGCTACTGGAACGCGTGGTTCAACGCGATGCTCTACATCGACGACACCCGCAAGTGGCCGCTGGCGCTGATCCTGCGGCAGTACGTGGTGGACTCCAACCCGCTGCCCGCCGCCACCGCCGGGGTGACGGGCGACGCCCCGCCCACCCTGGCGATCAAGATGGCCATCGTGGTGATCGCGGTGATCCCCGCCCTGATCATCTACCCGCTCGTGCAGCGCCACTTCACCAAGGGCGTGATCGTCGGCGCGATCAAAGGCTGACCGGCGGGGGCGCCGGAGCCCCCGTCACGAGGCGGGCCGCAACTCCTGGCCGCCCGCCTGCCGCGCCGTCAGGAGTAGAAGTGCATAACGATGCCCAGGCCCACGAAGTGCACGAGCACGATGATCACGATCAGCGAGACGAACACGAACTTGGCCGGGCCGTGCTCGAAGTGCTTGCCCTCCTTGAGGGGAGGCAGCTTGGCCTGGCGCTCGGCGATGCGTTCCTCCAGCGGCTTGCGGTGAAACACGGGGCGACCTCCAGGTCGGGGGGCGTAAGATTTGCGTGGCATCTTTTTGTACACTATTAGTTTGTACACAAAGTAATTTACCAGAAGCATCCGGAGGTTTCGACAGATGGAGCCTGTGACAGAGGCAACAGATCTCCTGGCCCTCGACCGGCAGGTGTGCTTCGCCCTCAGCATCGCCTCGCGCAGCGTGATCGGCCTCTACCGGCCGCTGCTGCAGCCCATGGGGCTCACCCACCCGCAATACCTGGCCATGCTCGCGCTCTGGGAGCACGAGCCCCTGTCGGTCAAGGAGCTGGGCGAGCTGCTCCGGCTCGACCCGGGCACCCTGTCCCCGCTCCTCAAGCGGCTCCAGGCCCTGGGCTACATCCATCGCGAGCGCAACAGCAAGGACGAGCGCGCCCTCGCCGTGACGCTCACGCCGGAGGGCCGGCAGCTGAGGGCCGAGGCGGAGAAGATCCCGCCCGCCATCGTGGCCCGCCTCGGCATGAGCCTCGAAGAGCTCCAGGACCTGCACACGTCCCTGATGCGGGTGATCGCGGCCACCCACGCGGACGAGGACTGAAGTCAGCCGGTGAAGATGTCCTCCGGCAGGAACGCCGAGACCAGGAAGCTGGGCACGTCCACGAGCTGGCTGACCTTCAGGTCCACCGCGACGCTGCAGATCGCGTACGCCTGCTGGGCGCTCCACCCCCGATCCCCGAGGTGGTCGATCATCTCCAGCAGCGCGTTGCGGGCGGCCAGCGTCGCGTCCTCCGCCACCACCTCCCCGTCCCGGCTCACTGACATCCCGGTCGTGGCGTAGAACCTCCGGGGCGCCGCGAACGGCGCCGCCACCCAGTAGTCCGACCGCGAGAACCGCGGTCCCCTGATCCCCTTCTCCGCGGCCTCCCCCGGGTGCACGGCGAAGCGCACCCGCAGCGTGGCCCGCATCTCGATCGCCGTCCCGCACGCCTCGCAGTCGCCCTGCGCGAAGTGCGCGTCCCCGGCCGAGAACAGCGCCCCCGGCGTGTCCACCGGGACGAACAGCCGCGTCCCGGCCCCGAGCTGCTTGATGTCCACGTTCCCCGCCTGCTCCCTGGGCGGGATCGTCCTCAGCCCGGACGCCCCGGCCGTGGCGGGCACCGCGCCGTCGGGCGACGGCGGCAGCACGAACCCGCCGCGCTCCAGCGCCGCCTGCTCCCGCGCCGTGATCCTGGCCAGCGACCCGTGCCCGGGCGACAGCCCGATCGTCCCCATGAACGGCGCCGCCGGGATCCGCACGCCCGGCAGGTCGTCCGACACCGCCCAGCCGTCGGCGAGCTGCCAGCGCACGATGAACGGCTCGGGGAACACGTCACGCAGGAACCCGAAGCCGGGCACCTGCACGGTGTAGCCGTAGCCGTCCGGCACGACCTCCAGGATCTCGATCTCCAGCAGGTCCCCCGGCTGGGCGCCCTCGACGTGGACGGGGCCGGTGAGCGGGTGCACGACGTCGAGATCCGGCGCCTCGACGGTCTTCAGCGTGGCGTTCGGGCCCATCTGGCCGTCGAAGGCGTCCCTGGTCTCCATGACCACCTCGTCGCCGGGCGCGCAGCGCACGACGGGCGGGATGTCCGGATGCCAGCGGTTGTGGCCGGTGCCGGGCTCGTCGCGAAGGGGGAGGGCGGGATTGACGCGGATCTCGTGTACGGCCATGGCGGGCCCCCTCGGGTGCGGCGTGTGAGCGCCACGCTTCGCCCGCCCGTGCCGCCTGTCAAGACCTCAGCAGCTCGTACGCCGCGTACGCGGTGATCCCGTACGCCAGGTGCGGCAGGACGTCCGACACCCACGCCGAGGCCGTCCACTCGCGCGGATCCGTGGCGCCCAGCGCGGTCAGCGGGGCGTTCGAGCCGAGCATGGCGAGCGCCGTCAGCCCCAGCACCCCGACCGCGCACGGCGGCCGCCGCCCCGACGCGAGCAGGCCGTAGCAGACGGCCGCAGCCGCGCCCGTGCCGTAGCCCAGCAGCGAGCCGAGCGCCTCCTTGCGATGCTCGGCCCGCTCGCCGTCCCCGAGGTCCACCGCCGCCAGGCCGGCCAGCCTCTCCACGGCCTGCTGCGGTGTACTGCTGGCCCCGCGCGCCCGGATCAGCATGTCGAGATACGAAGCGACATTGAGCGCGCTGGTGCCCGCCGCGCCCGCGATCAAGCCTTTGACGAGTGTGTGCATGTGCCACCAGCTACCCGCCCCGCTCCGCTCGACGCCGGCCACCCAGGGCCGCGACACCCCTCACACGAACAGCCGCAGCGTCAGACGCAGCCACCGCGCGTCCTCCGGGCTCAGGACGCCCTCCGCCGCGCGGGCCAGCTCCTCCACCTCAGCGCGCCATCCGGCCGGGAGGCGCGCGGGCGGGGCCGTCGAGCTCTGCCGGCACCACTGGGCCAGGTCGTCGCGGGCCCGCCCGCTCAACTTCTCGTCCGGGTCCCGTACCAGCAGGAGGTCCGCCCTGACCCGGCTCCAGGGGTCGCGGTGGACGAGCAGGCGGTGCGCGGCCCGGCGGACGTGCAGGGGGTGGCCGGTGCCGAGCAGGGCCCACAGGCGCTCGGCCGGCACGCCGGGACCCGAGGCCTGCACGGCGGCCACGACGTTCCGGACCACCACCGGGGCCGGGTCCTCCAGCAGCGCCGTCACGTCGGCACGCGACCCCAGGCGGCGCAGCGTGCGTACCGCCTCCGCGCGCACGCGCGGCCGCGGATCCCGCAGGTACGGCAGGACGAGGGTGTCGTCGGCCCGCGTGCCGCAGTCGCCGAGCCCGGCCAGCAGCCCGCGCGTCGCCCCGCCCGCCTTGATGCGTTCGCGGTAGAGCTCGGCGGGTTCGCCACCGGGCCGCCGCACGGCCCACTGCGCGGTCAGCCGCATCATGCCGGCGTTGTCGCCCAGGAACCGCGGCCCGTGCTCCGGGTGGCCGAGCTGTACGAGAGCGGTCAGCGCCGCGATGCGGCCCTGCGCCGTGGCGCCGTCCAGGATCTCCACCGCGTGCTCGGGCCGTTCCTCCGCGACCGCCCGCGCGGCCAGGGCCTGGGCGCACCGCGTGCGGGAGACCTGGTCGGGCTCGTGCAGCGCCGCCCCGACCAGCCGCTCGTGATCCAGGCGGCCGGCCTGGATCAACACGTCGTACGCGAACCGCCGCGCGCGGGCGTCCGGGCACCCGAGCACGAGGTCCAGGGTCTCCTGGCCGGCCCGCATGAGGGCGTCGCGGACCAGCTCCAGGGCCGGACGGCCGCGGACACGTTCGCCCATGCGAACGGCCACCGGCACCGCGATCGGTAGCGCAGCCGTGTCCGCGAGCACCTCGCCCAGGACGCGCAGCGCCCTGTCACGTACCGGATCGACCCAGTCGGTGGTCCTGACCAGCAGCAGGGGCAGCAGCCCGGCCTCGTAGCGCATGGCGGGATGCGCCATCGCCCGTGCCCGCTCGCGCCCGTTCCAGGCGCAGGCCGCCAGCGCCACGGCGAGCGGGGTGGCCGGCTCCTGCGCGACGGCGGCCGGTGCCGCGTGGCACCGGCGGTCGAGCGGCGGGGGCGGCGGTGACTGCCGGCGCACCGCCAGGTCCAGATCGATCCAGGCGAGTGGATCCACCGCCGCCAGCACGTCCATGGCCCGCGCGGCCGGCTCCGCGTCCGCGGCGAGGGCGTACAGGCCGATGGCCAGCTGGTCCAGGCCACGGTGCCGCCCACGACCGGTCGCGGTGACCAGCCGATGGATGGAGTCCACGATCTGCTCCACGGGCGGATCCACGGGCGGCTCGCCGTGCCGCGGGAAGGGCTCCTTGATCCATGTCACGCCGACATCGTTGCACCCGGAAGGGTGATGTTTCCTGCCGATATCCGCGGCGGGGACCCCCGATGCCGAGGGTCCCCGCCCTCTCGTCCTACGCCGGAGTGCAGGTGAGAGTGGTGGGTGAGGTGTGGGTGCCGGTGTAGCTGCCGTTGAAGCCGAACGACGCCGTGGCGCCGGCCGCCAGGTTGCCGTTGTAGCCGGCGTTCACGGCCGTCACGTCGGCCCCCGTCTGGGTCTGGGTGGCGCTCCAGATCTGGCTGATCTTCTGGTCACCCGCCCAGCTCCACGTCACCTTCCAGCCGTTGATCGCGGACGTGCCGGTGTTCTTGACCGACACCTCCGCCTGGAAGCCGCCCGGCCACGCGTTGCCCGCCTTGTACGTCGCCGTGCAACCGGTGCCCGTGGTGGGCGTGACCGTGGGTGTGACCGTGGGCGTCACGGTCGGGGTGACGGTGGGGGTCACGGTCGGGGTGACGGTGGGGGTCACGGTCGGGGTGACCGTGACGGGCGGGCCGGTGCGGTCGCCGTAGATGATGCCGCGGCCGTTGGTGCCCAGATAGACGCGGCCGTACACGCGCGGGTCGCCCGTCAGGGCCTCGCCCATGTTGCCCCACTGGTGCTTGTCGTCGTTGATGCGTGACCAATTCGACCCGCCGTCGTCGGAGCGGTACAGGCCCGTGACGCCGTCGATCGTGGCGACCGCGAAGACCGCCATGTACGTCCCGCCGGGCGCCGCCTTGCCGAAGCCGACGTTGACCGCGTTCGTGATGGCCGGCAGCTTCGTGAAGGAGGTGCCGCTGTTCGTCGAGTGCCACATGCCGCCCTCGCCCGCGACCCAGAGGTCGCCCTCGACGCCGGGCACGGCCTTGACCTTGCCGTTCGCGGGCAGGCCGTTCGCCGCGGCGGCGGTGAACGTGGCGCCGCCGTTCGTGCTGACGTACAGGCGGCCGCCGCTGAGGCCGTAGAACTTCATCGGGTTGACCCGGTCGGACTCCACGATCGCCCCCGTCGGCAGGCCCGACGCCTGCTGCCAGGAGTTGCCGTAGCCGACCGAGTAGACCGGGGCGACGCCCTTGGGGGCCCAGACGAAGCGGGAGCCGTCGGCCGCCGCCGCGACCGTGCCGCCCTCGTTGATGCCGCCCGGCTCCGTGCCCTGGAACCAGTTGGCGCCGCCGTCCGTGGAGAAGGCCACGTGGCTGTCGTTGGGGCGGTCGGCGTCGGTGAAGTTGCCCGCCCTGACCATGATCGAGGGCGCCTTCTCCGCGTAGTCCAGGCTGGTGGTGGAGGTGAAGACGGGCGCCGTGAACATCATCGGCGGTACGGCGTCCAGGTTCGTGTGCCGGAACCCGGCGATGTCACCCAGGCCGCTGACCAGGGGTGCGCCGCTCGGCGGGCTGATCAGGTCGAGGACCGCCGTCTCCTCCAGGCCCTTGGCCATCGGCTTGATGGTGAACTGCCCGCCCGAGTCCCAGAGCGCCAGGTTCTCGGTGCCGTAGATCGTGGCGCCGGTGCCGTACATCATCCTGTTGGAGTCGAACGGGTCGATCTCCAGGGACTCGGTCATCCAGCCGAGCTTGGGCGTGACCTCGGGCGGCTGCGGGTTGGTGCCGAAGGTCAGCCAGGGGTTCTCGGCGATGTCCATCTTGTAGCGGAACGAGCGGTTGGGATATGACGTCCAGTCCCACACGCGGGTCCACGTGGCGCCGGAGTCGGTGGAGCGGAAGAAGATGACGTCCGGCCACCACGAGATCTGCGTGGCCACCATGATGGTGCCCGGGTTCTGCCGGTCGACGGTCAGGCCGCTGTAGCCGAAGTAGTCGTCGGCGCTGGAGGACGGGACGGGGCTGATCTGGGTCCAGACGCCGGTCGCGGTGGCGTAGCGCCACACGTCGCCCTTGGCCCCGTCGTACGGCCCGCCGGTGTCGCTCGTAGCGAGGTAGAGGTAGCCGTTGACGGTGTCGAGCACGCCCTTGTGGGCGATGTAGCCGGTGGGCTGGCCGGCCAGCCGCGACCAGGTGGCGCCCCCGTCCGTGGTGCGGTAGACGGTGTTCTCCTTGTCGGCGACGCCCACGTAGATGGTCCTGGTGGCGGTGCCCGCGGTGGACGAGCGCTTGTCGTAGGTCACCCAGACCACGCCCGGCCGGTGGCTCAGGTAGCCGTTGGGGTCGCTGGGGTCCTGGGCGTAGTTCCCGGCGTTGGGGAACGCCGTCACCTTCGACCAGGTCGCGCCGTAGTCGGTGCTGCGCCACAGGCCGTTGCCGTTGGGGGCGCCGAAGTACAGGACGCGGTTGTCGTTCGGGTCCACGGAGAGGGCCTCGCCCATGCCGCGGCCGGGCATGTTGCCGCCCAGCTTGAACGGCAGCGCGGTGACCTGCCAGGTGTTGCCCCTGTCCGTCGAGCGCAGGATGGCGCCGTTGTTGGGGTCCCAGCTGTTGGTGTACATGCCGACGGCGGCGTACACGCGGTTGGTCTGCACGGGGTCGGTGGCCAGGCTGATCACGCCGTTGTAGCCCCACTTGTCCCAGCCGACCCAGTCGAGCAGCGGGGTCCAGGACCTGGTGGACTGGTTCCACCGGTACGCGCCGCCGATGTCGGTGCGGGCGTAGATGAGGTTGCGTTCCGTCGGGTTGAAGATGATGCCGGGTACGAAGCCACCGCCGTCGATCCGGACGTTCTTGTACGCGTACGGATCCGAGGCGACCGCCGATACCGGCGACATCCGCACGACGGCCGCCACCAGCAGGACGGCGGCGGTCGTGAGCATGACGAATAATCTTCTTCGCATGCGCGGCTCTTCCTTTCCAGGCACGCCAAGAGGCGCCCCAAAGGCGTCAGATGACCGCCATGCACGAGCAGAATGCAGGACCCTGACCGTCGCCGCGCCTTCGCGCATGAGCTTTCCACCAGAAGGCTCACACACGCGCGCGGCGGAGGTCAATAGTTTGGATATGCAACGAATTAACCAGGCCCAGGAGGCACGATGACGACATTCCCTGATTACCGCGTCGACGGGAAGATCGCGCTGGTCACGGGCGCGGCGCGGGGTCTCGGGCGGGCGATCTCGCTGGCGCTGGCCAACGCCGGGGCGGACGTCGCGCTGGGCCTCCGGGACGCCGGGGCGGACGGCGGGATGGCGGACGAGATCCGGGCGCTGGGCCGCGTGGCGCTGCCCCTGCAGATGGACATGGCCGCCCCTGGGCAGATCGCCGAGGCGGTGCGGCAGGTCGTGGACCGGTTCGGCCGGATCGACCTCCTGGTCAACAACGCGGGCATCGCCCCCGGCAACCCGGCCGAGGACGTGACCGAGGACGACTTCGACCGGACCCTGCAGGTGAACCTGAAGGGCACCTTCCTGGCCAGCCAGGCGGCGGGCCGGGTCATGATCGGCCAGGGGTACGGCCGGATCGTGAACGTCGGCTCCCAGGCCGGCGAGGTGGCCCTGCCCGGCGAGTCCATCTATTGCATGACAAAGGCCGCCATCGCACACCTCACCCGCTGCCTCGCCGTCGAATGGGGCCCCCACGGCATCACCGTGAACAACGTGGCCCCCACCTTCATCCGCACCCCGGGCACCGCGCCGGCCCTGTCCGACCCGGCGTTCGAGGCGGACGTGATCGAGCGGATCGCGGCGCTGCACCGCATCGGCGAGCCCATGGACGTCGCGGGCGCCGTGCTCTTCCTGGCCTCGCCGGCCGCCTCGCTGATCACGGGGCACACGCTCGTCATCGACGGCGGCTGGACGGTCCGGTGACGAGGGTGCTGGTGTTCGAGGACACCTTCGACGGCGACCGGATCGACGAGTCGAAGTGGATCGCCCGCTACCTGCCGCAGTGGACCACCCGCGACCGCTCGGCCGCCCGCCACCGGCTCGGCGACGGCCTGCTCCGGCTGCGCATCGAGGAGGACCAGCCGCCGTGGTGCCCGGACCTGGAGGGCAAGCTGCGGGTCTCCTCCCTGCAGACGGGCGTGTACGCCGGTCCGGTCGGCAGCCGCGTCGGCCAGCACGGTCGCGGCCCGGACGCCGTCGTCCGCGAGGCCCAGACGCCCGTCAGGCTCTACACCCCCCGGTACGGCCTGATCGAGATGCGGGCCAGGGCGACCGACGACCCGCACAGCATGGTCGCGCTCTGGATGATCGGCTACGAGGACGCGCCCGAGCGGTCGGCGGAGATCTGCATCGCGGAGATCTTCGGCCGTGACGTCCGGCCCGGCTCCGCGCGGATCGGCATGGGTGTCCACCCCTTCGCCGACCCGCGCATCACCGACGACTTCACGGTGGAGACGCTGCCCATCGACGCCCGGGAGTTCCACGTGTACGCCGCCGACTGGACCCCGGACCACGTCTCCTTCTTCGTGGACGGCGACCTCGTCAGGACGGTCCACCAGTCGCCGGACTATCCGATGCAGCTCATGCTCAACATCTACGAATTCGAGCCGCACGGCCCGTACCCCAAGGAGTTCACCGTCGACTACGTGCGCGGTTACCGATAGCCGCCCAGAGCGCGATCCCGATGTAGAGCGCCTGCTCGGGGATCCGCTGCCACAGCGGCGAGGCGAGCTCGGAACCGGCCGCGACGGCGTGGACGTTCGCCGGCAGCAGGAGCACGAACAACACCGCCAGGGCCACCCCGGCGGCCCTGCGGGTGCTTTCGAGCACCAGCCCCGCGGCCCCGGCCAGCTCCAGCACGCCGGACGCGTACACCATGAAGGCCGGGAACGGCACGAAAGGCGGCACTATCGCCACCATGTCGGCGTGGTTCGGCATGAACGTCACGCCGGCCGGGACGAAGTGGGCGCTGGCGGTCACGACGAGCATGACCGCCAGCCCGTGGGCCGCGCTCACCCGCCACGTGCCGAACCGGCCGACACCCAGCACCCCCAGCAGCCGGAACACCACCGTGGCGACCAGCAACACGATCAGAACCATGAGACCCTCCATAGATAGCGCCACTATCCAACTAGATTAGATATCATTGCTATCCAAAAAGGGCAAGCGAATGGCGGCCACGAGACCGTGGCCGCCATCCGTCAGGGTGAGATCACCGGGCGAGCGCGAAGTCCTTGATCCGCAGGTCGCCCTTGAACACCAGGTAGAGGCCGCCGGTGCCGGCCTTCACCGTCGCGCTCGCGGTGCCGTACTGGTAGATCCCGCCGGTGGCGGGCACCTGCACGGTCGCGAGCAGCGTGCCGGTCGGCGAGCCGCGGCGCACCTCGAACGAACCGCCGCTCACCGAGGACACCGCGGCCGTCAGGCGCGGGCCCCAGGAGGCGCCGGTGTACGACACCCAGTCGCCGGCCGAGCCCTCGACGACCTCGCCGCCCGCCTTGCTCTCGTCGGCGAAGGCGACGCCCGAGTAGCCGTCGAAGTCCATCGCCCGGGTCGTCCTGGTCAGGTCGCGCACGGGGATGGTCTCGCCGGACACGCGCAGGGTCGTGGCCTGGCGGATCCGGTCGGAGGCGGAGCCGACGAGGACGTCGTGGGTGGCGTTCTCGACCGCCCACTTGTTCCGGGTGTGGTCCCAGACGGCCAGGTCCGACTTCTTCAGGGTGAACGTCACGGTGCGCGTCTCGCCCGGGTTCAGCGTCACCCGCTGGAAGCCGCGCAGCTGCTTGACCGGCTGCGTGAAGCGGGACTCGTGCTGGTGGGTGTAGAGCTGGACCACCTCGTCGCCCCTGGCCCTGCCGGTGTTGGCGACCTTCACGCTCACCTTGTCGCCCTGGACCCTGAGGCCCTGGTAACCGAAGGAGGTGTAGCTCAGCCCGTGCCCGAAGGCGTAGAGCGGCTTGTCCTCGCCGTACAGGTACGTCATCCCGGTCCTGGTCAGGTCGTAGTCCAGGATGCTGGGCAGCTCGTCGGTCGCCGGCCAGGTCTGGGTGAGCCGGCCACCCGGGTTGACGTCGCCGAAGAGCACGTCGGCGACGGCGTGCCCGGTCTCGGCGCCCGCGTGCGTGGTCCACAGCAGCGTCGGCGCGTCCACGATGACCGGGTAGCTGGTCTCCAGGACGACGACCGTCTTCGGGTTGGCCTTGCGCACGGCGTCGATCAGCCGCCGCTGGCCCTCGCCGAGCCGCAGGTTCTCGCGGTCGTGGAACTCGCGCCCGGCCACGAACGGGTGGCTGCCCACCACCACGACCGCGACCTCGGCCTTGGCGGCCTGCGCGGCGGCCTCGGCGACGCCGTCGGAGACGACCTCCTTGCCGAACTTGGCGGCCTGCGCCTTGGGCACCAGGCCGAGCGTGCCGTCGGTGACGCCCACGTACGCGTCGGGCAGGGCGAACCAGCCCTCGACCGTCTCGTAGCCGGCGTACTTGATCAGGTGGCTGCCGTCGGCCTGCCTCTCCAGCGCGAACTGCTGCGAGACGTACCAGCCGTCGGGCTCGGCGTCGTCGGTGTCGAGCGAGCGCCAGTCACCGCCGAGCAGCCTGCCGTTGCCCGCGTTGCGCAGCGTGGAGACGCCGCCGGTCCAGTCAGTCAGGTCCCACTGCGAGGCCGTGGTGGGCGTGGTGTCGGTGAGCGCCGCGTTGTCGTTCGGGCCGGTGCCGGTGGCGGTGATGTACCTGCCGGAGTCCAGGTGCTTGAGCGCGATCCGCTCCAGTCCCTCCCCGGTGGTGACGGAGCCGACGCGATCCTTGATCCCGTCGAGCGGCGTCACCTTGTACGGCATCTCGCCGGAGTACCAGTCGCGGTAGAGCTTGGCCGACAGCGGCCCCACCACGGCCGCCGACCGCGGCTTGGCCAGCGGCAGCACGCCGGAGTTCCGCAGCAGCACGGCCGCCTTCCCGGCGGTCTCCCGGTTGAGCCGCTTGTTGGCCGCGCTGTTGATCACGTCCGTGCCGATCTTCTTGTACGGCCCGCCGTCCGGGTCGAAGTGCCCCAGCCGGGTGCGGATGGACAGCACGCTGCGCACCGACTTGTCCACGTCCGCCACGGTGATGCGGCCCTGGTCGAGCGCGGCCTTGAGGTTCGTGACCATCGGGCCGATGTCGCTGTTGTCGATGGTGAAGCTGTCGAGCCCGGCCTTGAGCACCGCGGCGAACGCCTCGGGCTTGTTGTCGTAGTACCGCTCCAGGTCGGTGAGCGCGTGCGGCCCCCACGCGTCGCTGGGGTTGTAGAGCGTCTTGTCCGTCCACGACCTGACCACGTCGTTCAGGTCCGGGTTGACGTGGTTGGGCCGCCCGTTGACCAGGTTGTACGACGCCATGACCCCGGTCGCGGCGTCGGCCGAGACGGCCGCCTTGAAGGCCGGCTCGTAGTACTCGTGCTTGAGCTTCGGCGTCAGGTTGGAGGAGGTCAGGCTGCGGTTGGTCTCGTTGTTGTAGGCCAGGTAGTGCTTCAGGACGGGCGCGGTCTTCAGGTAGAAGGGGTCGTCACCCTGCAGCCCCTTGCCGTACGCCGTCGAGATGGCCCCGGTCAGCAGCGGGTCCTCCGAGTAGCCCTCCTCGTTCCGGCCCGCCCGCGGGTCGCGCAGCAG
The DNA here is from genome assembly GCF_040674815.1 of Nonomuraea sp. NPDC049709. Classification (NCBI taxonomy): domain Bacteria; kingdom Bacillati; phylum Actinomycetota; class Actinomycetes; order Streptosporangiales; family Streptosporangiaceae; genus Nonomuraea; species Nonomuraea sp. NPDC049709. Next base: position 58,735 of record NZ_JBFANM010000003.1, read on the forward strand.
GTCGACCACCGGCGCCCACACCTGCAGGCCCCACAGGACGGGATCGGCGGCGTTGTAGCCGCGCGTCTCGTCGCCCACGGCCGAGCCGACCTTCCTGATCAGCTCGGGATCCCAGGTGCTGGCCAGGCCCACCGCCTGCGGGAACACGGTGCCGCTGGCGAACTTCTGGTTCCAGTTGTCGTTGAGGTGGTTGGACCAGGCGACGCCGTGCAGGGCCTCGGTGCCGTTCTTGTGGTAGGCGATGCCCAGGCGCGGGATCGCCGGCTGCGACTGGTGCAGCAGGCTCAGCTTCTCGTCCAGCGTGAGCCGGCCGAGCAGGTCGCTGACGCGCTGCTCCAGCGGCAGGCTCGGGTCCTGGAACGGGTGGGTCTCGGCCGCCTGGGCGGGCGGCACGGCCAGCATCGAGGCCGCGAGAGCGACGGCCGCTAATAACGGGATTTTTCGCATTATTGGTGGTTCTCCATCACTTGATGGCGCCGACCGTCACACCTCGGGTCAGCGTCCGCTGGAAGATCAGGAAGAAGGCGATCGCCGGTACGACGCCGAGCAGGGCCGAGGCGCTGGACATGGTGGCGTCCATGTACTTCTCGCCCTGCAGGACACCGAGCGCGACGGGCACCGTCTGGGTGTCGTTGGAGATCAGGAAGATCAGCGGCAGGAAGAACTCGTTCCAGGTCCAGATGAAGAAGAAGATCAGCAGCACGTTGATCGTCGGCCGGCTGATCGGCACCACGATCCGCCACAACGACCGCAGCCGCCCCGCGCCGTCAATCGCCGCCGCCTCCAGGATCTCCTTCGGGAACTGGCCCAGGACCGCGCTCAGCAGGTACGTGCCGAACGCCGCCTGGATCGCGGTCATGACGATGATCACCGCGAGCTGGGTGTCGTAGAGGCCCACGGCCTTGGCCAGGTAGTACAGCGGATAGGCCAGCGCCTCCTGCGGCAGCGTGTTGGCCACCAGGAACAGCACCAGGATCCACAGCCGGCCCTTCACCCGGCCGATGCCCAGCGCGTACGCGTTGAGCACGGACAGCACGACCGCCAGCACCGCGACGGACGCGCTGATGACGAAGCTGTTCCAGAGCTTGGTGCCGAACTCCACCCGGTTCCAGAAGTCGACGATCCCCTGGAGGTAGAGCCCGTCGGGCAGGCTCAGCGGCCCCTGCGAGCTGTACTCGGCCGGCGACTTGATCGCGTTCATCCCCACGATCAGGAACGGGAAGATCATCACGACCGCGAGCACGACCAGCGCGAACAGCACGGCCCAGCGTCCGGGCCCTCTCATGACTCACGCTCCTGGACACGCAGGAACAGGAACGTCACCACGATGATGATCAGCGCCAGCACCGTGGCGATCGCGGAGCCGTACCCGACGTTGCTCTTCTGGAAGAAGTTCAGGTACGAGAAGTACGACGGCACCATCGTCGCGTTGCCGGGCCCTCCGCGGGTCAGCACGAAGATCGGCCCGAACACCTTCAGCGCGGCGATCGTGCACGTCAGCAGGACCACGAAGATCTCCGGCCGGATCTGCGGGATCGTGATGTGCCAGAACTTGCGCCACCACGAGGCCCCGTCGATCTCGGCGGCCTCGTAGTAGGACGGGTCCACGCGCTGCAACCCGGCCATGAAGATCACGACCGGGTAGCCGAGCTGGAACCAGACCATGATCCCCATGACCGTGGCCAGCGCCAGGTCGGGGTCGCCGAGCCAGTCGAGGTCCAGCCCGAAGATCTGGTTGACGGCGCCGTACGACGGGTGCAGCATCCACCCCCACACCACGCCCGCCACCGCCACCGGCAGGACCTGCGGCAGGTAGTACATCGCGCGCAGCGCGGAGGCCGTGCGCGTCCCGAACCGCTTGCCGATGTAGTCGAACAGCGCGGCCGCCAGCACGAGGCCGATCGCGGTCGGCACGACGGCCATGGCCACGATCAGGCCCACGTTGTGCTGGAACGACTGCCAGAACCGCTCGTCCGCCAGCAGCCGGGTGTAGTTGTCGAGCCCGATCCAGCGCGGCGTGCCCACCCCCGACCAGCGGGTGAAGCTGGCGCCGACGTTCATCAGGAACGGCACGACGATGACGGCCAGGAACAGCAGCAGGCTGGGGATCAGGTAGAGCCAGTACCCCCGCCTGCCGCTCGTGCGCACTCTCATCTAGTTGCCAATGTCGGCGAGGTTGTCCTCGTACGGCTTGGCCAGCTCGTCCAGCACCTGGGCAGAGGTCTTGCTGCCGTTGATGAGCTCCTGGACCCCGGCCACCATCACGTCGTAGTAGCCGGGCGCCGGCCAGTCGGGGTAGAAGGCCAGGCCGTCGGAGGTGGTCAGCTTGTTGAAGGTCTCGATGAGCTCCTTGCTCTTCGCGTCGGTGATCGCGGCCGGGTCGGCGGCCACGGGGACGCCGCCGGAGTTGCCGAGCAGGTTCTGGATGTCCTTGGTCATCGTGATGTCGATGAAGTCGTAGGCCAGGTCCTTGTTCTCCGACTTCTCGGGGACCACCCAGAGGTTGCCGCTCGAACCGGGCGACATCGTGGCGCCGGGGAACAGGAAGTGCCCCCACTCGAAGTCCTTGATCTCGGAGGCGAAGCGGCCGTACCACCAGCTTCCGCTGATCACGATGGGGAACTTGCCGTTCATGAACGCCACGCCCATGTCCTCGGCCTTGAGCCCGGCGGAGTTCTTGGCGATGTAGCCCTTCTTCACCCAGTCGGCGAACGTGTCGGCGCCGTAGGTGAACTCGGGGCCGTGGAAGTCGACCTTGCCCTTGTAGGACTGGAACGCCTCCAGCCACGGCTTCTGCGCCTTGGTCAGCGCGAGCTGGTAGAAGATCTGCTGCGCCGGGTACTCGGCCCCGGCGTTCGAGATGGGGGTCACCCCGGCCTTGACGAAGGTGTCCAGCGCGGCGGTGAACTCCTCGTACGTGGTCGGGACCGCGACCTTGTGCTTGTCGAACAGCTCCTTGTTGTAATAGACCATCACGAACTCGCCGTAGTTGGGCACGCCGAACCACTTGCCGGTGCCCATCACGCCCCGGTCGTCATATCTGGCAGTGGTCTGCAGGCCGCCGGGCAGCAGCTTGTCCCAGCCGCGCTTGGTGACCTCCTCGCTCAGATCCGTCAGCAGGCCCTGCTTGGACAGCAGCCCGGACGTGGCGTTGCCCTTGTTGTACTCCATGATGTCGGGCGCCTCGTCGGAGTTGAGCACCATGCTGGCCGTCTTCTGGATCTGTTCGAAGCCCTTCTCCTCGAACTTGACGGTCACGTTCGGGTGCGACGCCTCGAACTTCTTGATCGCCTCGGCCCACGCCTTGCCCATGGCGCTGTCGGCCGACTCGTAGTGCCAGAGCTTCAGCACGCGCGGCTGGGTTCCACTCGGGCTGGGGGTGTCCGAACCTCCGCCCGAGCCGCAGGCCGACAGGGCGAGCGCGGCGGCGGCCAGCACCGCGGCGCCTCTCAGTTTGACCATGATCCCTCCAGGGGGTGTTACGAGATGACGGCCCGCGCGGGAGCCCCGGTCGCCGGGACGATCTCGACCCCGGTGACCCGCTTCGGACCGGTGACGACGACGCGCAGCTCGTCGCCGTCCCTGGTGGCGACGGCGACCGTCACGCCGTCCGCGTCGTGGATTTCGGCAGTGTGGGTGCCGGGGCCGTCGCCGCCCCCGAAGGCGACGAGGGTGATCTCGGCCGGCACGTCCACCGTGTCGCCCTGCTCTTGGACAGGGATGAGTGCGCCGTACCGGACGAACAGCGGGATCTGGTCGAGCGGCTTGCTGACCCGGACGTAGCGGGCGCCGTCCAGCACCTCGCCCGTCCAGTAGTCCACCCACTGGCCGCGCGGCAGGTACACCTGCCGGGTGCCCTCCGGAGCGGTCATGGGGGCGACGAGCAGGTCGCGGCCGAGCAGGTACTGCAGGTCGGCCTGCCAGGCCACCGGATCGTCGGGATGGTCCACGCACAGCGCGCGCATCATCGGCGCGCCGGTGCGCGCGGCCTCGACGGCCGCCGAGTAGATGTAGGGCATCAGCCGGTAACGCAGCTTCAGCGCCGCCACGGCCTCCGCCTCGACCTCCGGGAACTCCCACGGCTCGCGGGTCGTGGTGCCGTGCAGCCGCAGCAGCGGCGACAGGGCGCCGAACTGGGCCCAGCGGACGTACAGGTCGTCGGTCGGGCGGCCGGTGAAGCCGCCGGCGTCGTGGCTCCAGAACGGCACGCCGGACAGGCCGTGCGCGAGCCCGCCGCGGATCGTGCTGCCCATGGCGGCGTAGCTGGTGTAGGTGTCGCCGCCCCACTGGGCGCTGTGCCGCTGGCCGCCCAGGTACGACGAGCGCGCCCACACCAGCTCGTGCCCGTTGATCTCGCGGGTGACGCCGGCGACGACGTCGTTGAACAGCAGGGTGTAGACGTTGTGCAGGTCGGTGCCGGTCATGCCGTTGAACGCCACCGCGTCGCTGGGCACGCCCTCGGCGAAGTCGGTCTTGAACGCGGCCACGCCCTGGCGCAGCAGCGGGCGCAGCAGGTCCTTGAACCACTCGACGGCCGCCGGGTTCGTGAGGTCCACGATGCCGCAGGCGGGGAAGGAGCCGTGCCAGCAGTCGGCGACGTACGCGTCTCCATCCTGGTTTTTCAGGAAATATCCGGCTTCGGCGGCCTCGCGGAATGTCGGGCTGAGGTGGGAAATATAGGGATTCATCCAGAGGCAGACCTTGAACCCCATCCCCTCCAGCTCGGCCAGCATGCCGGCCGGGTCCGGGAAGTTCTCCGGGTCCCACCTGAGGTCCGACCAGTGGCCGTCGGTCTGCCAGTAGGTGTCCAGGTGCAGCACGTCGCACGGGATGCCGCGCTCCCTGATCGTGCGCGCCCTGGCCAGCACCCGCTCCTGGCTGTCCACGCGGAACCCCGAGGAGATCCAGGTCCCGAACGCCCACTTGGGCGGCAGCGACGGCCGGCAGGTCAGCAGGTCGTAACGGTCCAGAACCTCGGACGGCGTCGGCCCGGCGATCACGTAGTAGTCCATCACGTCGTCGGGCACCACGATCTGCACGACGCTGTGCGTGGACTGGCACATGTCGAACTCCATGGGCGCCCCGCTGTCGACCAGCACGCCGTACCCGTTGCTGGACACGTACAGGGGCACGTTCTTGTACGCCCGCTGCGACTCGGCCCCAAAGGCGTCGAAGTTCCACATGACCGGCCGCTGGCCGCGCTTGTCCAGCCGGGTGAACGACTCGCCGAACCCGGCGAACGCCTCGTCGGGCGCGGCGGCGAAGCTCTCGTGATAGGCCACGGGCGTACCCCCGGCACTGGAGCGCCCGAACGGCAGCGTACGCAGGCGGCCGCTGATGTCGGTGTGCCCGCGGTCCTGCTCGACCAGCGTGGCCCCGGCCGCGTCGGTGAAGCGCAGGTGCCACGGCGCCAAGGTGATCTCGGCCCGCAACGACCCGGCGTCGAGCACTATCGGCTCACCCGGCTCCGCCACGGCACGTGCCCCTGAGTACGTGCCGGGCGTCACCAGCGAGATCGCGCCCTCGGAGCGCGGCCGGGCGGTGGCGTCCTCGGACAACCGCACCCGGATCACGCCCTCGCCCGCCACACCGACCTGGACGACCAGCGTCTCCTCCGCCGAGGTCACCGCCTTCAGCATCACCTCGGCGCCGTCGGCCGCGACCAGCTCGGCGGCGGTGACCGCCGACAGGCCGGCCTCGCCGCGCGTGCGGACCGGCAACTCGGGCGGGTCCGCGACGAAGTACTCGTGCGCGACCAAGGGTGGGCGATAGGGCATGGAAGCTCCTTCAAACACGGCGCAAACTCGTGAATTAGTTTGCTGTCCATACCAACAAACGTCAACGGTGTGACTGCCCGGGAACGCGAAAAAGGCGCGTGGTGCACCGCACCACGCGCCTGGGACCGCTGTGACTAGATGGGCACGCCGGACTGCATGAGCCGCCGGGCGGCCTCGGTGATCGACCCCGACAACGACGGGTAGACCGCGAACGTGTGCGCCAGCTGGTCAACGGTCAGCCGCTGCTGCACCGCCACGGACACGGCCAGGATGAGCTCGGAGGCCCGGGGGGCCACGACCACACCGCCCAGCACGATCCCGGTGTGCGGGCGGCAGAACAGCTTCACGAACCCGTCGTTGAACCCCTGCATCTTGGCCCGCGCGTTGGTGGCCAGCGGCAGCTTGACCACGTTCGCCTCGATCTCGCCGGCCTCGATGGACCGCTGGGCGACGCCCACCGCCGCGATCTCCGGGTCGGTGAAGATGTTGGAGGCCACCGTGGCCAGCCGCAGCGGCTGCACGGCCTCCCCCAGCGCGTGCCACACCGCGATCCGCCCCTGCATGGCGGCGACGGAGGCGAGCATCAGCACGCCGGTGCAGTCGCCGGCCGCGTAGACCCCGGGCGCAGACGTGCGCGAGACCTTGTCCACCTTGATGAACCCGCCTCGGTCGAGCTGCACCCCGGCCTCCTCCAGGCCCATGCCGGAGGTGTTGGGGACCATGCCGACCGTCATCAGCGCGTGCGACCCCTCGGCCGTGCGCCCGTCCTCCAGCGTGACGACCACCCCGTGGGACGTGCGCTTGACGGAGGAGGCCCGGGAGCGGCCCATGACGTTCATGCCGCGCCGCCGGTAGACCTCTTCGAGCACCTCGGCGCCGTCGGCGTCCTCGTTGGGCATCATCCGGTCCCGGCTGGAGACCAGCGTGACCTCCGACCCCAGCGAGCGGTAGGCGCCCGCGAACTCCGCCCCCGTCACCCCGGAGCCGACCACGATCAGGTGCTCGGGCAGCTCGTCCAGGTCGTAGAGCTGGCGCCAGTTGAGGATCCGCTCCCCGTCGGGCTCGGCCCCCGGCAACACGCGCGGCGTCGCCCCGGTGGCCACCAGCACGACGTCGGCCCTGATCGTCCGGTCCCCCGCCCGCACCACCTGCGGATCCACCAGCCGGCCGCGCGCATTGACGATCTCGACGCCCTCGGCCTCGACCCGCGCGGCGATGTCGGCCGACTGGGCCTGGGCCAGCTCCTTGACCCGCTTGTTGACCAGTGGCAGGTCGACCCCGACCACCCCGGTGTCCCCATCGGGGCCGCCGGAGAACGACACGCCCACGGAGGACGCGTCGAGCAGGGCCTGCTTGCGGACGGAGGTCGCGATCAGCGTCTTGGACGGCACGCAGTCAGTGAGCACGCACGCACCACCGGGGCCGTCCTGCTCGACCATCGTGACTTGCGCGCCTAGCTGGGCGGCCACCAGCGCCGCCTCGTAGCCGCCTGGTCCGCCGCCGATGATCACGATCCTCGTCACATGTTCCATTGTCCCGCACGACCGGCGTGAAGCTGCAACGGGGCCGTTCCCACGCCTCCGATGCCCCGGTCCGCCGGGACGATCGGGATCTGGGCGACGAAGTGTGACACGACGCCCTTACGCCCGGATCCGATGGACCGTCGCGGCCGTCCAGCGTGGCAGGATGGCGCGGTAGCTGGATGACGAAGTCGCACCCGGCGAGAGGGGTGGATCGTGGCGTGGCCTTCTGATCGGTCGGGGAAGCCGAGTGACCTCAAACTCTATGGCGCGTACGGCACGAACATGGATCCGGAGCAGATGGCCATGCGTGCCCCCCATTCACCGATCTGGGGTGTGGGCTGGCTGCCGGGCTGGCGGCTGACGTTCGGCGGCATGGACCTGGCGTGGGAGGGCTCGATCGCCACGATCGTCGAGGATCCCGACGAGCACGTGTTCGTGGTCCTCTATGACGTGCCCGACTGGGAGGAGACCTCGCTCGACCAGTGGGAGGGCGCGGTGCGCGGCGCCTACCACAAGGTGCGGCTGCGGGTGCAGACCCTGGAGGGCGAGGTCGTGGCCTGGTTCTACGTGCTCGACGGCTACGAGGGCGGGCTGCCCTCGGCCCGCTACCTGGGCAGCCTGGCCGAGGCGGCCGAGCGGGCGGGCGCCCCCGACGACTACGTCAAGGAGTTGCGGGAGCGCCCCTGCACCTCGTTCGGCGGTTAACGCAGCGGCTCGTCCTTGGTCTCCTTGAGGACGAAGAGGTAGACCAGGAGGGAGACCAGCGCCAGCGCGGACATGTACCACGGGAAGAGCCCGGGGTTCTCCGCCTCCTGCAGCGCGGTGCCGATCAGCGGGGCGGTGCCGCCGAAGAGCGCCACGGTCAGCGAATACGGGAACCCGGCGCCCGCCGCCCGCACCCGGGTCGGGAAGAGCTCCGAGTTCACCGCGGCCGAGATCGAGGTGAAGCAGCCGAGGAAGACCATGCCGACGAGCTGCACGACCAGCAGGCTCCAGTAGGCGTCGGTGAGCAGGCCGAGCAGCGGCACGGGCAGGATGACGAACCCCAGCCCGAAGGTGATCAGCATCGGCCTGCGCCCGATCCGGTCCGACAACATGCCGAGCAGCGGCTGCAGGACCATGAAGAAGACCAGGCAGATGGTGCCGATCTGGAGCGAGTCCGCCTTGTCGAAGTCCACGGTGATCTGCGCGTACGTGGGCAGAAACGTGGTCCACGTGTAGTACGCGACCGTGCCGGCGATGGTGATGCCCACGATCGTCGCGGCCGACCTCGGATAGCTCCTGAGGAACTCGAACAGCTTGGGCCGCTGCGCCTCGCCCCGCTGGATCTCCTCCGCCACGGCCGAGGTCTCGTCGGCGCCCTTGCGGATCCACAGGCCCACGAGGCTGAGCAGGGCGCCCACGAAGAAGGGGACGCGCCAGCCCCAGGAGTCCATGTCGGCCGTGACCAGCATCGTGGCCAGCAGGGCCGCCAGGCCGGTGGCGATGAGCTGGCCGATGGTGGTGCTGACGTACTGGAAGCTCGAGTAGAGGCCGCGGCGGCCCTTGGGGGCCGACTCCACGAGGAACGTGGTCGCGGCGGCGAACTCGCCGCCCACCGACAGGCCCTGGATGAGCCGGGCCACGGTGAGCATGACCGGGGCCAGCAGGCCGACCGCCGTGTAGGTGGGGGTCAGGCCGACGAGCAGCGAGCCCACGCCCATGAGCACGATCGTGAACGTCATGGCGGACTTGCGCCCGTACCTGTCGGCGAACGCGCCGACCAGCAGGCCGCCGAGCGGGCGCATGAAGAAGCCCACGGCGAAGACCGCGAAGGAGCTCAGCAGCGGCACCAGGGGGTTGCCGGCGCTGGGCGGGAAGATCTGGACGGAGAAGAACGTCGCGAGGGCGCTGTAGGCGTACCAGTCGTACCATTCGACCACGTTGCCGATGCTGGCCGCCATGAGCTGGCGTACGCGGCTCTTGGGGATGCCGAGTGGGGAGTGTGCCACAGGGGTGGTGGCCACGTGGGCTCCTTTGCTGCCAGGTGCGGTGATGGCTTACTGTGCATTCGGAAGACCGAAACAGTCAAATGTCCGGACCAATATTTACAATCCCGACACAGAAACGGCCGCAGGTGGATGTTCTCGACCGGCGTCTCGTCGCCGCCCTGCAAGTCAGCCCGCGCGCCTCGTGGGGCGAGATCGGCAGGGCCGTGGGCGAGCACGAGCGCACGGTCGCCCGGCGGTTGCAGCGGCTGATCTCGGACGGGGTCGTCCGGGTCACGGCCATCTACGACGACCTGCGCACCGGGCACGGCCGCCCCGTGCACCTGCACGTCCAGGTACGCCCGGGGACTGCGGCACAGGTCGCCAAGGCGCTGGCCGACCGGCCGGACACGCGGTCGGTCTACTCCCTGACCGGCGCCGCGGACATCGGCTGCGAGCTGGTCTCCCCCTCGCGCGAGGACCTGCACCGCATCCTGTCCTCGCAGGTCTCCGACATCGACGGCGTCCTGCAGACGCAGACTCAAGTCGTGCTCCACACGTTCAGGACCGTGGCCGAGTGGCACGCTCCGTACCTCACCGAGCGGGAGGTCGCCGAGCTGCGGCCGGACCCGCTGCCGGAATGCCTGCCCGACGAGGACGGCCTGTCACCTCTGGAGCAGGAGATCGCCGAGCTGCTCACCGCCGACGGGCGGATCGCCTTCACCGCGGTCGCCGAGCGGCTGGACGTCTCCGTGCCGACCGCCCGCCGGCGGGTCACCTCGCTGATCGAGCGGCGGCTGCTGCTGCCGCGGGCGGAGGTGGAGCCCGCGCTGCTCGGCCTGGAGGTCGAGGCCATGTTGTGGCTGAAGGTCCGCCCCCACGGCCTGGACCTGGTCGGCCAGGAACTGGCTGCGCACCCGAACGTCCGTTACTGCGCCGCCACCACGGGCACGCATTCCCTCATCGTGCAGGTCGTGTCGGCGCACGAGGCGGACCTCTACCGGTTCATGACCGGCGTCGTCGGCCGGTTCGACGAGATCACCGACGTCGACCTCACCCTGATCACCCGCGCCTACAAGCGCGGCCACCTCCACAAGTCCGGACTGCTCACGTTGGACCACCGTTGGGAGAAAACGCCATGACACCCGCCGAACTGGAAGTCGCCGACCTGTGCGTCGAGCTGATCCGCGCCGACAGCAGCAACTACGGGGACGGCAGCGGCCCCGGCGAGCGGGCCGCGGCCGAGGTCGTCATGGCCAGGCTGTCCGAGGTCGGGATCGAGTCCACCTACATCGAGAGCGAGCCGGGCCGCGGCAACGTGATCACCCGCATCGAGGGCGCCGACCCGTCGCTGCCCGCCCTGCTCGTGCACGGCCACCTGGACGTCGTGCCGGCCAACGCCGCCGACTGGTCGGTGGACCCGTTCGCGGGTGAGGTACGAGACGGCTACATCTGGGGCCGCGGCGCCGTGGACATGAAGGACATGGACGCGATGATGCTGGCCGTGCTGCGCCGCTTCAAGCGCGAAGGGCTCAGGCCGCGGCGTGACATGGTCTTCGCCTGGGTGGCCGACGAGGAGGCCGGCGGCGTGTACGGCGCCAAATACCTCACCGCCCACCACCCCGAGCTGTTCGAGGGCGTCACCGAGGCGATCAGCGAGGTCGGCGGCTACTCCCTGGAGGTGGACCCGTCCCTGCGGCTCTACCTGATCGAGACCGCCCAGAAGGGCCTGGCCTGGATGAAGCTGATCGCCGACGGCACGGCCGGCCACGGCTCGATGCTGAACGCCGACAACGCCGTCACCGAGGTCGCCAGGGCCGTGGCCAGGATCGGCGAGCACGACTGGCCGCTGACCTACACCCCCACCGTCCGCCAGTTCCTCACCGAGGTCGCCGACGCGTTCGGGCTCCCGTTCGACGAGGACGACCCGCAGCCCGTCCTGGACAGGATCGGGCCGCTGGTCCGCTTCGTCGGCGCCACGCTGCGCAACACCACGAACCCGACCCAGCTCGGCGCCGGCTACAAGTCGAACGTCATCCCCGGCCAGGCCACGGCCGTGGTCGACGGGCGGTTCCTGCCGGGGTTCGAGGAGGAGTTCTTCAAGACCGTGGACGGGCTGCTCGGGCCGAAGGTGCGGCGCGAGTTCATCCACCACGACATCGCGCTGGAGACCTCGTTCGACGGCGCCCTCGTGGAGTCGATGATCGCGGCGCTCAAGGCCGAGGACCCGTCGGCGCGGGCGATCCCGTACTGCATGTCGGGCGGCACCGACAACAAGACGTTCTTCGCGGACCTGGGGGTGCGCGGGTTCGGGTTCGTACCGCTGCGGCTCCCGGCGGACATGGACTTCGCCTCGATGTTCCACGGGGTGGACGAGCGGGTGCCGGTCGACGCGCTGCAGTTCGGGGTGCGGGTTCTGGACAGGCTCCTCCTAAACTACTGAGATGTGAGCAAAGACGCATACACCCTGGCCGGCGAGTCCGCCGCGGCGCTGCGCAGCGCCTCCGGGCTCGACACCTTCGAGGTGGCACTTGTCATGGGGTCGGGGTGGGTGCCCGCCGCCGACGCGATCGGCGAGACGGTGAGCGAGATCCCGTTCACCGACCTGCCGGGCTTCCGCGCCCCGGCCGTGGCGGGGCACGGCGGCAAGATCCGCGTCGTACGCACCTCGACCGGCCGGCACGCGCTGATCTTCCTCGGGCGTACCCACCTGTACGAGGGGCTCGGGGTGGACGCGGTCGTGCACGGCGTCCGCACGGCGGCCTCGGCCGGGGTACGCACGATCGTGCTCACCAACGCGGCCGGCGGCCTGCGGCCCGAGACGCAGAACGTCGGCGACCCCGTCCTGATCAGCGACCACATCAACCTGACCGGGGCCAACCCGATCACCGGCACCACGTTCATCGACCTCACCGAGGTCTACTCGCGCCGCCTGCGCGCGCTGGTCCGCGAGATCGACCCGACCCTGGCCGAGGGCGTCTACGTGGCCTTCCGCGGCCCCACGTACGAGACACCGGCCGAGATCCGCATGCTCCGCACGCTGGGCGGCGACATGGTCGGCATGTCCACCGTCCTGGAGGCCATCGCCGCCCGCGAGGCGAACCTGGAGGTGCTCGGCATCTCCCTGGTCACCAACCCGGGCGCGGGCCTGTCCGGCGAGCCGCTCAACCACGAGGAGGTCCTGGAGGTGGGCCGGGCCACGGCCGCCCGCATGGGCGTGCTGCTGGCCAAGGTGGTGGACCGGCTGTGAGCCTGCTGCGGGAGGCGAACGAGTGGCTGGCGCAGGACCCCGACCCCGACACCCGGGCCGAGCTCTCCGGCCTGATCGAGCGCGAGGACCTGGCGGCCGTCCAGGAGCGCTTCGGGGCCAAGCTGGAGTTCGGCACGGCGGGGTTGCGCGGCGAGCTCGGCGCGGGCCCCAACCGGATGAACCGGGTGACCGTCATGCGTGCCGCCGCCGGCCTGGCCAAGGTGCTCGGGCCGGGCAAGCACGTCATCATCGGCTACGACGCCCGGCACAAGTCGGACGTGTTCGCCCGCGACACCGCGGCGGTGCTGACGGGAGCCGGGCTGCACGCGTCCCTGCTGCCGGGTCCGCTGCCCACGCCCGTGCTCGCCTTCGCCGTGCGGCACCTCGGCGCGGACGCCGGGGTGACGGTCACCGCCAGCCACAACCCGCCGCGCGACAACGGCTACAAGGTCTACTGGGGCGACGGCTCCCAGATCGTGCCGCCGCTGGACGCCGAGATCTCGGCCGCCATCGACGCCGTGGGCCGGGTGGACGAGCTGCCGCTGAACGGTCCCGGCACCCTGACGGAGCTGGGCGAGGGCATCGTCGACGACTACATCGACGCCGTGACGTCCCTGCCCCTGGGCGAGGACCGCGATCTGCGCGTGGCCTACACCCCACTGCACGGGGTCGGCGCGGCCGTCCTGACCGGCGCCTTCCTGGCCGCCGGCTTCGAGAGCCCGGTGGCGGTCGAGGAGCAGCGCGACCCCGACCCCGACTTCCCCACGGTCTCCTTCCCCAACCCGGAGGAGCCGGGGGCGATGGACCTGGCTACCGCCCTGGCCGCCAAGCTGGACGCGGACCTGGTCCTGGCCAACGACCCCGACGCCGACCGGTGCGCGGTGGGCGTGCCGCTGCCCGGCGGCGGCGTACGCATGCTGACCGGCGACGAGGTCGGCGGCCTGCTCGCCGAGCACGTGATCACGCACACCACCGGCGACCGCATGGTGTCCACCACCATCGTCTCCTCCACCCTGCTCGGCAAGATCGCCCGCGCGCACGGCGTCCGGTACGGCGAGACGCTGACCGGCTTCAAGTGGATCATCAAGGCCGGTCCCGGGCTGGTGTTCGGCTACGAGGAGGCCATCGGCTACAGCGTCGGGTCCGACGCGGGCCTGCCGGTCAGGGACAAGGACGGGATCGGGGCGGCGCTGACGGTGGCGGGCATCGCGGCGGCGGCCAAGCGCGACGGCCGTACGCTGCTGGACCTCCTGGACGACCAGGCCCGGCGTTACGGGCTGCACGCGACCTCGCAGCTCTCGTTCCGGGTGGCCGACCTGTCGCAGATCGCCGCCGCCATGTCCGGGCTGCGCGCCGACCCGCCCGCGACGCTCGGGGGCCTTGCGGTGGAGCGGGCCGACGACCTGACGAAGGGCGACGGGGGCCTGCCGCCGACCGACGGGCTGCGCTACCGCCTGTCGAGGGACGCCCGCGTGGTCGTACGTCCCTCCGGCACGGAGCCCAAGCTGAAGTGCTACCTCGAGGTCGTCGTCCCGGTGACGGGCACGCCGACCGAGGCCAGGAGCCGCGCGGAGAAGCAGCTCGACGCCTTGAGAGCGGATCTGGCGGCGCGGCTGGCACTCTAGTGGGGTGGAGACGTTCGAGGACTTCATGGCCCGGATCGGGCCGGACCCGGCGGTGACGGGGGTGGTGCTGAGCGGCTCCCAGGCCCGCGAAGGCACCGCCACCGCCCACTCCGACCACGACGTCTACCTGATCGTCGCCGAGGGGGTGGCGTACGAGCCCCGTCGGGACGAGCTGGTGGACGCGGTGGTCATGACGCTGGAGCAGTTCCGGGGCCACGCGCTCCCCGGCTCCGGCACCGAGTGGAACCGGTACGCCTTCGCCTACGCCAAGGTCCTGAAGGACACCGGCGACGGCCTGATCGCCTCCCTGGTGACCGCCAAGGCCACGCTCACGCCCGGCGAGGCCGACGCGGTGGGGCGGGAGGCGTTGGGCGTGTTCCTCAACAGCGCGTACCGGTGCCTGAAGAACGGCCGTGACGGCAACCGCGTCGGTGTCCTGCTGGACGGGGCGGAGACCGTTCCTTCCTACCTGGCTTACGTGTTCGCGCTGCACGGGCGGGTGCGGCCGTACAACAAGTACCTGGAGTGGGAGCTGCGCCACCATCCGCTGGGCCCGGCGTCGTGGAGTGCCGGGGAACTGCTGCCCCGGCTGGAGGCGGCCCTGTCCGCCGAAGCCCCGGCGGCCGTGCGGGTGCTGCTGAACGACCTGGAGCCGTACGCGCGGGCGGCCGGGCACGGGGACGTGCTGGATTCCTGGGGAGAGGATCTTGCGTTCATGCGGGGCGCGTGAGCCCACGAGCTGTTGTTCCCTGCGTGCCGCCATCCCGGACCCGACCTCGGCACTGACCGTCCGTCCGGCCGTCCAAGGAGCGACCTGATCGGCGCGGACAAGGAGCCCGTCGCGAAGACGATCACGATGGTCGGATCCGTGAAGTGGCGCAGCGGCTGCGACGTGCCCGGCCGGTGGCAGGTGGCGGATCGGGCAGCGGGACGTGGGTGCAGGTCCCGCTGCCCGAGGGGTCAGGCCAGGCGGAACTGCAGGTCGGTGTCCCAGTTGTTCATGTCGGGCTCGACCATCGGGTTCGTGTTGTAGAGCTCCAGACGGCAGCCCCAGTGCTCCACGCCGTCCTTGTCGGTCATGTCCCACTCCAGGCCCTGCTCGCCGGCCCACTTCAGCAGGGACTCGATGACGCCGGCGAGCTGGTCGAGGTGGCCGTGGTGGGAGACGGCGACATAGCGGCCGGCGGGCAGTGTGCCGGGGAGGATGTCGCCCTCGCCCTCCACCGGCGTGGCGACCGGCACCCCGGCCTCCACAACCAACCGGTCGTTGGCCATGTCAATGCTGTGGTACCTCAGGAACGGCGCCCCCGCGGGGGCGATGCCGCGCTCGGCCAGCCAGCCGATGATCTCACCGATGCGGTCCCCGACGAGGCCGAAGGTGGTCATGGTGATGGCACGGCGCACCCCGGCGTACGGACGTTCAGGGAATTCGACGATCTGTGGCATGTTGTGTTTCCTCCTTCATCCCTCAGTACGGAGCGCGGGCTCGAAACTCATCGGCAGCCCGAACAACGGGAACAACCCGGGATCGAGATAAGTGGTCTCCCCCACGATCAGCCCCCCGGCCACCTCCATGACGACCAGGGCGAACGGCTCCCCGTTGAGATACTGCCCGAAGGCCGGGCAGCCGTTGGCCCGCGTCGGCAGCAGGCGGGACCCGGCGCAGGGCGCGTCCGAGGCGAGCAGGACCGCCCGGATGTCCGCGCGCCCCCGCAACCACCACGTGAACGGCGGCATGGACGACGTCGCGTCCTCGTGCAGCAGCGACACCAGCGTGTCCACGTCGTAGCGCTCGAACGCCGACACGTACCGGGCCAGCAGCCCCTCGTCCACCTCGGCGTCGAGCGGGGCCGTCGCCGGGAGCCGGGTCCGCGCGCGTTGCAGGGCGCTGTTGACCGAGGTGACCGTGGTGGCCAACAGGTCGGCGGTCTCGGCGGCGCTCCATTTCAGCACGTCGCGGAGGATGAGGACGGCGCGCTGCCGGGGCGGCAGGTGCTGCAGGGCCGCCACGAACGCCAGGCGCACCGTCTCTCTGGAGACGGCCAGGTCGGCGGGGTCGAGGATGCGGGCGTCGGGCACGGGCTGGACCCAGCGGCTCTCCGGGAGCGGCACGCCCAGCTCGGCCCCGGGGACGGCGGCGGGGCCGAGGTCCATGGCGCGGGCGCGGCGCTGCGGGCCCCTGAGCATGTCGAGGCAGATGTTCGTGGCCAGGTGGAACAGCCACGGGCGCAGCGGCCCGCGGCCGGGGTCGTACGTGCGCCACGCCCTGACGAACGCCTCCTGCACCGCGTCCTCGGCCTCGAACCCGGAGCCGAGCATGCGGTAGCAGTAGCCGGTCAGCTCGGCCCGGTGCGCTTCCAGCTCCATGTCAGCTCACTTCGATCTGCAGTTCGGTGACCCACTCGTCCCGGTTGTCCGGGCAGTGCAGGGAGATCTCCCTGGCCAGGTCGCGGGAGCGGCGGCCGTTCTCCTCGATCCAGTGGGCCAGCGCCTGGAACGTCGGCCCCACGTCCTCCATCGGCCCGTGGTGGATGATCGTGGCGGCCGTCTCGATGGCGGGCAGGTCGACCACCTCGAAGTCGTGACTGCCGGGCGCCACGTTCACCGGCAGGCAGGCGTGCACCATGACCGAGCCGTCGGCCTCCTCCCGGTAGTGGGCGATGCCGGGCCCGGTGATCCGGACGCAGGCGTCCGCCACCCGCCGGCAGAGCTCCTCGAACAGGGGGCCGATGACCGGCCCGATGTCCTCGCCCTGGTAACTGGCCGCCCTGGCGGCGAGCTGGGCGACGCGGACGGGCTCGACCCGCTTCAGCACGACCTCCGCCGTCCGCATGTGCCCCTCCGTCTCGATCGTACGCAGCCGCGCCTCGACGCTCCGCAGCCTGGCCAGGTCGGCGCTGATCCGGGCCTCGAGCTCGGCGCGGCGCAGGCGCACCATGCCGTGCAGCTCCTCGGTGCTCACCTTCTCGTCGAGGATCGCCCTGACCTGCTCCAGCGTGAAGCCGAGGTCCTTGATCGCGACGATGCGGTTGAGCCGGGCGAGCTGTTCGGCCTGGTAGGAGCGGTATCCGGTGGCCGGGTCCACGTGCGCGGGGCGCAGCAGGCCGATGGCGTCGTAGTGGCGCAGCATACGTACGGACACCAGCCCCAGCCTGGCGAAGTCTCCAATGCTGAACATGTCCTCCCCAGGTCTAGGGCCTGACACCGTGTCAGGGTCAACCTATGGCGGTTTCTCATATCTTGGGGTATTTTCGTGTCAAAGCGGGCGACCGAACGTTCGGTAGGAGTCCATGACAAACGACGCCGGCGAGCGGATCAGGACGGCGGCGGTGCTGCTGTTCGCCCGCCAGGGCTACGCCGCCACGAGCATCAGAGACCTCGGCAAGGCGGTCAACATGACCAACGCCGGGATCTATCACCACGTCACCAGCAAGGAAGCCCTGCTGGCCGACCTCATGCGGGTGGCCCAGCGCGGGCTGATCGAGGCCACGGAGCGCATGCTGGCCCCGTACGAACGCCCCGCCGACCGCCTCTCCCTGCTCATCAGCTCGCTCACCGCCATCCACGCGCGCAACCCCATGACCACCCGCGTCATGGACGGCGAGCTGCGCTCCCTGACCCCCGGCTCCGCCGCCCACGACGAGATCATCGCCCTGCGCGACGCGTACGAGGCCCACTGGAAGGACGCGCTGGCCGGCGGGGTCGCCGAGAGCACGTTCCGCCTCGCCGACCAGCGGCTGACCCGGCTCGCCCTGATGTCCATGTGCACCGGCACCAGCGAGTGGTACCGCCCCGACGGGGACTCCACGCTGGAGCAGGTGTGCGCCGAGTTCGTCACGATCGGCCTGGCCGCCGTCCGCGCCCCGGCCCAGGTCGTCGCGACCGCCGATCTCTCCCTGCTGCCCGAATTCCCCTGGGAGCCGCCGGATGCACGACACGATCCCCGACTTGACGAGGCACGCCGCTAGCACGTACGGCGACCGCGAGTTCCTCCGCTTCCCCGACACCTCCCTGACCTTCGCCGCCGCCGACGAACGCTCCGACCGGCTGGCCGGAGCCCTGATCGACAAGGGCGTACGCCCGGGCGACCGAGTGGCGATCATGATGGACAACGTGCCCGGCTGGCCGCTGAGCTGGCTGGCGATCCTCAAGGCGGGCGCGATCACCGTGCCGGTGAACGTCCGCTACCGGGCCGCCGACCTGGAGCACGTCCTGCGCGACTCGGGCGCCGTGGCCACCGTCACGACCGCCGAGCACGCCCCGCACCTCCCCGGCACGGTGCACCTCCTGGACGCCCTGAAGAACGGAACCCTCCGCCCCACCGCACCGGCCAATCCCGATGATGTCGCGAATTTTCAGTACACGTCGGGCACCACGGGCTTCCCCAAAGCCTGCATGCTCACCCACGACTACTGGCTCAGGACCGCCCGGATCGCCGCCGACCAGGTACGCCTGCGCGACGACGACGTCTTCATGATCGCGCAGGCGTACTCGTACATGGACCCCCAGTGGGTCACCCTCCTCTGCCTCCTCGGCGGCATCCCCCTCGTGGTGCTCCCCCGCTTCTCCGCCTCCGGCTTCTGGGCCTCGGCCAGGGAGCACGGGGCGACGCTGACGTACGTGCTGGGCACGATGCCCCTCCTGATGCACAAGCAGCCGCCCCACCCGCACGACCGCGACAACCGCATGCGCGTGGTGCTCTGCTCAGGCATCCAGCCGGACCTGCACCGCACGTTCGAGGAGCGCTGGGGCACCCCCTGGCGTGAGCTGTACGGCTCCACGGAGAGCGGCCCCGACCTGGTGGTGCCCATCGACGCGGAGGAGACGGTCGGCACCGGCGCCATGGGCCTGGCGCCGCCCGGCAAGGAGGTCGAGCTCGCTGCGGAGACCGGCGAGATCCTGGTCAGGGGCGTGCCCATGATGAAGGGCTACTGGAACCACCCGGAGGCCACCGCCCACGCCTTCAGGGACGGCTGGTACCACACGGGCGACCTGGGCTTCCGCGACTCACACGGCTACATCCACCACGCCGGGCGGATCAAGGACATGGTGCGCAGGGGCGGCGAGAACATCTCCTGCGCCGAGGTGGAGAGCGTGCTCGCCCGGCACCCGGCCGTCCTGTCGGCGGCTCTGGTGCCGATCCCGGACGAGCTGTTCGGCGAGCTGCCCAAGGCATTCCTCCAGCTCCGCCCCGGCCACGCCGCCACCCCCGAGACTGCGAACAGCGTGATCGAGCACGCCAGGGAGCGCCTGGCCCGCTTCAAGATCCCGGCGTACGTGGAGTTCGTCGAGGAGTTCCCGCTGACCCCGTCGGCCCGCGTCGAGAAGCGCCACCTCCTCCCTCCCGGACGCGACCAGCGCGCCGCCCCAGCCATCCAGGTCGACAAGGAGCAGAAATGATCGACGTGACCGTACGCGACGAGGTGGCCCTGATCACGCTCGCCCGCCCGGACAAGCTCAACGCCCTCACCGCCGCCATGCGCGCGGACCTGGCGGCGGCCATCCGCGAGCACGGCGGGAGCGCCAGGGGCATCGTGGTCACCGGCACCGGACGGGCGTTCTCGGCCGGCGAGGACATCCACCAGGCCGTCGGCCGGTCGCTGGTCGAGGAGGTGGAGCTCTTCCACGACATGACCAGGGCCGTGCTGGAGACGCGGGTGCCGGTGGTGGCCGCGGTCAACGGCCTGGCCGTGGGCGGCGCCGCCGAGTGGACGCTCTGCTTCGACACCCGCATCGGCACACCGGCGGCGGAGTATTTCCTCCCGGAGAACCACATCGGCCTGTCGATCTCGAACGCCGCCAGTTACCTGCTCCCCCGCCTGGTGGGCGCCAGGTCGCTGCGGCTGGTGCTCGACTCGACCCGCATGAGCGCCGAGGAGGCCGTGGCCGTCGGTCTGCTGGACGAGATCGTGGCCCCGGAGGAGCTGGTGGAGTCGGCGATCGCCCGCGTACACCACTGGACCGCCCCCGGCACGGCCACGGCCGTCCACCTCGCCCTGCTGCGCCCGCCGCTGGCGGAGGTCGAGCGGGCCTTCCAGGTGGAGACGGAGGCGGCCAAGCAGGTGGAGGCGTCGGGCATCGCCCAGGCCGGGATGTCGAGGTTCGTCAACAGGACTAGGGGATGACGACGGCCGCGAGAACCAGCGCCACCCCCACCACCAGCACCGCGATCGCGTCGTAGGACCAGGTCACCCGGGCCGGCGCCGCCTCGTCACCGCGGCGCCGGGCCGACTCGGCGCGCTCGCGGATCTGGTCGCCCACCCAGTCGGCGTGCGTCTTGCCCGCGAACGCCTCCGCCGCCGCCTGCTCGCCCTTCGTGAGCGTCGGCTCGGTCTTGAAGCGCCCCCGCTGCGGGGTGGAGGTGCCGCGCCGCTGCGCCTTGGCCCGCTCGCGCGCGCTGCTCATCGGCGTCCACAACCGCAGCACCTGCCCGTCGCCGTGGTGGATGTTGACGGAGTGGGACACCGTGACGTCCTCGATCGTGGCCCACGGCAGGAACGTGGTGCGGAACGGGTTGCGCCCCACCAGCCCCGCCTCCGTGAAGACGGTGGCGGGGCGCAGCGCGACCGTGTAGACCAGCGCCGTCAGCATCCCGAGGACGGCCAGCGCCACCAGCGACGCCTTGCCGCTGTAGCGGGCGGTCAGGTCCCAGACGTTGAGCGCGACGAAACCCAGCCACACCCAGCCCAGGACGAATGCGGTCCTGGAGCGGTAGACCTGCTTCACGGCTGCCACTTGATCTGCGCGAACCCCGGCTTGATCACGCCGTTGATCAGCGCCAGCCGCTCGTCGAACGGGATGAACGCCGACTTCATCGCGTTGACCGCGAACCACTGCAGGTCGTCCCAGCCGTAGCCGAACGCCTCGACCAGCTTGTGGAACTCCAGCGACGTGCTGGTCGAGCTCATCAGCCGGTTGTCGGTGTTGACCGTGACCCGGAAGTGCAGCCGCCGCAGCAGCCCGATGGGGTGCTCGGCGATCGACGCCGCGGCCCCGGTCTGCAGGTTGGAGGTGGGGCACATCTCCAGCGGGATCCGCTTGTCGCGGACGTACGCCGCCAGCCGCCCCAGCTTCGCGGACCCGTCGTCGGCCACGGAGATGTCGTCGATGATGCGCACGCCGTGGCCCAGCCGGTCGGCGCCGCACCACTGGATGGCCTGCCAGATCGACGGCAGCCCGAACGCCTCACCGGCGTGGATGGTGAAGTGGGCGTTCTCCCGCTGCAGGTATTCGAACGCGTCAAGATGCCTGGTGGGCGGGTAGCCGGCCTCGGCCCCCGCGATGTCGAACCCCACCACGCCGCCGTCGCGGTAGCGCACCGCGAGCTCGGCGATCTCCCTGGAGCGCGCCTGGTGCCGCATGGCCGTGAGCAGCGTGCCCACCCGGAGGCCGCGACCCGCCGAGCCCTGCCCGAACCCTTCGAGCACCGCCTCCACCACCTGGTCGAGGCTCAGCCCCAGGGTGGTGTGCTGCTCGGGCGCGAAGCGCACCTCGGCGTAGACGACGCCGTCGTCGGCCAGGTCTTCCGCGCACTCGGCGGCCACGCGCACGAGCGACTCGCGGGTCTGCATGACGGCGACCGTGTGGTCGAACGTCTCCAGGTAGCGTTCGAGCGACCCCGAGTCCGACGCCTCCTCGAACCACAGGCGCAGGTTGTCGGGATCGTGGGTGGGCAGCCGGCCGTAGTCGCTCTCCCGGGCCAGCTCGACGATCGTCTCGGCGCGGAGCCCGCCGTCGAGATGATCGTGCAGCAACACCTTGGGAGCCCGCCGGATCTGGTCAAGGGTGGGGCTCATCTGGCCATGATATGAGCCCCGTCCAGCCCTCCCGCCATGACGCGGCCCGGCTCCGCCGGCGAGGGCTCAATCCCGTCCGGCGCTCTCCGGCGAGAACGCGGGCAGGCACACGGCGATGTATTCGGCGCCCTCCGGCCCGACGCTGTAGCGGACCTTCTCGCCCGGCGACGTCACCACGGACTGCCCGGCATCGACGCGCGTGCTGCCCTCGGCGTGCTCCACGATCACCGTGCCGCGCAGGACCACGGTGTACTCGGCGAACGACGGCGTCTGCGCCGGCTCCTCCCAGCCCGGCGGGGCGGTCATGTGGGCGATGGAGATCTCCTCGTCGCCACTGCTGACGCGGCCCACGTGCTCGTCGATGAGCTTGCCGCCAGGCACGGGGATGCGGGCCGGGCCCTCGATCTTTCTCACCACGACGTCAGTGTGCCACGTCGAGGACCAGGCGGTTCGGCGAGCCCTGCTCCGTGACCTTGAACGGGGACTGCCGGGCCAGCACCAGGCCGATGCCGACGCGGCCCTCGAAGTCGCCGGTCCTGACGACATCGGTGAGGTTGTCCAGGCTCGCCGGGTAGACGGGGCCGCCGTGCCAGGTGGGCACGCCCTCGTCGTCGTGGGCGTTGGCGGGGAAGAGCGTGAGCTGCAGGTAGGCGCCGCCGCGCACGTCGATGGGCTTGCCCGAGCCGTCCTGGACGAGCTCGTCCACCCATCTCACGGTGTATCCGGGGATGCTGCCCTTCAGGTCCACGACCAGCCGGTCGTACGTGCCGTGGGCGGCGTATCGCACGGCCGTCACGACCGCGGGCTCGATGCCGTCGCGGTTGACCTCCACCTCGGCGGTGCTGGTCGGGGTGCCGGGCTCGGTGGCCGTTCCCGTCCCCGGCCCGGTTTCCGGGCCTGTTTCGGTCGCCGGAGGCGAGTCCGGCAGGGTGGCCTGCTGGGCGGTGCCGCAGGCGGTCAGCACGGCGAGGCAGGCGAGCGGGACGGCCGCGCGGGCGCGCGACGGCCGGCCGCGGCGGTGCGGGGATGACGGGCGCATGCCCGGTAGATGCCCAGCCCACGGGCCTGCAAGCGGTGTGGCGGCGGATCGGTACGGGGTTTCGCGGCCCTTCCATCGGACCGCGGGTGACCTCTACCCTGATCAGTCCACAAGGAGTCATATACGTGATCAAATCGAACGATTTATCGATTTTTCTGGCTAATTACGGGCCTTCGTTCGCCCGCACCGCGTACCTGCTGACCGGCGACCCGGACCGCGCCCGCGACCTGGCGATCGAGTCGCTGGTCACGGTCTGCCGCCGCTGGTCCTCGGTCCGCTGGAACCACCCGGCGCACGCGGTGCTGCGCGAGCTGTACGGCCGCTACCTGTCCGTACGGGTGCCGGCGCCGCGGGAGCCCGGGGCATACCTGCTCGGCGACCTGCCGCCGAAGGCCAGGGCCGCTGTCGTCGCGCGGTTCCACGACGGGCAGCCCCCGCACCAGGCGGCGGCGGTCACGGGCCTGTGGATCGCGGTCCTGGACAAGGAGCTCCACCAGGCCCGCGCCCACCTCCAGGCCACCCACCCCGACCTCTTCCCCACCGCACCCTCACCGCCCACCACGGAGCCGGACCCGAGCCCCGCCACCGAGACCGCCGGGGACCCGGCCCCTGGCGCACCCCACCAGGACCCGTGGACCGCCCCCTGGGACACCATCGGCACCGCCTCATCCCCTTCTTGGACGGCCCCGGCGCAACCATGGGAAACCCCGGCGGTACCACCCCCACCTGACGACCCGGCCCTGCGCGCCGCCCTGATCGCCACCGCCTCCGAGCTGACGACCACGCACACGAACGTCTCGGAGCCGGTCCTGACCCGCCTCACCCGCCGCCGCAGGATCCGCGTGGCCACGTGGACGACGGTGTCCCTGGGGACGGTGGGCGCGTTCGTCGCCCTGGTGGCGGTGGGCGTGAACGCCATGGTGAGCAACATCGAGCAGCAGGTCACGGGCGGCCAGGCCTCCCCCTACTCGAGCTTCGAGGCACAGGAGGAGCAGATCCCCGACCCGCTGCCCGCCAAGCTGGACGACCCGGTCGAGTACGCCACCACCGGCTACTGCCGCTCGGGCGGCACCAACCAGAAGGACCCGCTGCCCTGCGCCCAGTGGCGGCTGACGACCGCGTCGGGGGACGAATGGCGGCTCCCGGGCGCCCGTGCGGGCTACGACGCGGACACCGGCGCCACGATGTCGCTGGCCCTCAGCCAGGACGGCCACCGCGCCGCCTACCGCAGGTCCGACGGCTCGTACGTGGTGCGGGACCTCCGTACGGGCGTCGTCAAGGTGATCGACGTAACGGACGAGCGGGCCACCCCGCACTTCAGGTCCTCCCCGAGCGGCCGCTACTTCTCCATCTACTTCGAGGACGGCGGCGGCGCGACGCTGGACTTCGACACCGGCGTCACGCACTACGAGTTCGGCGAGCGGATCCAGATCCTCGCGGTGTCCGACGACGGCACCAGGGTGGTCGGCGAGAAGGAGGACGTCACCAAGGTCCCCGGCCACGCCTCGATCACCGAGCTCACGCTGAACGGCCCGGAGGGCCTCGACGGCGGCTACCGCGTCGACCCCGGCCTCCTGGAGCACGGCGGCGCGCTCTCCCCGGACGGTCGCCGGCTGGCCCTGGTGGCGGAGGACACGGAGCTCGTCGTCATGGACGCCCGCACGGGCCGCCTCACCGGCACCCGCGCGGACCTGGGCGAGTACGAGGTGGTGCAGGTCGAACGCTGGCTCGGCACCGACGAGGTCCTCATCCGCCAGTGGGAGGACGACGAGTACACGCTCCTGGTCAAGGTCGACGTGCGGTCGGGCACCACCACGGACGTCACGGACGAGGCGGTACTGGAGGAGCTGTACTACGACGACCCGCTCGGCCTCTTCCAGGAATGAGCGAAAGGCCCCGCCACCCCCCGGCGAGGCCCTTCCGTGTCCACGACCAGACGGTCGTCCACGATCAGACGGTCTCGTAGACCTGCGCCTTGTCCTCCCCCGGAGCCACCGCCGCCTTGCGGGCCCGCAGCCCGGTCGCCGAGATCGCCAGCCCGACGAGGGCCAGCACCAGCGACACCACGATCGCCGCGCGCAGCGAGCCGATGGAGAGCGTCTCGCCGCCGCCCGAGGTGAGCACGGCGGTCACCACGGCCAGCACGATCGCGCCGCCCACCTGCCCGGAGGTGTTGAGCAGGCCGGAGGCCAGCCCCTGCTCGTCGTCGTCCACGCCGTTGGTGGCCTGGATGTTCAGGGAGGGGAACGAGAGCGCGAACGCGATGCCCAGCAGGATCATGCCGGGGATGACCATGCCGCCCAGGCTGGGCGTGCGGTCGATGCCCAGGAACACGGCGTACCCGCCGGCCAGCGCGGCGGCGCCGATCACGATCAGCTTGCCGGTGCCGAACCGGTCCGCGAAGTCGCCCATCTTGGTCGAGGTGAGAGCGACGAGCAGGCCGGCGGGCAGGAACGCCATGGCGGTGCCGAGGGCGGACCAGCCCAGCAGGTTCTGGAAGTACTGCATGGCCACGAACTGGAAGGCCACGTACGAGCCCATGAGGATGAGCAGCCCCAGGTTGGCGCGCACGATGTGGCCGGAGCGCAGGATGCCGAGCCGCACCAGCGGGTGCCGCATCCTCAGCTCCGCGAAGACGAACAGGCCGAGCAGCACCGCCACGCCCACGAGCGAGCCGATCGTCTGCACCGAGGCCCAGCCGGCCTCGGGCGCCTGCACGACCGTGAACACCAGCAGCAACATCGACGCGGTGATGGTCACGGCGCCGATCAGGTCGTGACCGCCCTCGGCCCGCTCCTCCCGGCCCCGCGGCAGGACCTTCAGCGCGGCGATCAGCGCGATGATCGCGACGGGCACCGGCATGAGCAGCGTCCACCGCCAGCCGATCTCGGTCAGCAAGCCGGACAGCACGAGGCCGAGGGAGTAGCCGCTCGCGCCGCAGGCGGTGAAGATGCTCAACGCCTTGTTGCGCTCCGGCCCCTCAGGAAAAGTCGTCGTAATGATCGACAAGGCGGCAGGTGCGGTGAACGCGGCGGCCACACCCTTGATGAACCGGGCCGCGATCAGCAGCCCGCCATCGTCCACCAAACCACCGAACAACGACGCAACGGCGAAGACGCCCAGAGCGACCAGGAACACCCTGCGCCGCCCGAGCAGGTCGGCGGTCCTGCCCCCGAGCAACAGAAGACCGCCGTAGCCGAGCACGTAGCCGCTGACCACCCACTGCAGAGAAGACGTGGTAAGGCCCAGATCGTGCTGGATGGCGGGCAGGGCGACACCGACCATCGAGACGTCAAGGGCGTCAAGGAATATCACTGCGCAGAGCACGGCGAGCGCGCCCCAACGGGATGAGGAAGAGGACATGGGTCAGAACAATACATGCACTCGCATCTAATGCAAGCGCATTTAATGTCGTTGCATGAGTTTTCCCGAAGTGGTAACCTCCGCGACATGGACGAGCAGTTCGTGGTGGAGACCTGGCACTACGTCCTTGCCAAGCACGCCAAGGCGATGTGCGCGCTGGAGCGCGAGCTGGGCGATCGGCACGGTCTGGGGCCCAGCGAGTTCGAGGTTCTGGACCGGATCGTCCATCACCATCGGAAGCTCCGCATCCAGGAGCTGTGCGACGAGGTCCACCTGAGCCAGAGCGCGCTGTCGCGGGTCGTGGCGCGGCTGGAGAAGGCGGCGCTGGTGTCGCGCGGGGTCTGCGACGAGGACCGGCGGGGCGTGTTCGTGTGCATCACGGACGAGGGCCGCGCCCGCCACGCCGAGGCCCTGCCCACCCAACGGGCCGTGCTGTCCGAGATCTTCGCCGACGCCCCCGCCCTGACCCTCTGACTCGGCTTCCCCGCCGACCGTGGCCGGGGGTCCTTCCGGGAAGGGCCAAGGGCGCACAACCCCCGGTCCCGACCCATGGCCCACCGCCGAGCCACTTCCCCACCGACCATGGCCGGGGTCCTTTCGGCAAAAGGCGCAAGGCCGCCGCGCCCCGCGCCCCGCGCCCCGCGCCGGTGACCTTGGCCTGGCCCCTCTCGGCTCTCAAGGGACCCCCAGGCCGGTCGGCGGGTCCCGGGGACGCCTTCGCCCTCTCGTCCCCTCACTCCCCAGAACCAAAGGGACCCCAGCCCGGTCGGTGGGCTGGGGTCGCGAAGGGACCGGCAGGGGCTACGGGGCGGCGGTGATGCGGTCGATGATCAGCGGGAGCTGCTCCTCGCCGGCGTCACCCACCGCATACCCCCCGTCCAAAGCCTCAAGAGCCCGCTCGAACCGCCCCGTCTCATCCGCGTGCAGCGTCATCAACGGCTGCCCCGCCCGCACCAGATCCCCCGGCTTGGCGTGCAGCACCACCCCGGCCCCGAAGGACACCGGATCCTCCTTACGCGCCCGCCCGGCCCCGAGTCGCCAGGCGGCCAGCCCCACCGCGTACGCGTCCAGCCGGGTCAGCACCCCCGAGGACGGCACCTCCACGGTCATGGTCTCCGCCGCGCGAGGCAGCAGCGCGTCCGGGTCCCCGCCCTGCGCGGAGATCATCCGCCGCCAGGCGTCCATGGCCGAGCCGTCCTCCAGCGCCTTCTCCGGATCCTTCCCGGACGACACCCCGGCGGCCTCCAGCATCTCCCTGGCCAGCCGCACCGTCAGCTCCACCACGTCGGCGGGCCCGCCGCCGGCCAGCACCTCGACCGACTCCTCGACCTCCAGGGCGTTCCCCACGGCCCGCCCCAGCGGCCGGTCCATCGCCGTCATCAGCGCGACCGTCCGCACCCCGGCGTCGGTCCCGAGCGCGACCATGGTCTCGGCCAGTTCCCGGGCCATCGGGACCGTCTTCATGAACGCCCCGGAGCCCACCTTCACGTCGAGGACGAGCGACCCCGTCCCCTCGGCGATCTTCTTCGACATGATCGACGACGCGATGAGCGGGATCGACTCGACCGTGCCGGTGACGTCGCGCAGGGCGTACAGCTTCTTGTCGGCGGGAGCGAGGCCCGACCCGGCGGCGCACACCACGGCCCCCGCCGAGCGCAGCACCTGCAGCATTTCGGAATTGGACAGCGACGCCCGCCAGCCGGGGATCGACTCCAGCTTGTCCAGGGTGCCGCCGGTGTGCCCGAGGCCGCGTCCGGAGAGCTGCGGCACGTACGCCCCGCAGGCGGCCACGAGCGGCGCCAGCGGGAGCGTGATCTTGTCGCCGACCCCGCCCGTCGAGTGCTTGTCGGCGGTGGGCCGGTCGAGCTCGGACCAGTCCATGCGCTCACCGGAGCGGATCATGGCCTGCGTCCAGTCGGCGATCTCGCGCCGGTTCATGCCGTTCAGCAGGATCGCCATGGCCAGCGCGGACATCTGCTCGTCGGCCACGACGCCACCCGTGTACGCGTCGATCACCCAGTCGATCTGGGCCGTGGTCAGCTCGCCCCGGTCACGCTTGGCGCGGATGACCTCGATGGCGTCCATCAGGCGCTCCTGCTGAGGTCCTGCGGCCCGAACGCGTACGGCAGGATCTCGGCCATCCGCTTCGGCCCGTCCTCGGTCTCGACCAGCAGCTCCTCGCCGCCGAACTCGTACAGGAGCTGGCGGCAGCGGCCGCACGGCATCAGCAGCTCGCCATGGCCGTCCACGCAGGTGAAGGCCACCAGCCGGCCGCCGCCGGAGCTCTGCAGCGCCGAGACGAGGCCGCACTCGGCGCACAGGCCCAGGCCGTAGGAGGCGTTCTCGACGTTGCACCCGGTGACGATCCGCCCGTCATCGACCAGCGCCGCCGCCCCCACCGGAAATTTCGAGTACGGCGCGTACGCGTTCCGCATGGCCTCCGCGGCCTCGTCCCGCAGGCCGTTCCAGTCGATGTTCAATGTTGTTCCCCCCGGCGATAGCGCACGCCGTCGGCCTTGGGCATCCGCAGGCGCTGCGAGGCGACCAGGAGCACGAGCAGCGTGAGCACGTGTGGCGTGATGAAGACGAACTCTCTCTCCAGCTTGTCGACGACCAGCCAGAGCCAGAACAGGACGACCGCGCCCAGCGCGGCGACGGCCATCAGGGTGTACTGCCTGGCGCGCCCGGCCACCAGCTCGACGGGCCGGTCGGGCGCCGTCAGGCGGCGGATCTGCAGCCCCAGGTAGATCAGCAGCAGCACTGCTCCGAACAGGAAGAACGAGGTGACCGCGCCTTCGCTGCGCAGGCGCAGACCTTCGGTGTACCCGAACAGCGCGGCGCCGACCGCGAGCCCGCCGGGCCGCCAGTTGCCGAAGATCATGGCGGCCAGGCCGATGAAGCCGCGCCCGGCCGTCTGGCCCTCGACGTACTTGTTGGAGACGAAGACCAGGAACACGCCGCCGAGCCCGGCGAAGGCGCCGGAGATGACGACCGCGAGGTACTTGATCCGGTAGACGTTCACGCCCAGCGACTCGGCCGCCCACGGGTTCTCGCCCGCCGAGCGCAACCGCAGGCCGAAGGACGTGTGCCAGAGCACGAAGAACGTCAGCGGCAGCAGCAGCACGGCCAGGATCACCAGCACGTTCACATTGTGCGTCAGCCCGCGCAGGATGCCGGCCACGTCGGACAGCAGGAACCAGTGGGTGCTCTCCAGCTTGCCGAGCAGGTCCGGACCGTCGGAGAGCAACGGCAGGCTGGGCTCCCACGTCTTCCCGGTGATGGCGGGCGAGGTGGTGATGCCCGCGCCCGCTTCGGAGGCCGGGGTGCCCTCCTTGTAGAGCACCTCGGACAGGAAGCGGGTGATGCCGGGGCCGAGCAGGTTGATGGCGACGCCGCTGATGATGTGGTCGACGCCGAACGACACGGTCGCGATCGCGTGCAGCAGCCCGCCGAGCGCGCCGCCGAGCAGCCCGGCGGCCAGCGCGGCCACAGGGCCCCACTGGTATCCGGCCCAGCCCGCGAACCAGGTGCCGAGCACCATCATGCCTTCGAGGCCGATGTTGACCACGCCGGCCCGCTCGGCCCACAGGCCGCCGAGACCGGCCAGGCCGATCGGCACCGCCAGCAGCAGGCCGGCGGCGAACGTGCCGGAGGAGGTGATGTCGTTCTGGCCGGACACCATCCGCACCAGCGACATCAGCAGGATGAGCGCCGCGACGCCGATGAGCGCCACGTGGTATTTGCCGACCCGGGTCATGCTGTCACCTCAACCGGAGTGTTCCTGCCGAGCTGCTGGGCCGCCCGCCGCTCTTCGAGTCTCAGCGCGAACCGGTTCGTCACCTCGTTGGCCACGACGACCAGCAGGACGATGGCGCCCTGGATGATCGTGACGACGGAGGCGGGGATGTCCGCGAACTGCAGCGCGCCCTGCGCCCGGTCCAGGAACGCGAACAGCAGCGCGGCGATCGCGATGCCGACGGGCTTGTTCCGGCCGAGCAGCGCCACCGCGATGCCCAGGAAGCCCAGGCCGGCGGTGAAGTTGGAGTTGAAGGCACCCCGGGAGCCGAGGATCTCGGGCAGGCCGATGAGGCCGGCGATCGCGCCGGACATCACCATCGCCGAGATCACCATGGTCTTCGGGTTGACGCCCGAGGCGAGCGCGGCGGGGCCGTTGAGCCCGCTGGCCTTGACGTTGAAGCCGAAGCGGGTGCGCTCCAGCACCAGCCAGACCACCACGCCGAGCACGACGGCCACGAGGAGGAAGCCCCAGAGACCGCCTTCGCGGGTGGGCCGCACCAGCCCGAACCAGTCGAACACGAAGTTCAGGTCGGGGAACATGGCCGAGTCGGGAAGCTTCGGCGTGGTCGTGGAGAGGTCGCCCTCGGCGCGCTGGCCGGCGAAGGGGCCGCGGACGAGGAAGGCCGCCAGGTTGATCGCGATGAAGTTCAGCATGATCGTGGCGATGACCTCGTTCACCCCCCTGGTCACCTTCATGACGGCGGGGATGAGCGCGTACAGGCCACCGACCAGCGCCGCGACCACGATGATCACCGGGATCTGGATCCAGGCCGGCGCGGTGAAGGTGGAGCCGACATAGGCCGCGCAGATGGCCGCGATCCGGTACTGGCCCTCGACGCCGATGTTGAAGAGGTTCATGCGGAAGCCGACGGCCACCGCCAGACCGGCGATGAACAGCGGCACCGCCCGGTTGAGGAGCGTGGCGATGGAGTTGGACTCCGCCCGCGCGGTCTCCCCGAAGTTGAAGAAGGCGCCCAGGGCGTCCAGCGGGCTCCCGCCCGCGACGACGATCGCCACGCTGCAGATCGCGATCGCCAGGAGGATGGCGATGACGGCGCCGGCGACGGTGAGCAGCGCCCGGTTGAGCCCGGCGGGCATCACGTCTCCTCAGTACCGGCGATGGCGCCGGTCATGTAGCCGCCCAGCCGCTCGGGCGTGATGTCGGAAGGATCGAGCGCGGCAACGAGCCGCCCACGGTAGATGACCTGGATCGAGTCGGACAGGCCGATCAGCTCGTCGAGGTCGGCGGAGATGAGCAGCACCGCCAGCCCGGCGGCGCGGGCGTTGCGCAGGTGGTCCCAGATCGCGGCCTGGGCGCCGACGTCCACGCCGCGCGTGGGGTGGGCGGCGATGAGGAACGCGGGCTCGCCGCTCATCTCGCGGCCCACGATCAGCTTCTGCTGATTGCCGCCCGACAGGGCCAGGGCCAGGGTCTCGACGCCGGGGGTGCGTACGTCGTAGTCCTTGACGATGCGCTCGGTGTCGGCCCTCGAGGCCCGCCGGTCGACCCAGATGCCGTTGCGCGCGGGCTTCCTGGTCTGGTGCCCCAGCACGCGGTTCTCCCACAGAGACGCCTCCAGGAGCAGGCCCTGGCGGTGGCGGTCCTCCGGGATGTAGCCGATGCCGGACTCGCGGCGCTTGAGCGTGGACCAGGCGCTGATGTCCCGGCCGTCCAGCTCGATGCCGCCGTGCGCCGGGCGGATGCCCATGATGGCCTCGATCAGCTCGGACTGGCCGTTGCCCTCGACACCGGCGATACCGAGGATCTCGCCCTTGTGGATCTCGAACGACACGTCGTCGAGGAGCAGGCGCTTGCCGTCCTCGCGCAGCTTGGCCACGTACGTGCCGACCGGGGTGCCCTTCGGCGCCGGGTGGTGGCCGTCGGCCTCCATCGTGAGGTGCGAGACCTGCAGCGCGACCGTGTCGGTCACGGTGGACTCGCGGGTCTCGGGCGTGGGCAGCTCGCTGCCCACCATCAGCTCGGCCAGCCGGCGGGCGGTGACCTGGCTGGGTTCGACGCTCGCGACGGTGGTGCCGCGCCGGATGACGGTGATCGCGTCGGCGATGTCGAGCACCTCGTCGAGCTTGTGCGAGATGAAGATGACCGTCAGGCCCTCGGCCTTGAGCTCGCGCAGGTTCTGGAAGAGCTCCTCGACCTCCTGCGGCACCAGCACGGCCGTCGGCTCGTCGAGGATGAGGATGCGGGCGCCCCGGTAGAGGACCTTGAGGATCTCCACGCGCTGGCGGTCGCCGACGCCGAGGTCCTCCACCAGCTTGTCGGGATCGACCCGCAGGCCGTGGGTGGCGGCCAGGTCGGTGATGCGCCTGCGCGCCGCGGCCATGTCGAGCACGCCGGCCGTCGTGGGCTCGGCCCCGAGGACGATGTTCTCGAGCACCGTGAAGTTGTCGGCGAGCATGAAGTGCTGGTGCACCATGCCGATCCCGACCGCGATGGCGTCGCTCGGCGTGCGGAAGCTGACCTCCGTGCCGTTGATCCTGATGGTGCCCTCGTCCGGCTTCTGCATGCCGTACAGGATCTTCATCAGGGTCGACTTGCCCGCGCCGTTCTCCCCTACGATGGCGTGCACCGTGCCGGGCTGGACGGTGATGCGGATGTCGTGGTTCGCGACGACACCGGGGAAACGCTTGGTGATGCCCTCCAGCTCTACGGCGGGTTTCACCGTGGCCAAGGTGTCAGCACTCATTTGCCTCTCCTACAGGGGGGCGGCATAGGCAGAAGGCCCGAAGTCAGGACTCCGGGCCCTCGGCTGTCTCTCCTACCCCGATTTACGGCTTGGCAGGAACCGTGATCTTGCCGTCGACGATGTCCTTCTTGGCAGCGTCGAGCTTGTCCTTGATGTCGTCGATCTCGCCACCGGTGGTGGACAGGCCCACGCCGTCGACCTTCAGGTCGTACGTGACGTTCGAGCCGCCCTTGGTGCCGCCCTGGAAGGCCTTGATGAACTCGAACACGCCGACGTCGACGCGCTTGAGCATCGAGGTCATGATGACCGACTGCAGGTCGGTCTCCTTGACCGTCTGGCGCTGGTCGGAGTCGACGCCGATGGCCTTCTTCTTGGCCGCGGCCGCCGCCTGGAACACGCCGAGACCGGAGTCGCCGGAGGCGTGGTAGACGATGTCCGCGCCGTCCTGGTACATCTTCTCGGCCGCGACCTTGCCCTTGTCGGGGGCCTTGAAGCCGGTGAAGTCACCGTCGGGGGTGAGGTAGCTGATGTCGATCTTGGCATCCGCCTTGACCGACTTCACGCCGGCCACGAAGCCGGCCTCGAACTTCTTGATCAGGTCGCTCTCGACGCCGCCGACGAAGCCGACGTGGCCGCTCTCGGACTTGGTCGCCGCGGCGACGCCCGCCAGGTAGGAGCCCTGCTCCTCGGCGAACAGCAGACCGGTCACGTTGGGCGCGTTGGAGGCGGAGTCGACGACCGCGAACTCGATGTCCGGGTATTCGGTGGCCGTCTTCTTGATGTCCTCGGCGTAGGCGAAGCCGACACCGATGATCGGGTTGTAGCCCGCGTCCGCGAGCTGGCGCAGCAGGTCGCCGCGGTTGGAACCGTCGGCGGACGGGCTGAGCTCCTTGATCTCCGCACCGAGATCCGTCTTTGCCTTCTCCAGGCCGGCGTAGGCGGCGTCGTTGAAGGACTTGTCGCCACGCCCGCCGACGTCGAACGCCAGACCCACCTTGAGCGAGCTCTTCGTGGCTTCGCTGCTGGCGCCGCCGGTCGGCTCCTGACTGGCCGCCGTGGTGCCCCCACCATCGCCGCCACAAGCGGCTGCTGCCATGAGCATGACGCCGGCCACCGAGCCGAGCATCATCCTGTTGAATCGCTTGCCGAGCAAGGCGACTCCCTTCCATTTCCCCGCCGCCGAATCTCATCGCAGGCGCGAAGAAACGTACGGCACCTGCACGGAAGATAGTTGCTTGACCAGGGCGAACCAAACTGGCACACAGGGTCGCAACCTGTCCGTTATCGACATCACTCGCGTCCGTGACCTGAATCCCGGTTCAGGCACGCGGTACGCCCGTGGAAAGTTTTGCCCAACTTTGGTACACGATCACCCCTTGCCCGAGAGCCGATCGTGACGGATGTTCCCAGCGACGGTGAAATCTCGCATCGGAGTTCTGCATGCACCCTCGGAAGGCCCTTCGGGCACTCGCCGTGCCGCTGGCCGCGTTACTCGTCGCGTCCATCACCGGCGTCCCACCCGCCTCGGCCGGCACCCCCGCCATCAAGATCGAGAACAACGCCACCCAGCCCGTCTTCTCCCGCGCGGACGCCGTCAAGCAGACGGTGTTCGTCGAGGTCGCGGGGACCGACAGCGACAACGACGGCGCACCCGACCGGGTGGCCGTGGACATCCTGCGGCCCAAGGAGACCGATCAGGGACTCAAGGTCCCGGTGATCATGGAGGCGAGCCCGTACTACGCCCCCGGCAACGACGTCGCGAACCACCCCGTGGACGTGGACGAGAACGGCAACCCGCTGCCCGCCCTGACTGCCCTGTCGGCCAAGCTGGCCGCCGAACCGTTCGACGGCTACTACGACAACTACTTCCTGCCCCGCGGCTACGCCATCGCCCTGGTCGAAAACCTCGGCAGCGCCCGCGCCACCGGCTGCCCGACCTCGGGTGACCGCAACGAGACGGCCGGCCCGAAGGCCGCGATCGACTGGTTGAACGGCCGCGCCAAGGGCTTCGACGCCGAGGGCGACCCGGTCGAGGCCACCTGGTCGACGGGCAAGGTCGGCATGATCGGCGTCTCGTACAACGGCACCCTGCCCAACGCCGTCGCCGCGACGGGCGTGGAGGGCCTGGAGACGATCGTCCCGATCGCCGCCATCTCCAGCTGGTACGACTACTACCGCGCCAACGGCGGCGTCCTGGCCCCCGGCGGCTTCCAGGGCGAGGACCTGGACGTGCTCGCCAAATACGTACTGACCAGGGAGAACGGCCAGGAGGCCTGCGGCGACGTGATCGACGGGATCACCGCCACCCAGGACCGGATCACCGGCGACTACAGCCCCCTCTGGGACGCCCGCAACTACCTCAACGACGTGCGCAAGGTCAAGGCCAGCGTCTTCGTGGTGCACGGGCTCAACGACTGGAACGTCAAGACCAAGCAGTTCGCCCAGTGGTGGTACGCCCTGTCCAAGCGGCACGTGCCGCGCAAGATCTGGCTGCACCAGGGCACTCACATGAACCCCTTCAGCCTGCGCACGGTCGAATGGCTGCGCCAGCTCCACGGCTGGTTCGACCACTGGCTGTACGGCATCGACTCGGGCATCATGCGCGAGCCCCAGGCGGACGTGGAGATCGCCGCCGGCCAGTGGGCCCAGCACGCCTCGTGGCCGCTGCCGGGCACCGCGACCGTGCCCCTCTTCCCGGGCTCCGGCTCGACGCTCGGCCTGCTGCCCCGCCCGCGCTCGCCCAAGGAGTCGTTCGTGGACCAGAAGGTCAGGACGGCCGAGCAGCTCGTGGAGGCGACAGGGGCCGATCCGAACCGGCTGGCGTGGACGACCGGCGCGCTGCCCGCCGACGTGCGGATCTCGGGAACGCCCACGGTGTCGGTGCGGGCCTCGCTCAAGGACGGCGCGTCCCCGTACCTGACGGCGCTGCTGGTGGACTACGGCACCGACGTCCGCCCGAACGGCACCCTGCTCTCGACCGGCCAGTCCTACTGCTACGGCCAGGGCGTCCCGGGTGACACGGGCTGCACCACCCTCCGGACGCTCGGCACCGCGACGACCCCGTACAAGATCGTCACCCGGGGCTGGCTCGACGTCCGTAACCGCCACCGCCCGGACCGCACCGAGCCCCTACGGCCCGGCAAGGACTACACCTTCACCTGGGACTTCCAGCCGACCGACTACTTGTTCAAGAAGGGGCACCGGCTCGGCCTGGTGATCATCTCCACCGACTACGACTACACCCTCCGCTACCCGCCAGGCACCAAGATCACCGTATCCCCCGCCCAGTCCACCCTCCGCCTGCCCGTGACACTGGGCAAACTGCTCTGAACGACCGCCCCACACGTTCCTCCGCGCGCCCGGCTGTCCACCGGCCGGGCGCGCCCCTTGCGCGAACCAGGCGCCGCACTCCACGGGGCGGGCACGCATCGCGGGAACCGCCACCCTCTGCGGGCCGGGCGGGCATCGCGGCGGGTGCCGTGCGCTGTGGGCGGCGGGTCCCACCCCGCCGTGCCCCCACCGCAGGTCGGTTCGCCTGCACGCCATCCCCCGCCGTTCCCCGTCCCTCCGAAAGACCCCGGCCGAAGTACGGCCGGGGTGGGGAGGAACAGGGGTCAGGCGGGGACGAGGAAGGGCATGTCAGGCCAGGGCGGAGGTGACCGGGTCCAGCGGCCCGACCTCCCACAGCGCCGTCAGCGCCGTGGCGGCCAGGACCCGCACGCCCATCGCGATCGCCTGCTCGTCCACGTCGAACGTCCCCTGGTGGATGTCATACGTCACCCCGTCGGGCGACCGCGTCCCCAGCCGGGCGAACGCCCCCGGGATCGACTCCAGGTACCAGGCGAAGTCCTCTCCCCCGAGCGACTGCTGCGTGGGGACGACCGCCCCCGCGCCCAGCACGCGCTCGGTGGCCTCGGCCAGCATCTCGACGCTGACCTCGTCGTTGACCACCGGCGGCACCCCGCGCGTGTAGTCCATCGTGGCCTCGACCCCGTAGGCGGCCGCCACCGACTCCAGCAGCGACTTGATCAGGTCGGGGGCGGCGTGCCAGGCGTTCTCGTCGAGGCAGCGCACCGTGCCCTCGGCCACGCCGTCGTCGGGGATCGCGTTGGCCGCCGAGCCGGCCTCCACCTTGCCCCAGACGAGGCTGAGCGAGGAGCGCGGGTCGACGCGCCGCGACAGGGCCGCGGGCAGTTCGGTGAGGATCTTGGCCAGGGCGAAGACCAGGTCGGCGGTCAGGTGAGGGCGGGCGGTGTGGCCGCCGGGGCCGGAGACCCTGATGACGATCTTGTCGCAGGCGGAGGTGATCGGGCCGGGCCTGAGCCCGACCTGGCCCACGTCCACGCGCGGGTCGCAGTGGAGCCCGAAGATGCGGTCCACGCCGGCGATGCCACCCTGGGACATGACCTCGAGCGCGCCGCCGGGCAACTCCTCGGCGGGCTGGAAGATCAGGCGTACGCGGCCGGGCAGCAGACCGGCGGCGGCCTGCTGGGCGAGAAAGAGCGAGGTGCCGAGCAGTGCCGAGGTGTGCACGTCGTGACCGCAGGCGTGGCAGGCGCCGTCCACGGTCGAGCGGTAGGCGACGTCCTTCTCGTCCTGCAGGGGCAGCGCGTCGATGTCGGCGCGCAACGCGATGGTCGGCCCGTCGCCGCTGCCCACGTCGCAGATCAGCCCCGTGCCCTGGGTGAACACCG
Source organism: Nonomuraea sp. NPDC049709 (assembly GCF_040674815.1). Classification (NCBI taxonomy): domain Bacteria; kingdom Bacillati; phylum Actinomycetota; class Actinomycetes; order Streptosporangiales; family Streptosporangiaceae; genus Nonomuraea; species Nonomuraea sp. NPDC049709. Next base: position 96,272 of record NZ_JBFANM010000003.1, read on the forward strand.
AGGGCTTCAGACCGGCGGCGACGAGCCTGTCGGCGATCCGCTGGGTCGTACGATATTCGGCGAAGGCCAGCTCAGGGTGCATGTGGAGGTCGCGGCGGAACGCCACGAGATCCTGCTCGGTCTCCGCCAGGAACGCGTCGAGTTCCCCCCGCAGCTCACGTCCCCGCATATGTCACCGTCCCGTCCCATGCCGCGCGCCCCAGATGTGCTGGCCATCGCGGCTCATGCCCTGTAAAACTCTCCATCCCGCGGTGGCCACCCGGTCGAGCGGCCGCTCGGCGAACCAAAAGGCACACCCAGTGGGTACGGTGCGCGAGATCGTCAGCACGGGCTTCGCGGTCATCGGTTGCGATTGCCGCCGCTCCAGCCCGGGAGCACAGCGGTCGGCCGTGAGCCCGATGGCGATGCCTCGACTTTATCGCTCCCCTGCGACTCCGCGCCGACAGATACACCAAAAGTTAGCCGACGGCAGGGCCGAAACCGCAGGTCGTCACGTTCCGCGTACGCGCGGCTGATCCGGAAATAGTCACAAGGGATCAGTAGATCGTGACCCGATGCTGTCAGTTCAAACGTGGTCAGCGATTCCGAATCCTGTCACCTTCTGTCATGGTCATGACACTCCAACGATGGCTGCATTTGAGAAGAATGCGTGTTTCACTCGCTGTATGATCACTAATATCCCGTTCGGGGAGAAGAGTGCTGGGTTGAGCATCTTCGAGCCGAGTGAGGGGACCCTGGTGGTCGTACCCTCGCTCTCCCTCCCGCAGGATGAGCTCCGCCGCATCACGGCGGCCAGGTCGTACGAGGAGCGCCTGCTGTTCCTGCTGCTCACGCTCCGCGAACCCAAGGTCAAGGTGGTCTACCTCTCCTCCGCACCCATCGACCCCGACATCGTCGACTACTACTTCGCGTTCCTGCCCGACCCGGACGACGCCGCCAAGCGTCTCACGCTGATCAGCCTCGACGACCCCTGGTCCCAGCCGTTGACCAGGACGCTGCTCGATCGCCCCGACGTCATCGAGCAGTTACGCTCAGCGATCGACGGTGACGCTTGGCTGGTGCCGTTCGTCCTCAGCGAGCTCGAGGAGGAGCTCGCTTCGTTACTCAACGTTCCCCTCTACGGACCGGCGACGTCCCTTTCCTATTACGGCTCCAAGAGCGGGGCCCGGGAAGTGGGACATGAGGCGGGTGTGCCGATGGCGCGCGGCTTCGCTGGCGTGCACTCGGCGCTCCAGATCGAGGAGGCGATGGAGGCCCTGCCCGGCGAGCGGGTGATCGTGAAGTTGAACGACGGGTACTCCGGTCTCGGCAACGCGATCGTCACGAAGGCCGACAGGTCGCTCACCAGCTTCTCCGCAGCCGGCGAGACCTGGGCCAACTTCACCGCGAAGATCCGTGACCGGGGGGCCGTGGTCGAGGAGTTCATCGAACATCGCCCGCTCTACTACCCGAGCGCGCTGGCTCAAATCACGCCCGGCGGTCAGGCTCAGGTGCTGGCCACGCACGACCAGGTGCTGGGCGGCAACAACGGCCACGTCTACCAGGGCTGCACGTTCCCCGCGGCACCCGAGTACCGCGCCGAGGTGGGCGCGTCGGCCGGCCGGATCGCGCAGGTCCTGGCCGAGCGGGGCGTGGTCGGGCTGTTCGGGATGGACTTCTTCGCGCTGAAGGCCGACGCCGGGTACGCGGCGCTGCTGTGCGAGATCAACCTGCGGATCGGCGGCACCACGCATCCGTTCGGCGCCGCCGTGCTGACGACCGGGGCCACGTACGATCAGTCCACCGGTCACCTCATGTCTGGAAATCAGCCGAAGTTCTACACCGCAACCGACAACTGCGCTTCGTCCTGCCTGCGCGGGCGCACCCCGGGTGAGGTGATGCGGACAGCGGAGCGGCTCGGCATCGGTTTCGACGCCGAGCGGCGCACCGGAAACGTGTTCCACCTGCTCGGCGCGATCCCCGAGTACGGCAAGCTGGGCTTCACCTCGATCGGCGACTCACGCGAGGAGGCCGACGAGCTGCACGCCCTCACCCGGCGTCTCCTCTGCGGCCCCTGACCGAGCCCCCGGCCGAGTCCCCGGCTGAGCCCCCGACCGGGCCCCCGGTCGAGCCACCGGCCGAGGAGCCCCGCAGGCCGCGCCAGCCGATGATCCCCAACACGATGGCGAGGATGATGTTCACCGCGATCAGGATCCCGTGCACCACGTAGAAGCTGGTCGGATGCCCATCGGCCAAGTTAAACCCCAGGTTCACCCACTCGAAGATCATGAATGCGCCCAGGATGATGAGGAATCCGGCGATCTTTCGTGACACATGTACCTCTCTAGTATCGAAGGTGGATCTTCGGGGGATGTGTCGCCACATGGGCATTAACACGGAGCTACGCTGAGACCGCCATGTGGACGAAACTCGTGCCGGTCACGGCACTCATCGCCTCGGTCTCGCTCACCGGCGGGACCGCATATGCCGAACCGACGACTCCGGTCGGCGGCGAGGCGCTGGGCAGCCGCGGCCTGGTTGTCCCCGCAGGCGTCAAGAAGCCGCCCAAGAGCAAGGCTACTTCGTACGTCATCGCGGACGCCGGAACGGGGCAGGTGCTCGCGGCCAAGGACGCCCACGGGCGCTACCTGCCGGCCAGCACGCTCAAGACGCTGACCGCGCTCACACTGATCCCCAAGCTCGACAAGAACCGCAAGATCCGGCCCAGCCAGAACGCCTGCAACCAGGAGGGCAGCGCGGTCGGGCTGTCGCCCAAGGCGACGTACAAGGTCGACGACCTGTTCAAGGCGCTGATGATGTCGTCGGGCAACGACGCCGCGATGGCCCTGGCCGAGACGAACGGCGGCCTGGCCAAGACCATGAGTGACATGAACGCCGAGGCCAAGCGGCTGCAGGCGAACGACACCGTGGCCAAGACGCCCAGCGGCCTGGATAAGCCGGGGCAGAGCAGCTCGGCGTACGACCTGGCGCTGATCGCCCGAGCCGGCCTCGCCAACCCCGAGTTCCGGCGCTACATCAGCACGAAGACCTCCAAGTTCCCGGCGCCCAAGGGCTACTACGAGATCAGCAACCACAACAAGCTGCTCTGGCGCTACCAGGGCATGATCGGCGTCAAGAACGGCTGGACGTCGAAGGCGCAGGCCAGCTTCGTGGGCGCGGCCACCCGCGGCGGCCACACGATCGTGGTGAGCATCATGCGGCACCAGGGCGGCTTCTGGGACGAGATCACCCAGCTGCTCGACTGGGGATTCTCGGTGCGCGGCAAGGCCGCCCCGGTCGGTCAGCTCGTGGACCCGCTGCCCGCGTCGGCGCTCGCCGCGCCCCAGCAGCGCCCGTCCGCCGCCGCCCCCGCCTCGCCGGGCACCTCGGTCACGCCGGCCGCCCAGCCGCCGCTGCTGGACACCGCCGCCTCCAAGCAGACCGACTCGACCAAGACGGTCGGCTCGCTGGTGATCGGCGGCGGGCTGCTGTTCGGGCTGATCTGGCTGGGGTACGGGATCCGCCGCAAGCGCGGCCGCTCACGCCTCTGACGGCCGGCCGGCCTCCTCGACGGAGCGAGCCGGGCCCTCCGCGGAGGGTGCCGGCTCCTCGGTGAACGGGACCGGCGAGGGCGCCGGCGGCGGGCACAGTCCCGAGGTGGCGGTCCAGGCGGCGACGAAGAGCACGAGCCGGGCCGAGAAGTTGATCCAGACCAGCAGGCCGACGATGACGGCGAACGTACCGTAGACCGGGTTGCCCAGGGTGGTGGCCAGCAGCAGCGTCGCGATCTGCTTCAGCACCCCGAACCCGATCGCGCCGAGCAGCGCCCCTCGGGCGATCACCCGGAACGGCTGGGTCGGCCGGGCCACCCAGCCGAGCAGGATCACGAACAGCAGCCAGTCCGCTCCGACGCTCGCCGTCACGCCCGCGGCCCTGAGCCCGAGGTTGGCCAGCGTGTCCGCGCCGCCGAAGACGGCGTGCACGACCTTGTCCGTGGCCGTCGTGGCGAACCCCGCGACCAGCACGGACACGATCGCCGTCAGCCCCAGCATGATCAGCGAGGCCAGGTCGCGCAGCTTGCCGAGAAAGAAGTTCAGCGGGGGCGTGGTGGCCATCGAGATGTCCCGCAGCGCCCCGCGCAGCGCGTCGAGCGCGCCGAGCCCGGCGTACAGGAGGCCGAGCAGGCCGATGATCCCGGCGGTCTCCTTGGCCTTGGCGATGGCCTTGATGTCGAGCTGGGCGGAGATGCCCGGCAGGCGTTCGACGATGGCCTTCTCCAGGGCGTACCTGGTCTCATCGCTGGTCGCCACCACGAACCCGAGCACCGCGTACGCCAGCGCCACCAGCGGGAAGAAGGACAGGAAGGCGAAGTAGGTCACCGCGCCGGCCAGCCGGTCGCCGGACTGGAGCTGGTAGCGCTGCGCCGCGCGGACGAGATGGTCGAACGACAGCCTGCGCACCCGCCAGTCGTCGAGCTTGCCGCGCCCCCATGCCCTAACCGACTCGACGCGCTCCGTCAGTCTCGCCATGACACCCTCTTCCCAGGGATCTCCTACCCCAGGCCCGGGTGACGATCACGTACGAGCCACCGCGCCCGCGCTCCGCGCCAGGGCCGTCAGGACCGTCGCCAGGTCGTGGTGGAGCAACTGCCCACCACTCTTGACGACACGCCCCGCGACCATGACCGTCTCCACGCAACCGAGGTCGGCGTTCAGCACGACGGCGCCGATCGGGTCGTGGGCGGCCGCCATGCCGAGCGTGTCGGTGCGCAGGAGCATCAGGTCGGCCTGCTTGCCCGGCCGCAGCGAGCCGACGACGTCGGCCATGCCGAGCACCTCTGCGCCCTCGATGGTGGCCATGCGCAGCGCGTCACGGGTGGTGAAGCCGAGCCCGGCGCCGCCGGGGCGGCCGCGTTCGAGCAGGTGAACGGCGCGCATCAGGGAGAACATGTCGCCGGGCGAGCAGACCACGGTGTCCGCGCCGAGCCCGGCCGGGATGCCCGCCGCCCGGATCCGCCCGGTGGCCGGGTAGCCCATCGCCAGGTTCATCTCGTCCACGGGCGCGAGGGAGACGCTGCCGCCGTTCGCGGCGATGCGCTTGAAGTGCTCGTCGGTGTAGTGCAGGGCGTGCACGAACGTGGTGGGGACGTCGAGCAGCCCCTTGGACTCCAGGAACGCCAGGCCGTCGGCGGCGCCGTCCGGGGTGTGCCCCAGGTGGGCGGTGACCGGCAGGCCCAGCTCGGCGGCCAGCCGCCATTCCGCCAGCGCGCGCTCGGGTCCCGCGATCTCCGGCCCCAGGGCCGCGAGGGCCATCGTGACCAGGCCGGAGGCGTCCGGGAGCTGATCGCGTACGCGCCGGGTCCCGCTCGCGAGGCCGGCCGGGTCGCCGCCGTGGCAGTAGCCGAACACGGCCCTGACGCCGGACTCGCGCAGCGCCCGGACGGCGGACTCCGTGTGGTCGGGAGTGAGCTGGATGTGCGACCAGTCGAGCAGCGTGGTGACGCCCGCGTCGAGGCACTCCAGCGCGCCCGCGAGGTTGCCGGCGTGGACGTCCTCCGGCCGGAAGCGGGGCGCGTACTCGCCGATGACGCGCCGCAGGTAACCGGGGAAGTCGACGTCGGGCGCGGCCGCCCTGATGGCCGCCTGCCAGGTGTGCCGGTGGGTGTCGACGAAACCGGGGAGCACGATCCGCCCGGTCGCGTCGATCACCTGCGCGCCCGGGACCTCGGGCAGGCCGGGGCCCACCTCAGCGATCACGTCGCCCTCGATCCGCACGTCGGCGCGACCGAGCACGACGGGCTCCGGCTCGGTGTCGATGACGAGGCCGTTCCTGATCAGTTGGGTGATTGTCATAGTCAAAAGCTTAGAGAGAAGCTTTTGAGAAAGCAATCTGATGACGGGTATTCTCGATGGCGTGAAACCGGATGAGATCGACGCGTTGGTGCCCCGCTGGGAAGAGGCGGGCATGTCGTCGTCGCTCATCGCCGCACTCGAGCTGAGCAAGCGGGTCTCCCGGCTGCACCTGCACTTCGAGCAGGCGATCAAGGCCGAGCTGTCGGAGCTGGGGCTGACCTACGCCGAGTTCGACGTGCTGATGGCGCTGAACCGGGCGGCGCCGCCGTACCGGATGAAGCCGAGCGAGTTGTCGAAGTCGCTGCTGCTCACCTCCGGGGGGATTAGCAACGTCCTGCAGCGGCTGGCGGCGGCCGGATACGTGGAGCGGGAGGCCAACTCCGGCGACGCCCGCAGCCGCTGGGTCCAGCTGACGGACAAGGGACGCCTGCGGGCCGAGGCGGCGCTGGAGGCCTCGGCGCGGGCGCACGAGGAGGTCACGGCGGGGATCCCGGAGGAGACGGTGCGGCAGGCGGCGGACGTGCTGCGCGCGGTCCTCACCCCGATGAGCCGCCGCCGCTACCGCTGACCCCGCCCCCATGCCCGCCTACAGTCCGTGGCGCGCGGCCCAGGACGTGATGGCCGCGGCGATCTCCTCCGGCCGGTCCTCCGGCGCGTGGTGGCCGGCGGGGCCGCAGTGCTCGGTCTCCAGGGCGGCGATGTTCTCCGCGCACCAGGCCGCCATCGCCTCCCCGCCCAGCAGCGTCGGCGACGAGTCGAACGTGAGCAGCAGCTTGGGCACGTCGTCGCTGCTCGCCAGCCACTTGCCCGAGCCGTCCAGGCGGGCGGCCACGTCGGCGGGCTCGCCGTCGATCGGCAGCGAGCGCGCCCACTCCAGCAGCGGGCGGCGGCTCTCCCGGGTGGGGTAGGGCGCCAGGTACGGCTCCATCTCCTCCTCGCTCAGGCTCGTCAGCACCCCTCCGGTGAACGCGGTCTCCACGAGGAAGTTCCGGTCGAGCACCAGCGACTCCCCCTCGGGACCGCGGATCAGCTCGGCCCGCGCACGCGGCCCCTCGCCCAGCTCGTCCCAGCTCATCCCGCGCACGATCGCCTCCATGAAGGCCACCGCCCGCACCCGCTCCGGGTGGCGGGCCGCCCAGTCGAACGCCAGCGCGCCGCCCCAGTCGTGCCCGACCAGCACCACGCCGTCCAGCCCGAGCACGTCGAACCAGGCGTCGAGGTAGCGGGCGTGGTCATCCATCCGGTACGGCACGTCCGGCTTGCCCGAGCGCCCCATGCCGATGAGGTCGGGAGCGAGCAGCCGGCGGCCGGGCCGGGCGACCCCGGGCAGCACATTTCGCCACAGGCGGGACGAGGCGGGGTTGCCGTGCAGGAAGACGAAGGGCACACCCTCCCCCGCGTCCTCGTAGTACATCGCGGAGTCCAGCACATCGAGCTCAGGCATGATCGATCCATTTCGTTCGTTTGACTAACGTTCGTGGCACTAACGAAATTACACCGTTAGTCGCACTAACGCAACGGATAAGATCGCCCGCATGACGGACCCGATGGACGAACAACTCACCCCGGCCCCCCTGCGCAAGGTGCCCAGCCGGATGTTGTCGCTGGTCGCCACGCACGCCGACCGGCTCGTCACCGAGGGCCTGGCCGGAGCGGACGCCCGCAAGTGGCACTACGCCGCCCTCATGGCGCTGCGCGCGTCCGGCCCGGTGAGCCAGGCGGAGCTGAGCAGGATCACCGGGATCTACCGCAGCGACCTGGTCGCCGTCATCAACGAGCTCACCGAGCGCGGCCACGTCGAGCGCGCGCCGGATCCCGCCGACCGCCGTCGCAACGTCATCACCATCACCGATCAGGGGCGCCGGCACCTGGAGCGGCTGCAGCGTCTCATGGCGGAGCTCCAGGACGACTTCCTGGCGCCCCTCAGCGGACCGGAACGCGAGCAATTCACGGATTTTCTCGCCCGCCTGCTGGCCCACCATTCGCGGCTCCGTAGGGCCTGAGCAGGGCCGAAACCATGGCAGCGGAACATCGGGAGCCCTAGCCTGAGGGGAGTTGGGACCGATCCAGGAGGCGTCGCGCCTATGGCCGAAATCAGCACCGGGCAGATGGTCAGACTCCAGCGCGAGCGAAGGGGCATGAGCACCACCGCGCTGGCGACCCAGTCCGGCTGCACCCCCAGGCACATCGAGCTGATCGAGCACGGCAAACGAACACCCTCGCTCCCGCTCCTGCGGGAGATCGCCAAGGTGCTGGGAGTACGCACCGCGGTGCTCTTAGGCGAGACCCCGCGCGACTCCCACGAGCCCAGCAGGCCGCAGATCAGCGACATCGAGCGGGCCCTCTTCACGTGCCGGTCGCTGGCGCCCGACATCGAGCCGCCCGACGTCGAGCAGCTCTCCGAGCGGGTGGCCGCGGCCCGCAACGCCTGGTTCACCTCCACGCGCCGCTACTCGATCCTGATGGCCGCGCTGCCGTCGCTGGTCACCGACGCCGAGAGCCTGGCCCTGGAGCGCACACCGGGCTCGCACAGCGTGGCGACGGACGCGTACCTGCTGGCCAGGGGGGTGCTGAAGCACCTGCGGCGGGTGGACCTGGCGCATCTCGCGGCCGACCGGGCGATGCGGTTCGCCGAGGAGTCCGAGGACCCGCTGATGATCGCGTGGGCGTACTGGAACCTGGGACAGTCGATGTTGTCGGACGACATGCACCAGATCGCGTACGACGTCGCGCGGCGCGGCATCGAGCTGCTGGAGCCGCACGTCGGGGACGGCGACCAGCGCCACCTCAAGGCGCTCGGCGCGCTGCACCTGCTCGCCGCGATCGGCGAGGCCCGCATGGGCGACGACGACGGGGCCCGGGAGCGGGTACGCGGGCCGGCGGCGCAACTGGCCGAGCGGGTCGACGACTCCTCGGGTGTCTACGACCTGGCCTTCTTCGGCCCCACCAACGTCGCCATCCACATGGCCAGCATCGAGAACGACACCGGCCGCCCGGAGGCGGTGCTGCACATCGCCGACGACATCGACCTGCGGCGCACGCCGTCGATCGAGCGGCGTACCACCCACCTCGGCCACGTCGCCCGTGCCTGCGAGGACCTGGGCGACGACGCCGCCAGCCTGCTCCACCTCCTGCGAATAGAGCGTGAATGCCCGGAAGAGCTCGACCACAAGCTGCTGTTGAGGGAGATGGTCCGCTCGCTGGCACGGCGGGCGCGGCCGTCGTGGGCGCCGGAGGTGCGCTACCTGGCCGAGCGCCACGACATCCCGATCTGAGCCGCCCGGCGCGCGAACTCAGAGTTCGGTCACCACGAACAGGGAGATCCTGCGCCCGAGTTCGTCACGGACAGGCGCGCGGATGCGACTCTGCGTCCATGACCACAGCGCCGACTGCCGATTTCGTCATGGAACGCCTGCTCCAGGAGGCCACCCGAGAGTTCCCCGGGTGGTCCTTCGTACGAGATCATTCGGGCTGGACCGCCATACGCGACGAGACCCGGCTCACCCGGCCCAGCCTGGCCGCCCTGCGTGCCCTCCTACGCGTGCACCGGGCGGCGCAGCGGAGATGACCGGCACGCCCTTCGAGGGCCCCTGGGCCGGCTCGCCACCCGAGAACGACCATCCTCTGGCGAGGCGGCAGCTCGAGGTCCTGCGGTCGACGTATCCGGCGTGGGAGATCCATTTCCGCATCGACGCGGCCGGCGCGCCCAGGTGGACGGCCGAGCTGCGGCGGCCGGTCACGGCGCAACTGACGGCCAACGGAGTACGGGAACGCATCGGCGGCCCTGACGCCATCACGCTCGCCTCCGCGCTGGCCCACCAGTCGTCCCTCCTCCACAACGGCCGGACCGCCTGGCCACCCGCCTGACCACCCCCTGCCCGGCTTCCCATCCCTCTCCGGGGAAGCCGGGCCCGAGCCCGGGAAGGCGTCAGCCGGCGGTGGGCGGCAGCACCCTGGCAGCCAGGCCCGAGATGACGGCGGCCACCTCTCCAGGGGCCTTGGCGTGGGCCGAGTGACCCTGGCCGGGCAGCACCACCCTCGACGCGGCCGGCAGCACCCGCTCCAACGCGTCCAGCCGCTCCCCCAGGTGCCCCGGGCTCCGGTCGCCCCCCAGCAGCACCACCGGCGCGCTGATCCCCGCGTAGGCGTCGAGCCGGACGCCGAGGGAGTCCATGGCGGCGTTGTCCTCGATCTGCCGGGGGACCAGTGCCCGCATCCTCGGCGACACCGACACGAACCAGTCCACCAGCAGTGCCGCCCAGGCCGGAAGCCCCACGGTGTCGCGCACGAAGATCCGCATCGCCCGCCCCGGCCGCCCGGCGGCGACGGCGGCCCGGGTCCGGGTGTGGACCTCGCCGTGCGGCCCCCCGAGCGGCGGTCCGATCACCGCCGGCGGCTCGTACAGGACCGCCCCCGCGAATGCCGACGGCGCCGCCACCATGGCCTCCAGCGCGATCACCGCCCCCGAGGAGTGCCCCGCGACCAGCACGGGCCCGCCGCCGACGGCCGCCACCACCGCGAGCACGTGCTCGACCTCCTGCGCGACGGTGCAGGGCGGGAGGTCGAGCCGGTATTGCCGCCGGTGCGGGCGGACGACGCGGTAGTCGGGGGTCAGCCGCTCGGCCACCTTCCGCCACGAGGCGCCGTCGTCCAGGCCGGGGTGCAGGACCAGGATGACGGGCCCGCTCCCCTCGTCGACGGCCCGCGCCTCGGTCCCATCGGCCGCCTTCGCCGTCATGTCCATGACCGTCTCCTTAGCATCGCTAAGTCGAACTTAGTGCCGCTAAGCCGTCCTGGCAACCGGCCCGCCTCGGCGGGCGGGGGCGGGCTCTTCGACGGGAAAGGCGTACGCGACCGTGGCCGGCCAAAAGCAAGAGCCGGGCACGCCGCTTGATCGGCGTGCCCGGCCCTGAAGGTCGGGAAGGTTACAGCTTGGGCAGGAAGCCCACCCGGTCACGGACCTGCGCCATGGTCTCCTTGGCCACCGCCGCGGCGCGCTCAGCGCCGATCGCCAGCATGCGGTCCAGCTCCACCTCGTCAGACAGCAGCTTCTCCGTGCGCTCCCTGATCGGCGCGAACGTGTCGGCCACGGCCTCCGCCACGTCCTTCTTGAACGTGCCGTAGCCCTGGCCCTCGTAGCGGGCCACCAGCTCGGGGATGGGCGTGCCGGTCAGCGCCGACTGGATGCGCAGAAGGTTGGAGATGCCCGGCTTGTTCTCCTCGTCGAACAGCACCTCCGAGCCCGTGTCCGTCACCGCGCGCATGATCTTCTTGCGCAGCGGCCCGGGCTGCTCCAGGACGTCGAGGATGCCCGCCGGGCTCGACGACGACTTCGACATCTTCGCCGTCGGGTCCTGGAGGTCGGTGATCTTCTCGACCTCCTTGAGGATGTACGGCTCCGGCAGCGTGAAGGTGTCACCGAACCGGTGGTTGAACCGCTGGCCCAGGTCGCGCGTGAGCTCGAGGTGCTGCTTCTGGTCCGCCCCCACCGGGACCCGGTTGGCCTGGTAGATCAGGATGTCGGCGGCCTGCAGGATCGGGTAGGTGAACAGGCCGACGCTGGCCGCGCTCTCCCCGAACTTGGCCGATTTGTCCTTGAACTGGGTCATCCTGGCCGCCTCGCCCATGCCGGTGAGGCAGATCAGGATCCAGGCCAGCTCGGTGTGCTCGCGCACGTGCGACTGCACGAAGACGGTGGAGCGCTCGGGGTCGAGCCCCGCGGCGAAGAGCTGGGCCGCGGCCACGCGGCTGCGGCGGCGCAGCGCGGCGGGCTCGGTCGGCACGGTGATCGCGTGGAGATCGACCACGCAGTAGAACGCGTCGTGGGTCTCCTGCATAGTGACCCACTGGCGGACCGCACCCAGGTAATTGCCCAGGTGGAAGGAGTCCGCTGTGGGCTGGATGCCGGAGAGTACACGAGGTCTGGCCATAGCAGGCAATTGTGTCAGGAATCCTGCTCAGGCTGCGACTCGGCGGCCGCTCGGCGTTTCACTCTCACCCGGGCGATACGGCGGCCGTCCAGCTCGGTGACGGTCAGCTCGAAGCCGGAGAACTCCACCCGCTCCCCGGCGGCGGGCACGTGGCCCAGCATGGCCATGACGAACCCGGCCAGCGTCTCGTAGGGGCCGTCAGGCAGGCGGATGCCGGTCTCGGTGGCGAAGTCGTTGAGGTTGGTCAGGCCGTCGATCTCGATCTCGCCGGCCGGCAGGATCACGATGTCCTCCTCGACGTCGTACTCGTCCCTGATGTCGCCGATCAGCTCCTCGACCAGGTCCTCCATGGTGACGATGCCGGCCGTGCCGCCGTACTCGTCCACCACGATCGCCAGGTGCTGGCCCTCGTCGCGCATCTCGTTCAGGGTGGTGAGCAGGCGCTTGGACGCGGGCACGAACTTGGCCGCCCTGATCGGCACGACCGCGCTGAGCGGCTCGGTACGGCCGGCCAGCTCGGGATCCAGCAGGTCACGGACGTGGACGAAGCCGATGACCTCGTCGTAGGACTCGCGGTAGACCGGGAACCGCGAGTGCGGGAGCGCGGCGGCCAGCCGGGCGGCGTCGTTCAGCGGCGTGTCGGCCTCCATGAACTCCACCTCCGTGCGCGGCAGCATCACCTCCCTGAGCTGCCGCTTCCCGGCGGCGAACACCTCGCCGATGAGCTTGCGCTCGTCGGCGGTCAGGTCGGTGTGCCCGACCACCATGTCGCGCAGCTCCTCGGTGGTGACCTCCTCGCGGTCGGCCTTCGGGTTCCCGCCGAGCAACCTGACCACGCCGTCGGTGGACTTCGACAACATCCAGATGATCGGGCGTGACAGGGAGGCGATCCGGTCGAGGAACGGCGCCACGTACAGCGACAACCCCTCGGCCCGTTGCAGTGCCAGGCGCTTGGGCGCCAGCTCCCCCAGCACCAGCGACACGTACGAGATCGCCAGCGTCACCAGCACCAGCGCCATGACGGGCGACACCGCCGGCGGCACCTGCCAGCCCTCCAGCACGGGCACGAGCTGCGCCGCCAGCCGGTCGGCGCCGAACGCGGCCGACAACATCGTGGCCACGGTCACGCCGATCTGCACGGCCGACAGGAACCTGTTGGGATCGCGGGCCAGCTTGGCCACGCGCTCGCCGCGCCTGCCGTGCTGGGAGATCTTGCGGACCTGGCTGTCACGCAGGGAGACCATGGCGATTTCGGCGGCGGCGAAGAAGCCCCCGATCAAGATGAACAGCAGAACCAGGGCGATGTTGGCCGCGACGGTGTCAAACATGGTGGTTGGCAGCGTACTCAACGGATTTCCCGCGTATGCTGAACGGCAAGCCGTACAAAATCAAACATATTTGAACAGGAGTGAACATGAGGCTACTGGTTACCGGTGGTGCCGGATATGTCGGTAGCGTCGTCGCAGCGCAGCTCATCGAGGCCGGACACGAGGTGACCGTACTCGACGACCTGTCGACCGGACATGAGGACGCGGTGCCGGAGGGCGCCCGTTTCGTGCGCGCGGACATCGCCGAGGCCGGGCAGGTGCTCGACGGCGTGCAGGCGGTGCTGCACTTCGCGGCCAAGTCGCTGGTGGGCGAGTCGGTGGCGAAGCCGGGGCTCTACTGGGCCAACAACCTGGGCGGCACGCTGGCGCTGCTCGACGCCATGCGGGACAAGGGCGTGGGCCGGATCGTGTTCTCCTCGACGGCGGCCACGTACGGGGAGCCCGAGCGCTCGCCCATCGAGGAGAGCGATCCCACGCGCCCGACCAACCCCTACGGGGCCTCCAAGCTGGCCGTGGACACCGCGCTGAGCGCGTACGCGGGGCTGCGCGGGCTGGGCGCGGTGAGCCTGCGCTACTTCAACGTGGCCGGCGCCTACGGCCGCTTCCGCGAGCGGCACACGATCGAGACCCACCTCATCCCGAACGTGCTGAAGGTCGCCACCGGCGAGCGCGAGTCGGTCAGCGTGTTCGGCACCGACTACGCCACGCCCGACGGCACCTGCGTGCGCGACTACATCCACGTCTCCGACCTGGCCAAGGCCCACCTGCTGGCGCTGGACGCGATCGCTCCGGGCGAGCACAAGGTCTACAACCTGGGCAGCGGCACCGGCTTCTCCGTGCAGGAGGTGATCTCGGTCTGCCGCGAGGTCACCGGGCACGAGATCCCGGCCGTCGTCGAGGACCGGCGTCCCGGCGACCCGGCGGTGCTGGTCGCCTCGTCGGCCAAGATCCAGCGGGAATTGGGCTGGAAGGCCGAGCGGGCGTCGCTGCGCGACATCGTCTCGGACGCCTGGGGAGCGCTTTCCGGCAAATGAGCCATACGGCGCGGCAATGTGTGCTGTGATACCCAAATGTGAGGAGCTTTTCACCAAGGGTCACGAAGCTGATCTTCGGTGCCCTCATCGTGACGTGCAGCCTCCTGGCCGCGGCCGGAGTGATCTTCGCGACCCCGCAGGCGGCTCCGGCCGTGCAGCCGACACCTTGTCCTGGGGCGGACAAAAGGTAAATACGGCACGACCGTTACTCTTTCGACGTGTCGCTCCTCCCCGAGAGCGGGCCTGTCCGCGCGCTCACGTACGCCACCTTCCTCAGGGCCATCGGCCGCGGCCTTTTCATCACGGTCAGCGTGCTGTTCTTCAAGCTGTCCGTGGGGCTGTCCGACGGGGAGATCGGGCTCGGCATGACGATCGCCGCCGCCGTCGGGCTGGCGGCCGGGCTGCCCGCCGGGCGGCTGTCCGACCTCATCGGGCCGCGCGGGGTGCAGATCGCGTTCTCGTCGGCCGGGGCGGTGCTGGTGGCGGCGTACGCCCTGGTGACCGACTTCACCGGGTTCGTCGTGGTGGCCAGTCTGGTGACGTTCGCCGAGGCCGCCGAGTCCACGGCGCGGGCGGCGCTGGTCGGGGGCGCGGTGCCCGGTCCCGAGCGGGTACGGGTGCGGGCCTACCTGCGGGCCGTGACCAACGTCGGGTGGTCGTTCGGCGGCATCGGGGCGGGACTGGCGCTGGGCTTCGACACCCGGCCCGGGTACCTGGCGATGATCTTCGGGTGCACGGCCTGCTACCTGGGGAGCGCGGCGCTGATGTTCCGGGTCCCGCCGGTCGCCCCCGTGGCCCGGCGCGGCGACGGGCCCGCGTGGGCGGTGCTGCGCGACCGGCCGTACGCGGTGCTGGCCCTGCTCAACGCGGTGCTGTTCATGCAGGGCGGGCTGTTCAACTACGCGATCCCGCTGTGGGTGGCCGGCCGCACCTCGGCGCCGCCGTGGACGGTGGCGCTGCTCGCCCTGGTCAACACCGTCACCGTCACGCTGCTGCAGGTCCGGCTCAGCCGCGGCACCGACGACGCGGCGGGCGCCGCCAGGGCGCAGCGGCGCTCCGGGATGTTCCTGCTGGTGGCCTGCGTGCTGCTGGCGCTGGCCGCCGGGCAGCCGGTGTGGGTGGCCATGGTGGCGCTGCTCGGCGGGACGCTCCTGCACGTGTTCGGCGAGCTGCTGCAGGCCGCCGGCTCGTGGGGCCTGTCGTACGAGCTCGCGCCGCCGCACGCCATCGGGCAGTACCAGGGCCTGTACGGCATGGGCCAGCAGGTGTCCAACATCGCCGCCCCCGCCGTCATGACCACGGTCGTCGTCGGCTGGGGACTGCCCGGGTGGATCCTGTTCGGCCTGCTCTTCCTGGCCGCCGGGCTGGCGGTCCCGCCGGTGGCGCGCTGGGCCGGACGTACGCGTCCCGCCACCGTCCCTGAGACGCAACCCGCCTGAACGCGAACGCGCGCGCCCCCACCGCAGGAGAACGCGCGCGCCTGGCTCAGATGAGGCCGAGCTCCTTCACCGCGTCGCGCTCCTCCTCCAGCTCGCGCACGCTGGCGTCGATGCGCTCGCGGGAGAAGGCGTCGATCTCCAGGCCCTGGATGATCTCGAACTTGCCGTTCGCCGCGCGGACGGGGAAGGACGAGATGAGGCCCTCGGGCACGCCGTAGGAGCCGTCGGAGACCACGGCCGCCGAGGTCCAGTCGGTGCCGTTGACCCAGTCGTAGACGTGGTCGATCGCGGCGTTGGCGGCCGAGGCGGCCGAGGAGGCGCCACGGGCGTCGATGATGGCGGCGCCGCGCTTGGCCACCGTCGGGATGAACGTGCCGCTCAACCACTCGGACTCGACCTGCTCGGCCGCGACCTTGCCGCCGACCTCGGCGTGGAACAGGTCAGGGTATTGGGTGGCGGAGTGGTTGCCCCAGATCGTCATCTTCTTGATCTCGGTGACCGGGACCTGCAGCTTGGCCGCGAGCTGGGACAGCGCGCGGTTGTGGTCGAGCCTGGTCATCGCGGTGAAGCGGTCGGCGGGCACGTCGGGCGCGTTCCGCTGGGCGATGAGCGCGTTGGTGTTGGCCGGGTTGCCCACTACCAGGACCCTGATGTCGTCGGCGGCGTGGTCGTTGATCGCCTTGCCCTGCGGGCCGAAGATGCCGCCGTTGGCGCCGAGCAGGTCACCGCGCTCCATGCCGGCCTTCCGCGGCATGGCGCCGACCAGCAGCGCGACGTTGGCGCCGGCGAAGGCGACGTTGGGGTCGTCGGTGATCTCGATGCCGGACAGCAGCGGGAACGCGCAGTCGTCCAGCTCCATCGCGGTGCCCTCGGCCGCCTTCACCGCCGGCGGGATCTCCAGGAGGCTGAGCTTGACCGGCGTGTCGGCGCCGAGCAGCTGCCCCGACGCGATGCGGAACAGCAATGCGTAGCCGATCTGGCCGGCGGCTCCGGTGACGGTCACCTTGACGGGCACAGTGGCTGACGACGCCATGGCCTTCCCCTAACTCGATGCATGAATCATTGACGTTGGGGATGTTACCCGCTCGTCATCAGCAGGTTTCCATCGCGGGCACTTTCAGCTCCGCCTCGAAGTCGACCTTTCCGAACTGCCTGGTCACGAGCTGCTTGATGAAGCCGGTGGCGTAGAGATCGGCGATCACCGCCTTCACCGCCTTGCAGGTCTTCACGTCGCTGTCCCTGATGCCCACGGCGTAGCGCTCGTTGGTGAGCTTGACGCCGAGGATCTTGTAGCGCATGTTCTCCCGGGCCGCGAACCCGGCCAGGATCACGTCGTCGCCCGGCACCGCGTCCACCTTGCCGCTGCGGAGCATGTCCATGCAGGCGGCGTAGTCGCTGGCCGCGACGGGCTCGACCTTCACCCGGTCCTGGACCGCGCCGACCGACGGGCTGTTGGGGGCACAGATCCGCTTGCCGTTCAGGTCGTCGATCGACTCGACGCCGCCGCCCGCGCGTACCAGGATGTCCTGGTGGGCCAGGTAGTAGGGGCCCGCGAACCGCACCTCGCTCCTGTCGATGGAGTAGGTGGCCACGACCAGGTCCACCCGGCCCTCCTCCAGGGCGAGCGCCCGGTCGTCCCGGCCGAGCCGGACGAACGTCGTCTCCTTCGCCCCCAGCTCCGTCGCGATGCGCCTGGCCATCTCGATGTCGAAGCCCTGGAACTCGTCGCCGTTCTGCAGCGCGACGCCCGGCAGGTCGCCCTTCACGCCGATCACGATCTTCCCGGTCTGGGCCACCTTGTCCACCACCGAGGCGAAGCTGGGACCGGGCCCGGAGGTCTCGTCGGGCGGGGCGGACTCGTCCGCGAACGGCAGGGGCTGCCAGCCGTTCAGGTACAGTGCGAGCGCCGCGGCGGTGATCAGCGCGACCGCGGTGGCCAGCCCGGCCCACACCTTCCCCCGCCGGCGCCGCGCGGGCTCGGCGGGCCCGGCCATCGGGTAAGGCGCCCCACCCTCCGGGGGCGCCGGCACGCCGGAGGCCCCGGTGGTCACGGACGGGACCGGCGGCACGGTCACGGCCCGCTGCCCCGTCGCCCGCTGCTCCACCGGCCCCGCACCCGAGCCCGCGGTGTGGGACGGTGCGCCCGAGCCGGCCGTCTGGGCGCCCGCGGTGTGGGAGGGGGGCACCACGGAGCCCTTCCGCTGATCGGTGATCGACCCGGCGGACACCCTGGTGAACGGCGTGGTGTCGTCGCTGGCCACCTGCACGCCCCGGGTGAGCACCGCCGTCGAGGCGCCCACCGTGGAGGACTGCCCCAGCAGCCGCAGCAGGATCTGGTCGGCGGACGGCCGCTCGGCCGGCGCCTTCGACAGCGCCGCGCGGACCACGCTCCGCAGCGGCTCCTGCATCATGCTGACGTCGACCTCGTGGTTGAGGATCCGGTTGAGCACCACCGCGATGGACTTGCCCTCGAAGGCCACCGTGCCGGTCGCCGCGAAGGCGATGGTCGCGCCCCAGGAGAAGACGTCGGTGTAGGGTCCGATGTCGTCGCCGGCGATCTGCTCGGGCGCCATGTAGGCCGGGGTGCCGATCGCGCGGCTGGTGATCGTACCGGTGGAGTCGATGATCCGGGCGATGCCGAAGTCGACCACCCGCGGCCCGTCGGCGGCGATCAGCACGTTGTCGGGCTTGAAGTCCCGGTGCACGATCGAGGCGTGGTGGATCGCGGTGAGCGCGGTGGCGGTGCCGATGGCCAGCCGGTCGAGCGGGGTGCCGGTGAGCGGCCCGTCGGTCTCGACGACCTCGCGCAGCGGCCGGCCGTCGATGTATTCGCTGGCGATGTAGGGCGTGTTGCCGTCGAGGTCGGCCTCCATCACCCGGGCCGTGCAGAACGACGCGACCCGCTTGGCCGCCTTCAGCTCCCTGGCGAAGCGCGACCTGGCGATGGTGTCGCCGCTGAACTTGACGTGCAGCAGCTTGACCGCCGCCCGCTCGTCCTTGTCGTTGACGCCCAGATAGACGATGCCCTGACCACCTTCTCCGATCCGTCCGGACAACCGGAAGGACCCCAACTCGGTGGGATCGCCGGCGACCAACGGCGAGATTTGCGGCATTCGTCATCCCCACGTGTACTGAACCCCATCGACGAAAACTTTACGACGTTCAGCAACTTCTCAGGGATCCGTTAAGGCTTCGTGACGTCACGGGTTTGACTCTTTCGCGCACGGCTTCGTCACGTTCGCGCACAAAACCGCAGGCTTCGCGGCAGTGACGCGGAACACCTTGCGTCCCGGGGCGCCGGCGAGCAGTCTCGGGATCATGGACCGTCCGTACGACATCGTGCTCTTCGGGGCCGGCGGATTCACCGGCGCGCTCACGGCCGCCTACCTCGCCCGGGCCGCCGGCCCCGGCACCCGGTGGGCCCTGGCCGGGCGCGACCGGGCCAAGCTCGAGCGGCTGGGGCTGGACGTGCCGATCCTGCTCGCCGACGCCACGGACGCGGCCTCACTGGCCGCCCTCGCCACCCGGACCCGCGTCCTGGCCACCACCGTCGGCCCGTACGTCCGGTACGGCGAACCGCTCGTCGCCGCCTGCGCCGACGCCGGCACCCACTACCTCGACCTCACCGGCGAGCAGGAGTTCGTGGACCGGATGTACACGCGCTACCACGACCGGGCCGCGAGGAGCGGCGCCAAGCTCGTGCACGCCTGCGGCTTCGACTCGATCCCGTACGACCTCGGCGTCCTGTACACCGTCGGCCTGCTCCCGGAGGGCGTCCCGCTGAAGGTCAGCGGCTTCCTGCGGACCAGCCTACGGCCGTCGGGCGGCACGCTGGACACCATGCTGTCGGTGCTCGGGCGCGCCCAGGAGACGGTCGCGGCGGGCACGCAGCGCCGCTCGGCCGAGCCCCGGCCCAAGGACCGCAAGGTGAGCTCCCTGCCCGGCGGCCTGCGCTACGTGGGCGGCTGGGCCCTGCCCATGCCCAGCCTCGACTCGAAGATCGTCGGCTACTCGGCCCGGCTCCTCGACCGCTACGGCCCCGACTTCACCTACCGCCAGCGCTATGCGGTCAGGACCCTCCCGGCCGCGCTGGCCACGGTGGCGGGCGCGGGCACGTTCGCGGCGCTCGCCCAGCTCCCTCCGGTGCGCGGCTGGCTCCGGAGCCGCCTCAAGCCCGGCGACGGCCCCTCACCAGAGCGGCGGGCCAGGAGCTGGTTCAAGGTGACGTTCCTGGGCGAGGGCGGCGGCGAGCGCGTGGTCACGGAAGTGTCGGGCGGCGACCCCGGCTACGACGAGACCGCCAAGATGCTCGCGGAGTCGGCCCTCTGCCTGGCCTTCGACGACGTACCGGACCGGACGGGCCAGCTCACGACCGCCTCCGCCATGGGGCAGCCCCTCATCGACCGCCTGCACGCCGCCGGGATCACCTTCACGACCAGGGCCGCCTGACCGTTCCCCCGCCGCACCGGTCAGTAGGGCAGGCTCCACTTCGCGAAGGTCTTGCGCATGTACGGGGCCTTGTACTTGGGATAGGCCACCGTGCTCACGTCCCCGTCGGAGGTGTAGCGCATGTCCGGGTTGTTCTTGAGCCAGTCGAGCCAGGCCGCCGAGCAGAACTGGGCGCAGTCGCCCTTCTTCTCCATGACCTTGATCCGCGGGATCCCGGCCGGGTCGAACGACTTGCTGAACGGCGCCGGCGCCGGCGTGTACCCGGCCAGGAAGGCGCCCTGGTGCTTGTAGAGCTTGCCGCGCATGGCCCAGTGCTTGTTGTTCGGCTGGTTGCCGTACGGGAGGGCGATCGTGGTGGGGTTGATGTAGGACAGGGAGTTGATCTGCTTGGCGATCGTGCCGATCTGCTCCTCGACCTCCTTGTGCGAGCGGCCGCGCAGGTTGAGGTGGTCGCGGGTGTGGTTGCCGATCTCGAACCCGTTGTCCTTGAGCCAGAGCAGGGCCTGCGCCTGCTCCTCGCGTACGCTCTTGCCGAACATGTCGCGCGTCACGTAGAACGTGGCCGCCGGACGCCAGCCCGGATGCTTGGCGGCCACCTCCTTCAGGATCGCGACCGCGGTGTCCTTCTGCGGGACGCCCATCTCGTTCAGGGTGAGCTGCGAAGGCGAGGAGTCGTCGAAGGTCAGGACCACGGGGTGCTTGCCCGCCGGGATGTCGATCTTGCCGGACACCATCTGCGCGGCGGTGATCGGCACGTAGTCCTCCCGGACCAGCCGCTCCAGGTCGGCCCTGAACTGCTGCGGCGACCGGTCGTCCGTCGTCTGCGGCTTGGGCACGATGCGATGCCACATCAGCACCGGGATCTGCCCCAGCTCGTTCGCCTTGACCTTGGCGGCGGCCTTCACCTTGGCGGCCCTGGTCGCCTTGAGCCTGGCGGCCGCCTCTGCCTTGGTGTCGGTCAGCTTGACGGTTTCGGGCTGAGAGTCGCAGCCCGTCAGGATCGCGGCAGCCGTGAGCACACCGAGCCCACTCAAAATACGCAGTCGCATCCGAACCCCCCGAGACGCGTACGACTGTTGCAGCGGCCCGCATCCTGCGGGCTACTGTAGGTAGCGATATATGCACCTACAGTGGGCTCTTACCCCACTGATCAACTGCGCCACGCCGCCGCACCGTCAAGACATGGGAAAGCCGTGTCGTCTCCGCGCACGGTCTGCCCGACGGCACGAAAATGGCCCCTACCTTGCGGAAAACCGCAGGCAGAGGCCATGTTCCATCAAGCAGACATCTTCTTCTTGAGGTTCTCGTCCAGCGCCGCCAGGAAGTCCTGGGTGGTGAGCCACTTGGCGTCGTCGCCGACCAGGAGCGCCAGGTCCTTGGTCATCTGGCCGCCCTCGACGGTCTCGACGCAGACCTCCTCCAGCTTGTTCGCGAACTCGGTCACCGCCGGGGTGTTGTCGAGCTTGCCGCGGTGGGCCAGGCCACGCGTCCACGCGAAGATCGAGGCGATCGGGTTGGTGGAGGTGGGCTTGCCCTGCTGGTGCTGGCGGTAGTGGCGGGTGACGGTGCCGTGCGCGGCCTCGGCCTCGACGGTCTGGCCGTCGGGGGTCATCAGGACCGAGGTCATCAGGCCGAGCGAGCCGAAGCCCTGGGCGACCGTGTCGGACTGGACGTCGCCGTCGTAGTTCTTCGCGGCCCAGACGTAGCCGCCCTCCCACTTCAGCGCCGCGGCGACCATGTCGTCGATGAGGCGGTGCTCGTAGGTAAGGCCGGCCTTGTCGAAGTCGTCCTTGAACTCGGTCTCGAAGACCTCGGCGAAGATGTCCTTGAAGCGGCCGTCGTACGCCTTGAGGATCGTGTTCTTCGTGGAGAGATAGACCGGGTAGTTGCGGGCCAGGCCGTAACGCATGGAGGCGCGGGCGAAGTCGCGGATCGACTCGTCCAGGTTGTACATCGCCATCGCGACGCCGCCGCCGGGGAAGTCGTACACGTCGAGCTCGACCGGCTCGGAGCCGTCCTTGGGCGTGTACGTCAGGGTCAGCGTGCCCTCGCCGGGAATCACCAGGTCGGTGGCGCGGTACTGGTCGCCGAAGGCGTGACGGCCGACGACGATCGGCTTGGTCCAGCCCGGGACGAGCCGCGGCACGTTCGACATGATGATCGGCTCGCGGAAGATGACACCGCCGAGGATGTTGCGGATGGTCCCGTTGGGGGACTTCCACATCTTCTTGAGACCGAACTCCTCGACCCGCGCCTCGTCCGGGGTGATGGTGGCGCACTTCACACCGACGCCGTACTTCTTGATGGCGTTCGCGGCGTCGATGGTGACCTGGTCGTCCGTGGCGTCACGGTGCTCGATGCCGAGGTCGTAGTACTTCAGGTCGACGTCGAGGTAGGGAAGGATCAGCTGGTCCTTGATGAACTGCCAGATGATCCGGGTCATCTCGTCGCCGTCAAGCTCGACGACCGGACCCTCCACCTTGATCTTGGGCATGCGAATGGTTCCCCTTCAATGAATTGATGCGTTGAGGCTATCGGACCGTCCGGTCACGGGGCGAAAAGGGACAGGATGAGCGCCTTGAGCTCGTTGTTGTAGAGCAGCAACGAGGTCAGGACCAGC
The DNA here is from genome assembly GCF_040674815.1 of Nonomuraea sp. NPDC049709. Classification (NCBI taxonomy): domain Bacteria; kingdom Bacillati; phylum Actinomycetota; class Actinomycetes; order Streptosporangiales; family Streptosporangiaceae; genus Nonomuraea; species Nonomuraea sp. NPDC049709. Next base: position 118,903 of record NZ_JBFANM010000003.1, read on the forward strand.
ACGAATCCGAAGACGGACAGCGTGATGACATCGGCCTTCTTGCTCCGGAGGGCGAGCTGCCCGCCGTAACCGGCGAAGCGCAGCGCGGCGGCGACCATGATGACGGCGCCCAGAACGAACCCACCCCAGCGCGGGTTCGTGAAGAAGATCACGAGCACGCCGACGGCCGCACCCCCCAGGATCAGCGGGTACGGCCCCCAGCTCTCGCGTTCGGTTCCTTGCTGGCTCAAACTCAACGCTCTTCTATCGGCTTCCACTTCTGGTCGGTCTCACCGATGTACTCACTGTCGGGGCGGATCAGCCGGTTGTCGGCGTGCTGCTCGATCACGTGAGCGGTCCAGCCGGCCATGCGGCTGATGGAGAAGACCGGCGTGAACAGGTCGGTCGGGATGCCCAGGTAGTGGTAGACGGAGGCGGCGTAGAAGTCGACGTTCGGATAGAGGCCCTTCGTCTCGAAGACGACCTCCTCCATCTCCTTGGACATCCGGTAGTAGGTGTCGTCGCCGCTGGACTCGGCCAGCTCGGCGGACATCCTGCGCAGGTGGGTGGCGCGCGGGTCCTCGGTCTTGTAGACGCGGTGCCCGAAGCCCATGATCTTCTCGCCGGCCGCCAGCTTGTCGCGTACGGCCTGGGCCACGCCGCCGGGGGACAGCGACTCCAGGGTCTTCATGACCTGCTCGTTCGCCCCGCCGTGCAGCGGGCCCTTGAGGGTGCCGATGGCGGCGACGATGGCGGAGTGCATGTCCGACAGGGTCGCGGCGCAGACGCGGGCGGCGAACGTGGAGGCGTTCATGGTGTGGTCGGCGTGCAGCACCAGGCACTCGTCGAAGATCTCGACCTCGCGTGCGCCGGGGGTGCGGCCGGTGACCTGCAGCAGGAAGTTAGCGGCGATGCTCAGGGACGGGTCGGGTTCGGGGGCGCTGCCACCGGTGCGGGCCGCGTGGTAGCGGGCGACCAGCAGGGGCTGCTGGGCCACCAGACGGGCGGCCTTGCGCAGGTTGGCGTCGGGGGCGATGGAGTCCTTGTCGGGGTCGTCGGCGCCCGACAGTGACACCAGCGAACGCAGCGCCTCCATGGGTTTCTGTTTCTCGGCGATCTCGGCGATGTTCGCGGACACCAGGGCGCCCAGCTCCCGGCCGCGCACCAGCTCGGCGCCGTAGGCGTCCAGCTGGGAGCGGGTGGGCAGCTTGCCACACTGGAGCAGGTGTGCGGTCTCCTCGAACGTCGCGCGACCGGCCAGGTCGTGGATGTCGTATCCACGGTAGAAGAGCCGACCGGCCTTTCCGTCAATGTCGCTCAGCGCTGTGGACGCCGCGACGACATCGGCCAGACCTTTCGTGGGCTTGTCCGCCATGAGTGTTTCCTCCGCTTATCTTCGACCGAAGTCTACCCGTGAGCAGGCAAAACCGACTGCAAAGGTCCAGACCAATTTCACGTCGGATTCTCCTTTCGGCAAAGGAGATTCCGCATCCCCTCGGTTGGGTAAGCCGGAGCTGTAGTAATAGTTACGGCGGGCTACCTGGGGAGGAACTGCCGTGGAGGGGCCGTTCATACGCATCGAGGACACTGGCGAGGTGGTCCCGTTGCGCCCCGAGATCACGACGGTCGGAAGGGGCCGGGGTGTTGACATCCGGCTCACCGATCCGAGCGTGTCTCGACTCCATGCCGAGTTCGTCAGACGAGGACCCTACCTGTATGTCGTCGACCTGGGACTGTCCAGGAACGGCACACGGGTGAATGGCAGGCCGATCGCCCGGAGGGTCCTTGACGACGGCGACGTCGTTTCCTTCGGCGCGGCCCGGGGTCGAATCGGTGGAGTCCCCCGAGAGGACTTCACCCCCGAGGTCGAGCTGCGCAGGGCGGCCGCGCCCGAGCTGACCAGGCGCGAGGTCGATGTGCTGACCTCGCTCTGCAGGCCGGCACTGTCGGACGAGGCGTTCGTCGCTCCGGCGACCGCACGCGAGATCGCCGACGACCTGGTCGTGACCGAGGCCGCGGTCAAGCAGCATCTGCTGCGGCTCTACCAGAAGTTCAGGATTCCCGAGGGCACCAACCGGCGCACGCGACTGGCCAACGAGGTCGTCGCGCTCGGTCTGGTGCGCCCGACCCCTGTGGTGCCACCGCAGCGGTCGTCGGGAGCCTCTGCCGAGCAGCCTTCCGCCGCAGGGCGAAGGGCGTCATAGGGGCGCAGGGCTTCTTAGGATCGGATCGCGACCGGGGCTTCGGCGAGGGGTTCCGGCAGCGTCGGAACCTGAGCGTCCAGCGTGCCCTGGCAGAGCCGGCACGGCTTCGAGCAGCGGCGTCCGCCCGTCGGGCGGGCGCCGGGCTCGTCGCCGGTCAGGAAAGTGGCCGGCGACGCGCGCAGGCGTAGCACGCCCTCAGATCACCCGGAATCCGTTGCTCGGCTTGCTGGTCCTGTTGGCCCGGTCCACCGCGACGGCGTAGTAGTGGTCGCCACGCTTGCCGTCGGGGTCGGTCCAGCGGATCTGCCGGTCGCCGGGCACGATCGCGACCAGGTTCCGCGCGTCGGCGAAGGCGCCGGCGCCGGCGTGCCGGTCGAACCGGAAGATCGCGAACAGGAACGGCTCGTCCCTGCCGGTGGCCACGGCCCGTACCTCGACCCCGCCCGAGCGGCGCAGCGCGTACGCCAGCACCGGCCGCCGGGGCGGCTCGCCGTCGGCCAGCCTGGGCAGCACGGGAGCGAGCGCGGGCCGCTGGTAGTGGTCGTTGACCGCGGTCGAGATGGAGCCGATCCGGTCCACCTTGACGTCGTTGGCGTTGTACCAGATGTCGCCGCTGATCTCCGGGTGGTCCCGGTTGAGCGTCAGGTGCCTGGACAGCTCGTTCGGCACCTGCCACTCGGCCGCCTGGGCGGGGTCGCCGGCCTTGTACCCGGCCTGCCCGATCCACAGCAGCGTGTTCGTGCCGCTCGCGACGTCCGACCACCAGGGCACGAGCTTGGAGTAGTCGGCCGGCGGCTGCCCGATGTACCAGTAGAGCTGCGGCGCGATGTAGTCGAGCCAGCCCTTCTTGACCCAGCCGCGGGTGTCGGCGTGCAGGTTGTCGTACGACTGGCCGCCGTTGGTCTCCGAGCCCAGCGGGTCGGTGCCCTTGTTGCGCCAGATGCCGGACGGGCTGATGCCCCAGGCGATCTCCGGCTTGGCCGCCAGCACGCGCTGCTGCATCTCCTGGACCATGAGGTCGACGTTGTGGCGCCGCCAGGAGGCCAGGTCGGGGAAGCCGGCGCCGTATTCGGCGAACTCCTCGGCGTCGTCGAAGGCCGTGGTGTTGGTCGGGTAGAAGTAGTCGTCGAAGTGCAGGCCGTCGATGTCGTAGCGGGTGACCGCGTCCATCATGGCGTCCTGGCAGAACTTGCGCACCTCGGGCATGCCCGGGTTGTAGTAGAGCTTGCCGCCGAACGGCAGGATCCAGTCGGGGTTCTTGCGGCCCGGGTGGTCGGGGTGCAGCTTGGCCGGGTCGGCCTGCATCGAGACGCGGTACGGGTTGAACCAGGCGTGGAAGGCCAGGCCGCGCTTGTGCGTCTCCTCCACGGCGAAGCCGAGCGGGTCGTAGCCGGGGTCCTGCCCCTGGGTGCCGGTCAGATACTGTGACCACGGCTCGTACGGTGACGGCCAGAACGCGTCAGCCGTCGGCCTGACCTGCACGAACACCGAGTTGAGCCCGCGACTGACGGCCACGTCCAGCCAGGCGAGATACTCGGCCTTCTGCTGGTCGGCGCTCAGCCCGGGCTTGGACGGCCAGTTGATGTTGACCACGGACGCGATCCACATGCCGCGCATCTGGCGCAGCGGCGGAACGTGGTCCGCCGCCGCGAAAGCCGGCAGCGGGACGGCGGAAGCGGCGGCGGCGAGGGCGAGACCCTTCAGGAGAGTCCTTCTGCTGGGCATGGGGGGTGGCCTCTCGGAAGTGGTTGTATCGAAGGCGACGATGACAGAAAATTACCTTCAGATCAACAACTGTGAAGGAAAATGCCGATGAGCGGTGACCTGTACAGACTGGCGATGACGGTGCTGCATCCGGGGTTCGAGGGAACCTCCGCCCCCGACTGGCTGCGCCGCGCGCTGGGCGAGGGTCTGGGCGGTGTGGTGCTGTTCGCCCGCAACGCCATCGGCGAGCGGCTCGTCCGGCAGTTGCGCGCCGAGAATCCCGGCGCTGTCGTGGCGATCGACGAGGAGGGCGGCGCGGTCACCCGGCTGGAGGTCAGGACCGGCAGCTCCTTCCCCGGCAACCGGGCGCTGGGCGTGGTGGACGACGTGGAGCTCACCGAGCAGGTGGGCCGCCAGATCGGCAGGATGCTCGCAGATCTCGACATCACCCTCGACTACGCCCCCTCCGCCGACGTGAACGCGAACCCGGCCAACCCCGTGATCGGCGTCCGCTCGTTCGGCCCCACGCCGGAGCTGGTCTCCCGCCACACGGTCGCGTACGTCAACGGCGTGCAGGGCGCGGGCGTGGCCGCCTGCGCCAAGCACTTCCCCGGCCACGGCGACACCGTCACCGACTCCCACCTGGCGCTGCCCACCGTGCACGCCTCCCGCGAGTTGCTGCACGAGCGCGACCTCCCGCCGTTCCGGGCCGCGATCGGCGCCGGGGTGCGCTCGATCATGTCCGGCCACCTGCTCATCCCCGCCCTCGATCCGTCCGCGCCGGCCACGCTCAGCCGGGCCGCCATGACCGAGCTCCTGAGGGGCGAGCTCGGCTTCGACGGGATGCTCGTCACGGACGCGATCGAGATGCGGGCGGTGGCCGCCATGTACTCCCCCGGCGAGATCGCGGTGCGCGCGCTCGGCGCCGGCGTGGACGCCATCTGCGTCGGGCTGACCACCGAGGACGGCCTGCGCGAGATCCGCGACACGATCGTGGCGGCGGTGCGCGACGGCAGGCTCCCCGAGGAGCGCCTGGCGGAGGCGGCCGCGCGGGTACGAGCCCTGTCCACCTGGTACGCCGACCGGTCGGCGCTGCGCGAGAAGGCGCACCACGACGTCGACGAGGGCGTCGGCCTGCGGGCCGCCAGGGCGGCGCTGACCACGGCCGGCACCGCCGCGCTCGACCGCGGGCCGCTGGTCGTCGAGGTCAACACCCGCTTCAACCAGGCCGTGGACCCCGCCACGCCGACCGGCATCACGGCCGCGCTCGCCTCCCTGCTGCCGGACACCGCGCGGGTGCAGATGGAGCCGGAGGGTGAGCTGCCCGCCTTCGACGACCGGCCGGTCGTGCTGGTGGTGCACGACGCCGCCCGGCACGCCTGGGTACGCGACACCGTGGCCAGGGCCCTGGCGATCCGGCCCGACGTGATCGTGGTCGACACCGGCATCCCGGCCCCGCCCGAGGGCGTGACCCATGTCGCCACCCACGGCGTCTCCCGGGTGTCCGCGGTGGCCGCGGCGGAATGGCTGCTCCAGTGACCGCGGAACCGGCGAACCCCGTCGCGACCGTACGCGCCGTGCTGCCCTCCCTGACGCCGGCGGCCCAGTCCATCGCCCGCCTCATCCTCGACGACCCCGGGCTGGTCGTGCGGAGCACGATCACCGAGTTCAGCGCGGTGTCCGGGACGAGCGAAGCGACGATCGTCCGCACGGCGCGCGCCCTGGGCTTCGCCGGGTACTCGCAGATGCGCTTCGCGCTGGCCGCGGCCGTGGCCAAGGAGCCGGAGCGGCTGGTGCCCGGGGACCTGGCGCCCGACGACCCGCTGACGGACGTGATCGCCAAGGTGGCGCGGGCCGAGTCCGAGGCGCTCGCCGACACCGCCGCCCAGCTCGACCCGGACCGGCTCGGCGAGGTCGTGACGGCGATCTCGGACGCTCGGCGGGTGGACGTGTACGGGGTGGCGGCCTCGGGGCTGGTGGCGGCGGACATGTCGCAGAAGCTGCTGCGGATCGGGCTGTCCAGCCATCCGTTCAGCGACGCCCACCTGGCGCTGACCAGTGCCGCGCTGCTGCGGAGAGGCGACGTGGTGGTGGCGATCAGCTGCAGCGGGGAGACGCCCGACGTGCTGGTGCCCGCCCGTACGGCGGCCGAGGCGGGCGCGTTGGTGGTGGCCATCACCAACAACCCGCGGTCGTCGCTGGCCGAGCTGGCGGATCACACGCTGGTGTCGGCGGGGCGGGAGACCGCCTTCCGGCCAGGGGCGCTGGCCAGCCGGATCAGCCAGTTGCTGATCGTGGACTGCATCTTCGTGGGGCTGGCGCAGCGGCGGTACGACACGGCGGACGCGGCCATCCGGGCCACCCGGGAGGCCACGGACCGATACCGCAACCGCTGATCCGCCGACCCCGAAGGCAGGAAGGGGCGCCTCCCTGCGGCGGGCCGGCGGGCGTGGCAGAGGGGTCAGGCGCGGGTGACGGAGAGGGCGGCCAGGTCGGCTTCGATCTTGGTGGCCGTGGCGAGGAGCGGGGGGAGCAGGTCGCGGACGGCCGCCTGCAGGCTCGTACGGGTGGCGTGCGTCGAGACGTTGACCGCCGCCACCGTCCGCCCCGTGCGGTCGCGGATGGGCGCCGCGATCGAGCGCAGCCCCTCCTCCAGCTCCTGGTCCACCATCGCCCACCCCCGCCCCCGGACCTGGTCCAGCTCCGAGCGCAGCGCCGCGGGCAGGACGATCGTCCGTGAGGTGAGCCGGCGCAGCTCCGCCCGCCCCAGGTAGGCCTCCAGCGCCTCGGGCGTCAGCCCCGCCAGCAGCACCCGCCCCATCGACGTGCAGTACGCCGGGAACCGGGTCCCGATGTTGATCGTCACCCGCATGATCCGGGCCGTGGCCACCCGCGCCACGTAGACGACGTCCTCCCCGTCGAGCACCGCGACCGAGGCCGACTCGCGGACCTCGGCGGCCAGCCGTTCGAGGTGCGGGTCGGCCACCTCGGGCAGCGACAGGCTGGACAGGTAGGCGTAGCCCAGCTCCAGCACCCGCGGCGTGAGCGCGAACAACCGCCCGTCGCTGCGCACGTATCCGAGATCGGTCAGCGTGATGAGGAATCGCCGGGCGGCGGCCCTGCTGAGCCCGGTCGCGCGGGCCACCTGGCTGAGTGTCAGCTCGGGCTCCGCGGCGCTGAACGCCCGGATCACCGCGAGCCCGCGGGCCAGCGACTGCACATGATCGACCATGCGATCCCCCTTGACAGGAGCCGACAAGAGCGTAGCTTCCGCGATACGGGGTTGTTCGGTCAGAGAATACATGTGCGCATCGCGAACAGAAATGGGAGCCAGCCGTGCGTCGCGCCCCCTTGATCCTCGCCGCCCCGCTCGTGACCGCCCGCGGCGGCGCGCAGCTCCGAGCCGACCTGGAGGACCCGCGGATCGACCAGCTCACGACGCGCTCGCTGCCCCGGTTCGGGGAGCCGCGCGGGCGCGTCCACCGGCAGCTCCGGCGGGCGAGGGGTGCGCTGTGACGAGTGTCAGGGACGCGGTCTTCGAGGTGCTGCGGCGTCACGGGCTCACGACTCTGTTCTGCAATCCCGGCTCGACCGAGGTCTCGCTGCTGACCGGGCTCCCGGACGACCTGCGTTTCGTGCTGGCCCTGCACGAGGGCTCGGTGGTGGGGATGGCCACCGGATGGGCGATCGGGCGCGATGCCCCGGCGCTGGCCGTCCTGCACACCACGGCCGGGCTGGGCAACGCCGTCGGGGCCATCGCCACCGCCCGGGAGAACCGGGTGCCGCTGGTGATCCTCGTCGGGCAGCAGGACCGGCGGCATCTGGCGCTGGAGCCGTTCCTGACCGGGCGGCTGGGCGGGCTGGCCGGGGACTATCCGGTGCGGGTGGACCAGCCGGTGCGGGCGCAGGACGTGCCGGGCGCGGTGGCCCGGGCCTTCCACGAGGCGGGCACGTTCCGGGGGCCGGCGCTGGTCGTGGTGCCGATGGACGACTGGGTGGCCCCCTTCGACGGTGAGGTCCTTGCGGCCCCGCGGCGGCTGCTGCGGCCGTCCGCCGTGGCCGACGCCGACCTCGCGCCGCTGGTGGAGCTGCTGGCGGGGGCTCGTACGCCGGCGATCGTGGCGGGCGCGGGCGTGGGCGACGGGTGGGACGCGCTGGTGGCGCTGGCCGAGCGGCTGGGGTGCCCGGTGTACCAGGAGTCGTTCGGCGGGCGGGCCGGGTTCCCGCAGGACCATCCGCAGTACTTCGGGGTGCTGCCGGCCGACCGGGCGCGGTTGCGGGAGCGGCTGGGGCCCCACGACGTGGTGCTGGCGGTGGGGGCACCCGTGTTCCGGCAGTACCCGTACGCGCCGGGTCCGCTGGTGCGGCCGGGCACGGTGGTGGCGCTGGTGACGGACGATCCCGCGGTGGCCCATCGCAGCCCCGCCGACCTGGCCCTTCTCGCCTCGCCCGGAGCCGTCTGCGATCGCCTGGCCGCCCTGCTGCCGTTATCGGGGCGGGGCGGCGGGAGGGTCCGGGCGGAGGCGGAGGAACCCGCGACGGAGCCGCTGCGGCCGGCGCATGTGCTGCGCGAGCTGGCCAGGCGGCTGCCCCGCGACGCCGCGCTGATCGAGGAGACGCCCTCGTCGCGCCCCGACCTGCACCGGCTGGTGCCCGCCAGGAACCCGCTGGGTTTCGTCTCGGCGGCCATGGGCGGGCTCGGGTTCGCCGTCCCGGCGGCCGTGGGCCTGCGGATGGCGCTCCCCGACCGGCCCGTGGTCGCGGTCGTGGGCGACGGGTCCGCGCTCTACGGCCTGCACGCCCTGTGGAGCGCGGCGCACTACCGGGTGGGCGCGCTGTTCGTCGTGCTCGCCAACGGCCGCTACGCGGTCATGGACCGGCTGGCCGACCAGCAGGGCGGCAAGGGGCCGTGGCCGCCGTTCACCGAGGTGGACATGGGCGGCCTGGCCAGGTCGCTCGGGTGTCCCGCCGTACGCGTGGACTCGTACGAGGAGCTGACCACGGCTCTCGACGACGTCATGCCCACGCTCGCCACCCGCGAGAGCCCGTTGCTGCTCGACGTGGCCGTGGGCGTGGATCCGGATTTCCAGCCCTGAGGAGGCGCACCATGACGTTCCTTGACCCCAAGATCTGGACGGGACTGATCTTCGACGGTGCCTGGACGGCCTCGCGGGCCGGCGACGTGGCCGTCGTCGAGCCCGCGACCGGCGACGAGCTCGGCCGCGCCGGTACGGCCGGCGCCGAGGACGTGGCGGCGGCGGCCGTACGCGCCAGGAAGGAGCAGCGGGCCTGGGCGGCCACGCCGTACGAGGAGCGGGCCGCCCTGCTGCGGCGGGCCGGGCGGCTGTTCGAGGAGCACGCGCTGGAGATCCAGGACTGGGTCGTGCGCGAGTCCGGCGGCGTGCCGGGCAAGGCGGCGTTCGAGACGCACGTGGCGGCGCAGGAGTGCTACGAGGCGGCGGCGCTGGCCTCGCAGCCGCTCGGCGAGGTGCTGCCGACCTCCCGCAAGCGGCTCAGCTTCGCCCGGCGGGTGCCGGCCGGGGTCGTGGGCGTGATCGCGCCCTTCAACTTCCCCCTCATCCTCGGCATCAGGTCGGTCGCCCCGGCCCTGGCGCTGGGCAACGCGGTGGTGTTCAAGCCGGACCAGCGCACCGCCGTCTGCGGCGGCTACGCCATCGCCCGCGTCTTCGAGGAGGCCGGCCTGCCCGACGGCCTCCTGCACGTGCTGCCCGGCGGCCCCGAGGCCGGTCAGGCTCTGGTGTCCGACCCGAACATCCCGGTGATCTCCTTCACCGGCTCCACGGCCGCCGGCCGCCGGGTCGGGGAGGCGGCGGCCCGCTCGCTCAAGCGCGTGCACCTGGAGCTGGGCGGCAACTCCGCGCTCGTGGTCTTCGACGACGCCGACCTCGACCCGGCGGTGTCGGCGGGCGCGTGGGCGTCGTTCTTCCACCAGGGCCAGATCTGCATGACCTCCGGCCGGCACCTGGTGCACGAGGCCGTGGCCGGCGAGTACGTGGAGCGCCTGGCTGCCAAGGCCGCGGGCCTGCCGGTCGGCGACCCGGCCACGGGGCAGGTCGCGCTCGGCCCGCTCATCGACGCCCGGCAGCGCGACCGCGTGCACCGGCTGGTCACGGAGAGCGTGACGGCGGGGGCGCGGCTGGCCGCCGGCGGGACGTACGAGGGGCTGTTCTACCGGCCCACGGTGCTGGCGGAGGTGCCGGTCGGCGCTCCGGCGTACGCGGAGGAGGTGTTCGGGCCGGTGGCGCCGGTGACGACGTTCTCCTCGCTGGAGGAGGCGGCGGCGCTGGCGGGGGACTCGGAGTACGGCCTGTCGCTGGGCATCCTCACCCGGGACGTGATGAAGGGCCTGGCCCTGGCGGACCTGGTGCCGACGGGCATCGTGCACATCAACGACCAGACGGTGGACGACGAGGCGGTGGCGCCGTTCGGCGGGGTGGGGGCCTCGGGGACGGGGTCCCGGTTCGGCGGGGCGGGTGCCAACATCGACGCCTTCACCGAGACTCAGTGGGTCACCATGCAGGGGGACATCGCCAGGTACCCGTTCTAGAGCCACCATGGCGGCGTCCGGTATGTGCCCGGTATCGTCGCTAAATGGGGAAACGTCTCGAAGCCGAGCCTGAGTTTCGAGCCAGGCTCACGGTGGACGCCGGGCAGCGCGTGCTCACCGGCGCCGGCGCGTTCTTCGCGCGCAACCCTTCCCTCGTCGGACACGCGAAGCGGGCCGCCGGCGAGGGGCCGGGGACGCTGCGTTACTACTGGCGGGGTGCCGATCGCCGGCTCTACCGGGTGACCGTCGAGAGCCACGGCACCGAGCGCGGGCCCGTGACCGGGCTGGAGGCGCGGCGGTGTGCCGCGCCCTGGGGGCTGACCCAGCGGGAGCACGAGGTGCTGACGTGCGTGGCCGTCGGCATGACGAACCCGGAGACGGCCGCGCGGGTGGGGTGCGGGACCCGTACCGTGGCCACGCATGTCGAGAACGTGCTGGCCAAGCTGGGCGCGCCCACCCGGGCGGCGGCCGCCGCGCTGGCCATGGCGGAGGAGGCGCTGCTGGCGCCGTTCGCGGAGCCCGACGGGATGGAGATCACCGCCGTCGGGCGGGTGACCCGGGAGACTTCCGGCGGGCAGGTCCGGCGGGCCGGGGCTCCCCGCGAGCAGGCGCGGCGGCCGATCCGGCTGGGGGCGATCTATCCGCTCGACGGCCCCCGCCGTTTCGACGCGCTGGCCATGCGGCGGGGCGCGGCGATCGCCGTGGACGAGCTGAACGCCCGGGGCGGCGTCGCCGGGCGGCGGATCGACCACCTGGCGATCGAGGTGTCCGGCGACACCGACGGCGATCTGCTGCGCGCCGTCGACTACCTGCGCTCGCACGACGTGGACGCCATCACCCTGGGAAACGTCAGCCCGCGCCACCACCTCGGCGCCATCACGCTCGCCGCCGAGTACCGGGCGCCGCTGCTGCACTCCATGGTGACTCCTTCGATTGCCGAGCACGTGCACGACAATCCGGGCGTGCTGGGGCAGACGTTCCAGGTGTGCGCGACCGAGACCGCCTACTTGTCCGGATTTATCAGGACGTTGGATCTGCTCGCGGAGTCCGGGCAGTGGCGGCCCGGCAACCGGCGGGTGGTGGCCGTGATGCGCGAGGACGGCTACGACCCCGTGCAGGCGAACGGGCTCGCCGAGCTGGCCGCCGCGGGTGGCTGGGAGCTGGCGGCCATGGTGCCGGTCCCGGACACGGGCGTGCCGTGGCCGGCGGTGGTCGCGGCCGTGCAGGCCGGGGATCCGGCCGCGGTGCTGGTGTGCACGTACGTCGAGGACGAGCTCCGGCTCTTCCTGCGGGAGCTGCGCAAGAGCGGCGGCCGCTCGCTCGTCCACACGGTGTGGACGCCCACGATCCCGGGCTTCGAGGAGCGGATGGAGGGGCTGGCGGAGGGCCTGCTGTGGTCCACCGTGATCGGCACGTACGGGGACCCGGTGAGCGCCAGGTTCATGGAGCGGTACCGGCGGGCCCATGGGGACGAGCCGGGCAGCGGGAGCGCGGCGATCCACTACGACATGATCCACATGCTGGCCGGGGCCTGGGCGACGGTGGGGCGGCCCTGGGACTTCGGAGCGGTGGTCCGGTCGCTGCGGGAGGGCGTGCACCGGGGAGCCGCGGGGCCGTACTACTTCGGCGGCCGGGGCCAGCGGGCCCTGGCCTACCCCGACGACACGTTCGACGCCTCCCTGGCCCACGCCCACCTCGTCCATCAGGTCCAGGACGGGAAGAGCCGGGTCATCTCCCCCGTGGAGCTGGCGCGGCACCGGTTCCGGCCGCTGCCAGCCACGAGGGCATGGTAGGCGAGCCGAGCCCGGCGCCGCCGTCCGCCGCGAGCACGTGCCCGTTCACCCAGGCCGAGTCCGGCGAGCACAGCCAGAGCAGGCTGGGCACGATGTCCTCCGGCGTGCCGACGCGGCCGGCCGGACCGGCCTCGCGCAGGGCCTCGACGTAGTCGTCCGGCACCGGGTTCAGCGCCGACCCGACGTCCACGAAGCCCGGCGCGACCGCGTTGACCCGCACGCCGAGGGGGCCGAGCTCCAGCGCCAGGCCCCGGGTCACCGCCTCCAGGGCCGCCTTCGAGGCCGCGTAGACGGTGGTGCCGGGGCGCGGGCGCAGGGCCCCTCCCGTGCTGGTGAACACGACGGTGGCCGGGCGCGCGTGCCGTACGCACAGGTCGGCCAGCGCCGTGGCGGCCATCAGCGCCGAGCGCGTGTTGACCGCCATCACCGCGTCGAACAGCTCCTCCGTCGTCTCCAGCGCGCGCCGCGCCGGGAACAGGCCGGCCACGTGCAGCAGCGCGTCCACCGGCCCGTGCTCCTGCCACGCGCGCAGCACGGCGGCCCGCGCCGCGCCGGGCTCGGCGAGGTCGGCCGGCACGGGCCGGGCGTACCGCTCGGCGACGTCCGACCGTGGCGAGTCCACCGCCACGACCTCGTGGCCCGCCCGCGCCAGCGCGGCGCACGCGGCCGAGCCGATCCCGCCGCACGCGCCCATGACCAGGGCCCGCATCAGGCCACCCGGAAGGCTCGGGCGGTGTCCAGGCACGTACGGAAGTCCAGCGGCCGGTCCAGGCAGGCGTCGAGGAAACGTTCGAGCCCCATCAGGCGATGCCCGCGCCCGATGACCTGCGGATGGAACGTCAGCACGCACACCCCGCCGGGCACGTCCCGCACCATGTAGTCCACGTCGTCGAGGAAGTTGCGGAACACGCTCGCCGGGTCGCGCAGGCCCGGCAGCACGGCGTTGTCCAGCCGCAGGTACTCGAACTGGGGGTAGTCGTCCAGCGACCACGACACCGGCAGCTCGACGAGCGGGGTGGGCTCACCGAACCGGTACGGCCCGTCGGGGTCGGCCACGTCGCCGCGCCTGGCGTAGTAGGGGGTGTAGTCGGTGGCCATGAGGCTGGAGTCGTACTCGCAGCCGAGCTCCAGCAGCACGTCCACGGTGGAGGTGGTGAAGTCCCAGCTGGGCGTGCGGTTGCCGACGGGCTCGTAGCCGGTGACCTTGATGATCGAGTCACGGGCCCTCGTGGCCGCCGCCATCTCGCCGTCCCGGTCCAGCTTGGAGACCGCCTCGTGGACGTACCCGTGCAGGGCGATCTCGTGGCCGGCCTCCGCGATGGCGGCGCACTCGGCGGGATAGGTGTCCACGGTGTGCCCGGGGACGAAGAACGTGGCGGTGATGCCGCGTTCGCGCAACATCTTGAGGATCCGCGGCACCGCGTGCGCCCCGAACTCGCCCCGCGAGACCGGTCCGGGCGAGGTCATCCCCCGGGCCAGCCAGAGCGAGATCGCGTCGAAGTCGAACGTGAGGCAGATCGTCGAGCGGTCAGGCATGTTCCTCCTCGATCGGGAAGCAGATGTCGGGCACCGCGCCGGGCTCGAACAAGTCGTCCAGGCGCCACCGCTCGTACGGCCGCTCGCACGGCGGGTGCGCGGCGATGTACAGCTCGCGTACGTCGAGGTCCATCACCACGGAGTAGACGGACGCGACGTCCTCGCCCTTCGCCACGTCCGGATCGACGTGGCGGCAGATGCTGTCGGGATAGGAGTAGTGGTCGCGCAGGGCGGCGACGATGTCGGCGAGCTCCAGAATCCGGGCCTCGGCGGCGTCCTCCAGCAGGTGCCTGGCCCGGGTGGGCCGCAGGAGCGTCAGCGCCGAGGTGGCGGCCTTCCGGTCCACCAGCGGCAGCGGGCACTGGAAGTGGTTGGAGTGAGTGATCAGCCCGTCCCGCGGCAGCAGCGTCCCGAACACGTCCGGCGCCACCTCCAGGTCGATCGCCTCGCCCCCGGCGTCCGCGATGAGCAGGTTGCCGGAGGAGATCCGCGGCACGTCCAGCGCCTTGCGGTGCGCCTGGCTCATCGTCCTGGACTGCAGGACGCCGCGCAGCAGGTAGTGGTACGGCACGCCGGGGCCGCCGGTGTCGCGGTCGGAGACCAGGAGGTTCGCGCACACGCCCAGGCCCGCCGAGTTGAGCCCCGACTTGGCCAGCATGCCCGCCTCGGCCAGCGTGAGCACGGCGAAACCCTCGGTGTCCCTGGTCGCCAGCAGGAACGTGACCGGGCCCTGCTCGGGGTGCCAGTCCCAGTTCTGGGCCAGCAGCGTGTGGCGCGTCCTGGTGTGCCTGGGCAGCACGGCCACCGAGGTGCAGCCCTCGTCGCGGTAGCCGGTGCCGTACAACATCTCGGTGCGGGCGTTCAGCGCGGTGATGTGCTCGACCGGCTGTCCGGCGCCCGCCGCGAGCCCTTCGAGCATGGCGGCGATGCTCGCGTCGTAGCCCCTGGCCACGTCGAGGTAGGTCGCGCCCCAGCGGCGCACGTCCGCGCCGGTCAGCCCGGCCTGGTCCCGGAAGCGGCGCAGGTACGTCTCCACGCTGCGTGCGACCAGCTCGCTCGTGCGGCGGCCCAGCTCGGCGCCCATCTCCTCGTACGTGCCCTCGACCGCGATCAGCATGTCGGTCCGCTCCTCTCTAGCCCAGGCTCCGGTGCGCGCTCTCCTTCATGCCGAGCAGCACCAGGAGCGTCACCGCCGCGGACACGATCGGCAGCAGGGCCGTCGCCATGCCCGAGCCGGTGAGCTGCACCAGGCCCGTGGCGACGAACGGGGCCGTGCCGCCGAAGGCCATGACCGCGAAGTTGTACCCGATGGACATCGTCGAATAGCGCAGCTTGGTGGGGAACAGCTCGGACAGCGCGGCCGGCCCCGGACCCGAGAACATCGCCAGGACCACCCCGATCACGATCTGCCCCAGGAACACCCCGGCCACCCCGCCGTTCTGGATCAGCGCCATGACGGGCCAGCTCAGCACCAGGAAGCCCACGGCGGCGGACAGCAGCAGCGGCTTGCGCCCGACCCGGTCCGACAGCGCGCCGAACGCCGCGATGCACACGGTCAGCGTCACGAGGCCGACGAGGTTCGAGGCGCGCGCCACGCCCGCGTCCACGCCCGCCACGTCGGTGAGCCAGGTGGGCAGGTAGGTGAGGAAGAAGAAGTACGCGACCGTCCACAACATCGTGAACCCGAAGCCCCGGGCGATGCCGGGGAACTGGGTGCGCAGGCCCTCGCGCAGCGGGCTCTTCGCGGTCGTGCCCTTGGCCCGCTCCTCGGTGAACGCCGGGGTCTCGGCCAGGCCGTACCTGAGCCAGAGCGCCGCCACCGCCGTCAGCGCCGACAGCAGGAACGGCACCCGCCAGGCCCAGTCGGTGACCTGCTGCTCGGTGAAGATCGTGTTGTTGAGCGCGACGACGCCCGACGCCAGCAGGAACCCGCCCGCCGTCGACACCTGGTTGAAGCTGCCGAAGAAGCCGCGCCGGCGCTCCGGGGCGTACTCGACCAGGAACGCCGCCGAGCCCGCCCACTCGCCGGCCACCGAGAAGCCCTGCACCATCCGCAGGATCACCAGCAGCAGCGGGGCCAGCACGCCGATGCTCTCGTACGTGGGCAGCAGGCCGATCAGGGTGGTGGCCGCGCCCATCAGCAGCACGCTGACGACCAGCGCGATCCGGCGGCCGAACTTGTCGCCGACGTGGCCGAACGTGATCGCGCCGAGCGGGCGCATGAGGAAGCCGACGGCGAACACGGCGAACGTGTACAGGGTGCCGACGATGCCGTCCGACTCCGGGAAGAACAGTTTGCCCAGCGTGGCCGCCGTGTAGGCGTACACGAGGTTGTCGTAGTTCTCCATGACGTTGCCGAAACTGCCCGCCACGACGGCGCGCAGGTTGGAGCTTCGGGGGGTGCTGACGGTGGATGCTGTGGCGCTGTCGCCGCTCATCGCGACCTCTCACTCATGGGGGGGTTTCGGGGCATTCACGACGCGGTGTATCCGCCGTCGACCGGCAGCAGCACGCCGGTCACGAACGACGCTTCGGGGGAGGCCAGGTAGGCGACGGCCGCCGCCACGTCGGCGGGGTCGCCGGGCCTGCCCATGGGGGCGCGCTCTGTCCGCGGGCGCAGTTGCTCGTCGGACAGCTCCTGGAGCAGCGGGGTGACGAACACGCCCGGCAGCACGCTGTTGACCCGGATGCCTCTGGGAGCGAGCTCCACCGCCGCGGTCCTGGTCAGCATGTGCAGGCCGGCCTTGCTGACCTGGTAGGCGACCGAAGACGGGGGTGAGGGCGGCGGTGGGGGCGGGATGTGGCCGTAGATGGAGCCGATGTTGACGACGGAGGCGTGGGGGCTGCGGGTGAGGTCCTCGACGAACGTGCGGATGCCCGTCCAGGGGGCCCACAGGTTGGTGCGCAGGACGCGGTCCCAGTCGTCGTCCGTGGTGTCGAGCAGGTTCTTGCGGGCGCTCACGCCGGCGTTGTTGACGAGGATGTCGAGACGGCCGTACGTGGTGCGGACCCGGGCCGCCAGGTCCTGCCAGGAATGCCGGTCACGGACGTCCAGCGGGTGGTGGAGCGTACGGTCCTGGGGGAACCCGGCGGATTCGTCGTCGCGGTCGCGCAGGTCGCCGTATACGACGTGCGCGCCGCGGGAGGCCAGGCGGCCGACGATGGCGGCGCCGAGGCCGGAGGCACCGCCGGTGACGACGGCGACCAGCCCGTCCAGCTCCATGGACATCTCCTCTCGGGCCTGCCCTACCGGCGTAAGCGCTGGTAGAGCCCTTGAGGACCATCCTGGAACGGCGGGCCGGCCGCCACCTCCGTCAAATGACGGAGGCGCGCGTTACCGGAGGCGGTGTTCGGCGGCCTCCACGACGTTGGACAGGAGCAGGGCGCGGGTCATGGGCCCGACGCCACCCGGGTTGGGGGTGAGGTATCCGGCGACTTCCTCCACGTCCAGCGCCACGTCCCCCGCGATCTTGCCCTCGACGCGGGAGACTCCCACGTCGAGCACCGCCGCACCCGGCTTGACCATGTCGCGGGTGATGAGCTCGGGCACGCCGGCCGCCGCCACCACGATGTCGGCGCGGCGCACGTGGGCGGCCAGGTCGTGGGTGCCGGTGTGGCAGAGGGTGACGGTGGCGTTCTCGCTGCGGCGGGTCAGCAGGAGGCCCAGCGAGCGGCCCACCGTGATGCCGCGACCCACCACGGCCACCTCGGCGCCCTTGATCGGCACGCCGTATTCCTGCAGGAGCAGCACGATGCCGTGCGGCGTGCACGGAAGGGGGGCGTCGACCATGTGGACGAGCCGCCCGAGGTTGACCGGGTGCAGGCCGTCGGCGTCCTTGGCCGGGTCGATGCGCTCGAGCAGGGCCATCGTGTCGAGGTGCTTGGGCAGCGGGAGCTGCACGATGTAGCCGGTGCACGCCGGGGAGGTGTTGAGCTCGTCGATGGCCGCCTCGACGTCGGTCTGGGTGGCGGTCGCCGGCAGGTCGACGCGGATGGAGGCGATGCCCACCTCGGCGCAGTCGCGGTGCTTGCCGGCGACGTAGATCTGGCTGCCCGGGTCGTCGCCCACGAGCACGGTGCCCAGGCCGGGCACGATCCCGCGTTCCTTGAGCGCGGCCACCCGCTTCTTGAGGTCTGCCTTGATCTTGGCGGCGGTCGCCTTGCCATCGAGTTTCACTGCGCTCATGCCGCAATCCTTCCATGCCTGCCCGGCAGGCCCGCCCCCCACCCGCCGATCCCTTCCCGTCCCCCTTGACCGCCGATCCTCGGCACTCTTCCTCGGCCAGGATCGCGAAGTTATCCACAGACGCCAGGCAGTCAACCCGGGTTATCCACAGCCAGTCGTTGACATCGTTGTCATTGATCTTGGAAGGGCTTAGTGTTACGGGCGCCAGCAACAAGTGCACGGAGGTCCCCCTTGCCTTTCCGCCTGTTGTCCGCCGAGTCGACCGACCTCTTCGTGGGCTCGCGTGACGAGCCCCGCCAGGTCCTGCGCGTCACCGTCGCCGAGGGAGAGCACGAGTCGTCGCTGGAGCTGCGCGGCGACGGGGTGCGCCTGGCCGGCCCGGTCACCGTTCCCCCGGCCGCCGGAGTGCTCGAGGTCCCGCTGTCCGTGTCGGCGCCGCCGGGCACCACCGTGCCGTGCGTGCTCACGCTGGCCGGCGACGAGGGGTCCCTGGAGGTGGGCGTCACAGTCGAGGAGCCGGGCTGGACGATGTTCATGGTGTCCCACTTCCACTACGACCCGGTGTGGTGGAACACGCAGGCCGCCTACACCAGCCCGTGGGAGCTGCTCTCCGCCGACGCCACGACCAGGCCGCTCTGGGAGCGCAATGCGTTCGCGCTGGTCGAGGCGCACATCGAGCTGGCCCTGCGCGATCCCGACTACCGTTTCGTGCTGGCCGAGGTCGACTATCTCAAGCCGTTCTTCGACACCCACCCCGAGCGCCGCGCCGACTTGCGCGCCCTCATGGCCGAGGGCCGGGTCGAGCTGGTCGGCGGCACCTACAACGAGCCCAACACCAACCTGACCGGCGCCGAGACCACGATCCGCAACCTCGTCTACGGCATCGGCTACCAGCGCGACATCCTCGGCGGCGACCCGCGCACCGCGTGGCAGCTCGACGTGTTCGGCCACGATCCGCAGTTCCCGGGCTATCTCGCGGCGGCCGGGCTGACCGGCAGCGCGTGGGCGCGCGGGCCGTTCCACCAGTGGGGTCCGATCAGCAAGAACTTCAAGAAGGCCAAGAACGACGCGGCGCTGATGCAGTTCCCCAGCGAGTTCGAGTGGATCTCGCCGTCGGGGCAGGGCGTGCTGACCCACTACATGCCCGCCCACTACTCGGCCGGATGGTGGATGGACTCCTCGCCGTCCCTGGAGGAGGCGTGCCAGGCGGTCCACGACCTCTACCGCTCGCTCAAGCCCGTGGCCGCGACCAAGAACATCCTGCTCCCGGTCGGCACCGACTACACCCCGCCTAACAAGTGGGTTACCGACATCCACCGCACGTGGGCCTCCCGCTACGTCTGGCCCAGGTTCGTCTGTGCCACCCCCCGAGACTTCCTCGATGCCGTACGCGCTGACATGTCGTCCTTCAGCCCCCAGACGCGCGACATGAACCCCGTCTACACCGGCAAGGACGTCTCCTACATCGACACCAAGCAGGCCCAGCGCGCCGCCGAGGTGGCCGCCCTCGACGCCGAACGCCTGTCGACGTTCGCGTCAGTGCTGGGCCTGGGCGGCTATCCGCACACGGCGCTCGACAAGGTGTGGCGGCAGCTCGCCTACGGCGCCCACCACGACGCGATCACCGGCTCGGAGTCCGACCAGGTCTACATCGACCTGCTGACCGGCTGGCGAGAGGCCTTCGACCTGGCCACGGAGGCCCGCGACAACGCCCTCGCGGCGCTGACCGCCCAGATCGCGCTCGACGGGCGAAGCGTCGTGGTCACCAACACCCTGCCCTTCGCCCGCGACGGCCTGGCCAGGATCGTGCTCCCGGCCGGCCACACCCTGGCCGGCCCGTCGGGCGCCCCGGTCCCCGCCGTCGTGGAGGGCGGCACCCTCACGTTCCTGGCCCACGACGTCCCGTCCATGGGCTGGCGCACCTACCGGATCGTCCCCGGCGCCCCCGAGACCTGGCACCGCTCCCCCGCCCCGGAAGAGCCGGCCACCGCCACGATCGAGAACGACCGCTGGCAGATCACCGCCGACCCCACTCTCGGCGGCGCCCTGACCTCGATCCTCGACCGCGCCTCCGGCCGGGAGCTCCTCACCGGCCCGGGCAACGAGCTGCGCCTCTACGACGAATACCCGCAACACCCCGACATGGGCGAGGGCCCGTGGCACCTCATCCCCACCGGCCACGTCGTGGGCTCGGCCGAGACCCGCGCGGCGACCACGACCACGGAGACGAGCCCGATCGGCCGGCGGCTGACCGTCACCGGGCAGGTCGGCGAGATCACCTACGAGCAGACCGTCACCCTGCTGACCGGATCCGACCGCATCGACTTCACCACCCGCGTCCTCGACCACACCGGCGCCGACCGCCTGCTGCGGGTCCGGTTCCCCGCCCGCGTCGAGGGCGCGCTGCCGGTGTCCGACGTCTCGGGCGCCGTCGTGGGGCGCGGCTTCGCGCTGCCCGACGTGGACACTGCCGAGCACCCGTGGACCCTGGACAACCCGGCCAACACCTGGTTCGGCCTGTCGGCCACCGCGAAGGTCGATCTCGGCGAGGCCGGCGCACGGGCGCTGGGCGTGGCCGAGGTGGTGGTGCCCGCGCTGGAGGACGCCCCGCAGGCCCGCGACCTCGTGGTGGCGCTGGCCCGCGCCGGGGTCACCGCCACGACGTCCGCCGCCCACGGCACCCGATACGGCTGGCTCGACGTCGACTCCAACCTCCCCGACGTACGCATCGTGCTGGGCGGCCCCGACACCAACCCGCTGGCCGCCGAGCTCCTCGCCCGCGCCGACGTGTCCTACCTGGAGGCCCTGAAGTCGGGCGCGACCCGGGTCTGGGTCCCCGCCGAGCGCCCGCTGCCGGAGGTCTGGCAGCCCAGCGCCGACCTGCGCGACCTGCGCGCCCTTCCGGCCCTGATCGTCACCGACCCCATCGCCGACCTGGTGGCCGACCTGTCCGACGCCACCATCGAGGCCGTCTGCCCCCTGGGCACCGAACACCTGGAAAACCGCACGGTCGCCCTCCTCGCCTACGGGCTTCCCGGCTTCGCGGTCGACCCGTCCGGCGCCCTTCACCTGTCGCTCATGCGCTCGTGCACCGGCTGGCCCTCCGGCATCTGGCTGGACCCGCCCCACCGCACGACCCCTGACGGCTCGGGCTTCCAGCTCCAGCACTGGACCCACGAGTTCTCCTACTCCCTGGTCTCCGGCGAAGGCGACTGGCGCGCCCTGCGCCTGCCGTCCACGGCCCAGGAGCACATCACCCCGCTGCTCCCCCGCCTCGTGGCAGCCCCGCAACCGGGCGACCTCCCCGAGGTCCACTCGCTCCTCACGGTCACCCCGGCCCGAGACGTCCTCCTGGGCACCCTGAAGTCCACCGGCAACCCCCACGCCCACGGCCGGACCGGCGACCACCCGTCCCAGCAGGACCCGGCGGTGACGATCCGCCTGGTCGAATCCACGGGTCTGGGCTCCAGAGCCGAGCTGACCTCCCCCGTCCTCCCCCTCGACACCTTGACCCGCTCCGACCTCCTGGAACGCCGCACCACCCCGCCCGGAGCCCCAGCCGCGCCCGCCTCTCCCGCAGACTCCGCCGCGCCCGCCTCTCCCGCAGACTCCGCCGCGCCCGCCTCTCCTGCAGACTCCGCCGCTGCCGCCGCTCTGGCGGGCTCCGCCGCTGCCGCCGCTCTGGCAGATCCCAACCCCGGCCTCGACCTCACCGGCTTCGAGATCGCCACCTACCTCGCCGCCGTCCCACCCTCACCCACCCAGCCGGAGCTGGCCTCCACCACCGAGCAGGCCCAGCCGGTCTACAGCCGCTACTGGCTCCACAACAAGGGCCCCGCCCCTCTGGGCTACCTCCCGGTCTCCATCGCCATCTCCCCGGGCCTGGTCACCCACCAGGAGGGCGCCTTCGAAGCGGAGGTCGTGCTCTCCTCCCACCTCACGGACGAACCCCACGAGGGCGTGGTGGACCTCCTCGTCCCGGACGGCTGGAGCGCCACTCCCGCCCAGCGCCCGTTCCGCCTCCCCCCGGGCGGCCACCTCCGCTTCCCGGTCACGGTGACGCCCGCCTCCTCACCGTCCAGGCCCGGGCTGCACTTCGTCTCCGCCCGCACCCTCGCAGCCGGCCAGCTCATCGAGGACATCACCACCGTGGCCATCGGCGACGCCCCCGAGCTGCCCGCCGACGGCCCCCCGCCGCAGTCCGGCACCGCCGTCCGAGGCACCAAGTCGGCCGAGGCCCGCTCCACCGGCCTGGCCGTCGCCACGGTCGCGGACACCGTCTCCCTCCGCCCCGGCGACCGCACGGCTCTCACGCTGAGACTCACCAACACCACGTCGGACGAGATCCGCGGCGAGGCCCAGCTGGCCTCCCCCTGGGGCACCTGGGCCATGCTGCCGCAGGTCATCCAGGGCTTCACCGTCCCGGCAGGCGAGACGATCGAGGTGTCCTTCGCCGTGGAGGTGCCGCAGGACCAGCCGACCGGCCATGCCTGGGCCCTGGCCAAGGTCATGTGGTTCGGCCGCTGCCAATACTCCCCGGCGATGCGCCTGGAGGTGACCCGATGACCACCGCCATCGGCTGGATCGACGACCACCCGGTCCCCCGCGAGCTCCTTGACCGGCGCATCGCCGACCTCCGCAACGGCCCGCTCAGCTCGGCCCTGCCGGCGCCGGGCAGCTCGGAGGACCGCCAGCTCGCCCGCTGGCTGACCCAGGTCATCCTTACCGAAGCCCTCTGCGAGTCAACCGCCACCACCCTCGGCCTGTCCCCACACCAACCCGACCCATTCACCCCAGCCCGCCCCCACCCACCCACCTCACCCCAACCCCGACCAGACCGACCCTCACCGCACAGAACCACCGCTGACAAAGCCCTCCCCGACCGACCCACCCCCGCTCCGACCGCCCTCAGCAGCACCCTCCCGAACCGGGCATCCCTCGATCACCCCACTCCCAGCCACGCCTCCCTCGAACCCAGCGCCCTCGATCACCCCACTTCCGACCACCCCTCCCTCGAACCCAGCGCCCTCGACCGGAGCGATGTCCGTCCAGAGGTGCTCGATCGGGTGGCCGCTGTGGAACTCGGCTCGATCAACGCCGCCGCCTACAACGGCAGCCCATGGGTTCGAGCCGTGTTCCAGCACGTCACCGCCGCGGTGACCGTTCCTCCGGAGTGGCGACGACCGCCGTCCCCCGAGCGCACCCCTCGCCACCTCGTACGCCACCGCCTGTTCACCGACCCCGAACGGGCACGCCAGGCCACCGAAGCGGACCTGGAGCCGCTCGGCCCGGTCGAGCTCGACTCGTTGCCCGGCACGATCGCCGAAGCCCTCCGAAACCACCCGCACGACACGCTCGTCGGCCCGGTCGAGGATGCCCTCGGCTGGCACGTCGCGGTCGCGACCCCCGAACCGGAACCCCAGCAGACCACCACCACGGCCTCCCGGCTGACGCCCACCCCCGGCGCGTTCCAGCCGGCGCCCGCACCCGACCCCAGGACGTACGCACCGATGCCCACGCCCACCGTCCAGCAGGCTCCATCCACCGACCCACGGACGCCCCCACCCGGGAGCGCCGGCCGGCAGGCGCCCGATCGCACACCACACGCCGACGAAACCCATGACGCCCATCTCATCGCGGCAGCACGTCGGCAAGCCTTCGCGCGGTGGCTCGACGACATGCGCGCCAAGAAGGTAAGACTCGTCCCCGGCCTGGAGCATCCTGGCGATCCCCGCCAGCCCGACAACCACCACAAACACTGATGAACTGCGTACTCGCCATTGACATCGGAGGAACCAAGCTCGCCGCCGCACTGGTGGACGAGGCGGGTTCCATCCTGCGTTCCGCTACCCGGCCGACGCCTCGTACAGAGGTCATGTCCGCCCTCGCGGCCCTGATCGCGGAGGTCACCGACGGCGGCCCGCCGCCCCAAGCGGTCGGCATCGGCTGCGCCGGCCCGCTGGACCTCGCCTCGGGAACCGTGAGCCCGGTGAACATGCCGAGCTGGCGGGGGTTCCCGCTGCGTGAGGAGGTGCGGAAGCTGACCGGGCTCCCCACCATGCTCGCGGGCGACGCGCAGTGCTTCGCACTCGGCGAGCACTGGCTGGGAGCGGGGCGCGGCTGCACGTCGCTGCTGGGTGTGGTCGTGTCGACCGGAATCGGCGGCGGCCTGGTCATCGACGGCGCCCCGCTCCTGGGCCCCACCGGAAACGCCGGACATGTCGGCCATATGAGCATCGACCCCTACGGCGAACGTTGCGAATGCGGCGGCCGTGGATGCGTGGAGCACTACGCGAGCGGCCCGAACATGGTCCGGTGGGCTCTCGAGAACGGCTGGTCCCCCACCACCACTCCACCCGATCAGGACACCACCGACGACCACATCGGGGTACCGGCTGGCGCGGGCTCCGGAGGAGCAACCCTCACGGACGGCTCGAAGGCGCATGCCGCCGTGCGCGTCGCCGACCCGGCGGGCGTAGAACCCGGCGGGCAGCCCGCCGACGGTGCGCGGCAGGCGACCGTTGCGCGCTCCGACGACGCAGCGAGCGGCGTGACCAGCGGTGCGACGAGCGGTGCGACGAGCGGACCTGCCGGAGCGGGGACAGTCCTTCGCGATGGCGACGGCCACGGTCACGTCGGCGGCGATCCAGGTGCTGGTGCGATCGGTGAGGTCACCGCCCCTTCCAGGGAAGCGGCTGGGCTCCGGGTTCACGACGGCGCCGGAAGTGGTGGGGACGCGGTAGCGGGTTCGCGGACAGGGATGGTGAATCGCGTTCAGGGGATGGCGGACGTCGGACATGGCGGTGGTGGCATCCCTGCTCACGAGCAGGCTGACGTCGGCCGTACCGGTGAGAAGGGGAACGCCGACCGAACTGACGCCAGGACGGCCGCCGTCCGTACGGGCGCGAACGTGAACGTCGTGCGCACCGATGGGAAGGCGGATGCCGATCGTATCGACGACGACGCGGACGCCGTCCGTACGGGTGTGAAGGCGGATGCGCGGGCGCTCGCGCGTGATGCCGCCGCCGGGCATCCGGTCGCGATGGCGGCGTTCGAGCGCGGCGCCCGGGCGCTGGCCGCCATGGTCGCGTCCACGGCCGCTGTCGCCGAGGTCACGACCGTGGTGATCGGGGGCGGTGTGTCCGCGGCGGGCGCCGTCTTGTTCGACCCGCTGGAGCGGGCGCTCGACGACGTGGCCGGGCTCGCCTTCGTCAGGGCGGTCCAGGTGAAGCAGAGCACCCTGGTGGGACGCGCCGGGCTGGCGGGTGCGGCGAATCTGGCCTGGCAGGCTGTCCGCTCAACCGCCTGAGTTCTGCGTGCGAGCCCCAGACGGTCGTCGGCCTCTGGGGCTCGTTCCCCCAAGGACCCGGGGAGCCGGCCACCGTCCGGGCACCTGGCGGTCTGTGGCAACACTGTCCCGGCACACCGCCCAAGCACCACCATCCCGGCACCACCGCCTCGGCACCTCCTGGGCCGCGCGCGCCGGGGTGACGTTGCGCACGCGCTCGGGCATTCCCGCACAGACGCCCCACGCCACCGGACAGCGGCACCCCCGCCGGGGCCCCGAACAACCCCGCACGGCAGCCTTCCCCGCACAGACGCCCCACGCCACCGGACAGCGGCACCCCCGCCGGGGCCCCGAACAACCCCGCACGGCGGCCTTCCCCGCACAGACGCCCCACGCCACCGGACAGCGGCACCCCCGCCAGGGACCCCGAACAACCCCGCACGACAGCCTTCCCCGCACGAATGCCGGACGACGCGGGTGGGGGCATCCCGGGAAGGGGTCGGCGGCTCGGGGGTGTCCTGAGCCCGTAGGAGGGGTGTTCGGTGTGGAGGGGTCAGGTGAGGTCGAGGCCGGGGTAGAGGGGGTGGGCGGTGAGGAGTTCGGCTGCGGCGGCGCGGGTCTTGGCGGCGGTGTCGGCGGGCAACGTGTACGCGGCCTTGGAGGTGCGGCCGTCGGGCGCGGAGGCGGGGGTGGTGGCGGAGAGGACGTCCACGATCAGTTCCGCGATCCGGTCGAACTCGTCGGCGCGGAAGCCCCGGGAGGTGAGCGCGGGCGTGCCGACGCGTACGCCCGAGGTGTACCAGGCGCCGTGGGGGTCGCGCGGGATCGCGTTGCGGTTGGTGACGATGCCGGAGTCAAGCAGCGCCGATTCGGCCTGCCGGCCGGTCAGGCCGAAGCTGGTCACGTCCAGCAGGGCCAGGTGGTTGTCGGTGCCACCGGTGACCAGCCGGACTCCCCGGCGAAGCAGCCCTTCCGCCAGGGCGGACGCGTTGTCCACGACCGCGCGGGCATAGGCGGCGAAGGCGGGCTGGCGGGCCTCGGCGAGGGCGACGGCCTTGGCGGCCATCACGTTCCCCAGCGGGCCGCCCAGCACCATCGGGCAACCGCGGTCGATCGCGTCGGCGAACTCCCGCCGGCACAGCACCAGGCCGCCGCGCGGACCGCGCAGCGACTTGTGCGTCGTGGTGGTCGTGATGTGAGCGTGCGGCACCGGGTCGTGGTCGCCGGTGAAGACCTTGCCCGCGACCAGGCCGGCGAAGTGGGCCATGTCCACCAGGAGGGTCGCGCCGACCTCGTCGGCGATCTCCCGCAGGGCCGCGAAGTCCACGCGGCGCGGATAGGCCGAGTATCCGGCGATCAGGATCAGGGGCTTGAACTCGCGGGCCAGGTCGCGCAGCGCGGCGTAGTCGAGCAGGCCGGTTTCCGGATCGGTGCCGTACGAGCGCTGCCGGAACATCTTGCCGGAGATGTTCGGCCGGAAGCCGTGGGTGAGGTGCCCGCCCGCGTCCAGTGACATGCCCAGGGCCCGCTGGTCACCGAGGGCCTTGCGCAGGTTCTCCCAGTCCTGCTCGGTCAGGTCGTTGACGTGGCCCACGCCGATGCTGGCCAGGGCCGGAGCCTCCACGCGGTGCGCCAGTACGCCCCAGAACGCCACCAGGTTCGCGTCGATGCCCGAGTGCGGCTGGACGTAGGCGTGGTCGGCCCCGAACAGGGCCTTGGCGTGGTCGGCCGCGAGTCGCTCGACGGTGTCGATGTTCTGGCAGCCGGCGTAGAAGCGGCGCCCGATGGTGCCCTCGGCGTACTTGTCGGACATCCAGGTGCCCATCGTGAGCAGCACCGCCGGGGACGCGTAGTTCTCGCTGGCGATGAGCTTCAACGACGTGCGCTGGTCGGACAGCTCCGTACGGATCGCCTCCGCGACGTGCGGCTCGACGGCGGCGATCACGTCCAGCGCGCTGCGGTAGGCAGCGGTCACCGCGGTGGCGTCGTACATCTGCGGCTGGTGCACGGCATCTCCTGTTCGTCGCGTTGAGATGCCCAGGCGCGCGGCAGGACTGCGGAGCCGCTCCCCGGTGGTCATCCACCTTCAGGTCACGCCAGTAACGACCCGAGAGCGACGTTACGGCGACGCAGGATCGCGTGCAACGCCTTTCGAGGGTCTGGCGGGGAGGGATGTCGGACCGCGGAGCCGGCCGCCCGTCGCTGCTTCGCGGGGTTCGGGGGACGGTGATGGACGGGTGGCAGCCGGCCGTGCGCGCGGGGGTCGGCGCGCTCCCCTGGTGGTCAGGCGGGGAGGGCGATGGGCCGGTCCCAGTCGATGCGGTGCTCGTAGATCCAGCGGCTCGGGTCCGTGCCGGTCCTGGCGGCGTGCTTCATGGCCAGGCCCATGATCAGGTCGCGCGGCACCCGCGCCAGCGGATTGAGCGCCTTCCAGCCGCCCGTACGGTTGCCCTGCGCCACGACCCGCTCGACCCGCTCCCGTCGCAGCACCTCGTACGCCCTGAACGCGGCCTCGATGCCCGGGCTGTCGCGCAGGCACTTAGCCAGGACGACGGCGTCCTCGATGGCCATGGCGGCGCCCTGCCCGATCGACGGCGCGGTGGCGTGGGCGGCGTCGCCGATGACGATCATCCGGTCGCGGTGCCAGACCGGGACGCGGGGCACGTCGTAGGAGCTCCAGCCGGCGAAGATCTCCCCGGTCGCGGCGATGATGTCGAGCGCCGGGCCGTGGTCGTGCCGGAACAGGTCGCTCAGCCGGGTCCGCCACTCCTGCGGGGTGATCGCCGCGATCTCGGCCGGTGTGAGCTCGGTGGCCTGGGCGGGGTTCGCGGCCCACCACACCTCGCCGTCCGGGTGGGCCGTGTAGGCGAAGAAGCAGCGCTTGCCGAAGACGGCCTGCATCATGCCCGGTTCGCAGCCGGTCGCGACGCCGCGCGCGTAGCCACCGGTGTTGAGCAGGCCGGTGTAGCGGGTGCCGGGCGCCGCCGGGTCGATGATGCGCCGGGTGGCCGAGCGCAGGCCGTCGGCGCCGATCAGCAGGTCGCCCTCGGCCGTGCTGCCGTCGGAGAACGTCGCCCGCACCCCGTCGCCGGTCGCCACGGCACCGACGAGGCGCTTGCCGTACTCCAGGTGGAGGTCCTGATCGCGGAGGTACCGGTAGAGGTCGGCGCGCTTGACCGTCCTGCTCACCACGTCGCCCAGGCGGTAGGCCAGCTCGCCGAGCCGCCGGCCGGAGCCGCTGGTGATCGTGATGCCCGGGGTGTCGAAGCCGAGGCCGCCGACGTCCAGGTCGAGAGCGCGTAAGGCGTCGAGCGCGTTGGGCGCCAGCGTGAGGAAGGCGCCTGCCTTGTCGGCCGTACGGTCGTAGGCCTCGTACACCACCGCGTCGATCCCCGCCTTGCGCAGGGCGACGGCGCTCGCCGTGCCCGCGATCCCGCCACCCACGACCAGAGCTGTGTATGTCATACACCGAGTGTATGACATACACTCAGGGTTGATGGAAGACAATCTCTGGGAACGGCTCGCGAAACCTGCGCCCGAGCCCAAGACCGGGCTGAGCCTCGGCCGCATCGCGCGGGCGGCGGTGGAGCTGGCCGACGCGGGCGGCCTCGACGCGGTCTCGATGGCCCGGGTCGCCGAGCGGCTGGGCTTCACCACGATGTCGCTCTACCGGCACGTCAAGAACAAGAACGAGCTGCTGCTCCTGATGCTGGACTCGGTCGCGGCCGTCCCCGCCGCGCTCGACGAGCCCTGCGAAGGCTGGCGGCCGGGCCTGCGGCGCTGGTGCGCCGCGCAGTGGGAGATGTTGCGGGCCCACTCCTGGATCGTGCAGCTGCCCATCACCGGGCCGCCCGTCACGCCCAATCAGCTCGCGTGGACCGACCGTGCCCTGGCGGCGCTGGCGGGCACCGGGCTCGACGAGCGCGCGAAGGCGGGCGTCGTGCTGCTGATCGCCACGTACATGCACGCCACCGCGCGGCTGAGCGCGGACCTCGGCAGCGCCGCGTCGGGCGTCGCGATCGCCGGCCACAGCGCGCTGCTCGGCTCGCTGGTGGACGCGCGGCGCCTGCCCGCGCTACGCGCGGCGGTCGAGGCGGGGGCCTTCGACTACCCGCAGGACATGCCCGAGGAGGAGCGGCGCTTCGACTACGAGTTCGGCCTGGACCGGATCCTGGACGGGGTGGAGGTCATGATCGGGACCGGCCGCCCCGGAGACACGACCTAGTCGCGCTCAGCCGCCTGGGCCTCGCGGCGCTCGATGATGCGGCGGGTGAAGGGGATGACCTCTACGACGCGGCTGCCGAGGTAGGCGCCGATGAAGGCGAGCACCAGGAGCACGAAGGGGCTGGTGGCCAGGCCGTTCATGGTGACGAATGCCTGCAGGATCGCGTCGAGCGCCATAGGGGTACTCCCGGGGGACGGGGATGCGGGGAGGAGTTCAGGGTAGCCGCACCCGGCCAGTGCTCGCCGCCAAATGGGATAAAGGGCGACATGATCTACCATGCCGCCCTTTAGGTGATGATCAGTGGAAGAAGTGGCGGGTGCCGGTGAAGTAGAGGGTGATGCCGGCCTTCTTGGCCGCCTCGATGACCAGCTCGTCGCGGACGGAACCGCCCGGCTCGACGATGGCGCGTACGCCCGCCTCGGTCAGCACCTCCAGCCCGTCGGGGAACGGGAAGAACGCGTCGGAGGCCGCCACCGAACCGGCCACCCGCTCCCCGGCCCTGGTGACCGCGAGGCGGCACGAGTCGACCCGGTTCACCTGGCCCATGCCCACGCCCACGGTCGCCCCGCCGCTGGCCAGCAGGATGGCGTTGGACTTCACCGAACGGGCGGCCCGCCAGGCGAACTCCAGGTCGGCCAGCACCTCCGGCGAGGCGGGCTCGCCGGTCTTGAGCTCCCACTGGGCCGCCGAGTCGCCGGAGGCGTCCACGCGGTCCACGGTCTGCACGAGCAGGCCACCGTTGATCTTGCGGAACTCGGTCGGCTCCGCCGGGCCCTCCGGGCAGCGCAGCAGGCGCAGGCTCTTCTTGCCGCGCAGCACCTCGAGCGCCTCGTCGTCGTACGCCGGAGCGACGACGACCTCGGTGAACACGTCGAAGATCTGCCTGGCCAGCTCCGCCGTGACCGGCCGGTTGACGGCGATCACGCCGCCGTAGGCCGACACCGGGTCGCACGCGTGGGCCTTGCGGTGCGCGTCGGCCACGTCGGTGCCGATGGCGATGCCGCACGGGTTCTGGTGCTTGATGATGGCCACGCAGGGCTCGGCGAAGTCCCAGGCGGCCCGCCAGGCGGCGTCGGCGTCGAGGTAGTTGTTGTACGACATCTCCTTGCCGTGCAACTGCTCGGCGTTGGCCAGCCCGCCGCTCCCCGCCGTGCCACCGGTGTAGAGGGCGGCGCGCTGGTGCGGGTTCTCGCCGTAGCGCAGGGTGGCCTTGCGCTGGTACGCCGCGCCCGCGAACTCGGGGAACTCGCCCTCCTCCGACGTGCCGGCGAACCAGTTGGCCACGGCTACGTCGTACGAGGCCGTGTGCGCGTACGCGATGCCCGCTAGCTTCCTGCGCTCGGTCAGCGTGAAGCCGCCCTCGGCCAGCGCGTCGACCACGTCTCCGTAGGCACCGGGGTTCACCACGACCGCGCAGGTGTTGTGGTTCTTCGCGGCACCCCGGATCATGGCCGGCCCGCCGATGTCGATCTGCTCGACGCACTCCTCGTCGGACGCCCCGGAGGCCACCGTCTCCTGGAACGGATAGAGGTTCACCACCACGAGCTGGAACGGGTCGATCTCCAGCTCCTCCAGCTGCGCCACGTGGTGGGGCTTGGTGACGTCGGCCAGCAGCCCGGCGTGCACGCGCGGGTGCAGCGTCTTGACCCGCCCGTCCAGGCACTCGGGGAACCCGGTGAGCTGCTCCACCTTCGTCACCGGGATCCCGTAGGACGAGATCGCGGCGGCAGTGCCGCCGGTCGAGACGATCTCCACTCCGGCGCCGTCGAGGGCTCTGGCCAGCTCCTCGAGCCCGGACTTGTCATATACAGCGATCAACGCGCGCCGGATGGCGATGCGAGTCACGTGGTTTCCCCTCCTGTGTGGTTGCCGATTCGGACGTTGCGTCCGCTGACCGTCCAGCCCTCGCGGGCCATCCGGCCGACGGTCTCGACGAGCAGGCGGCGCTCGACCGTCTTGATGCGCTCGTGCAGGACCGCCTCGTCGTCGCCCGGAAGCACGGGCACCGCCTCCTGGGCCACGATCGGCCCCGTGTCGACACCCTCGTCGGCCAGCATCACCGTGCAGCCGGTCACCTTGACCCCATGGGCCAGCGCGTCACGCACGCCGTGGGCGCCGGGGAACGACGGCAGCAGGGCCGGATGGGTGTTCAGCACCGGGAAGGCGTCGAGTGTCGGCGTACCCAAAATTTTCATGAAGCCGGCGGACACGACCAGGTCGGGTTCGTACGCTGCGATCTTGGCGGCGATGGCGACGTCCCATTCACCTCGCGTCGCATAATCGCCCAATTTTTCAACAAAAGTCGGAACGTTAGCCTTCGACGCCCTGGCCAGCCCTTCGATCCCCTCCCTGTCGGCACCGACGGCTACCACGCGAGCGCCGTACGACGGATCGGCGGAAGCGTCCAGCAAGGCCTGTAGGTTGGTTCCAGAGCCGGAGACGAGGACGACGAGCCGCCCAGCCTTAGACACGCGCACTCCAAAAGAGGAAACAGGGTGGGGGTCACAGGGTATCTGTTCATCGCCCGGCGACGCAGAGGAGGTCAGGTGTCGACACCGGTGAAGGCACCGGCAGGCCAGCAGCCCGCGGAGTCAGCGGGCCGCCGAGCGATCTGGTTGTCCATCGCAGCGCTGGCCATGACGTTCATGTTGCCGCTCGCCGGCCTGGTCATGGCGTTGTTCGCGCTGATGGCCGGGGTGCGGGCGCTGCCACTGCTGAAGGGCGAGGGCAGGCCCACCGGCATCGCCGTGGGCGGCATCACGGTCTCCTCGATAGCGCTGGCCCTGTCGGCCCTGGCCACGGGGATGCAGCTCTACCTCATGGACGAATACTCCGCCTACCAGGAGTGCATGAAGGGCGCCGGCACGGTTTCGGCGCAGGGCGAGTGCTTCACGCAGTTCAGGGACGCGGCGCAGCGCAAGCTCCCGGCCGACGTGCTGGAGATGCTCGGCGCCATGCAGCCCTGACGGACGAGGCCACGAGACGCTAGTCGCGATCCCAGGCGTACGGGTCGACGTAGATGACATGACCGCCGCGGTCGTCCGACTCGTCCACGATGTCCTTGCGCGGCGGCCGGGCTCCGGCCTCCGGCTCCGGCGGGCGCGGTCGGGCCTGGGCCAGCGTCTCCGCCTCCGCCGAGGCGTGCTCGTCCTGCCAGTCGTCCCTGATGACCGGGATCTCCTGGGTGTCGGCCTCCGTGGCGTCCATCCAGTGACCGGGCAGCGGGCGCGGGTCCGACTCGGCCAGGCCCACCTTGCTCGCCGCCTTGGCGATCGCGGCGCCGGCCTTGCGCACGGGGGCCGCCGCCTTGTCGAGCGGCGCCCGGGCGCGCTTGTTGAGCAGCAGCAGGTTGGTCACGCCCGCCGCGATGCCCGCGGCCACCCCGACCTCGATCGCCACCGACAGCGCCACCTCCCAGGGTGAGGGGCCGACCGTGGCCAGCCGCCCGCCGCCGATGGGCCCGCCGGACAGCGCCGCCAGCAACCCGGCGACGACCCCGGTGGAGACCCCGCTGAGGAACCCCCACAGCGGCGCGGCCTCGTACGACGGCGACGGCGAGATCCTGGCCACCATCACGCCCGCCACGGCCCCGGCCGCGAACGGCAGCGCGATCACCGCCATCATCCACGCCGGCACCGGCCCGCTCTCCGGCAGCGCCCCCAGCAGCGGCAGGCTGGGCACGGTGCCGAGCTGCACGCCGGTGGGCGCGACCAGGGTGTCGGCGCCGATGGCGAACCCGGGGCCGGCGATGTAGGAGAAGGCCCAGATGACGGCGTTCAGCAGGTAGAGCAGCTGCATCAGGATCAGCAGCACCCCGCCCACGAACCCGGGCGAGAGCACCTCCGACAGCTCCCTGACCTGCCCGAAGTTCAGGACGACGGCGACCAGCACCAGCGCGCACCCGGCCACGAGCAGCACCGCCGTGGCGACCGCGGTGCCGACCGTCAGGGCGCGCACGCGCTCGGGCAGCAGCCGCAGCATCACCCGCCACGGCCCGATCATGCGCGCCGTGGCCAGCGCGCCCGCCAGGAAGGCCAGCACGAAGTGGCTGAGCAGCGCCTCGCCGATGAACGGCTGCGTGATCTCGTTGCTCGCCACGAGCGCGATCAGGCCGGCGAGCAGCGCGTACGGGGCCGCCAGCGAGACGCCCGCCTGCGCCACCAGGACGAGCTGGGCGCGGCGGCGGGCCCCGGCCTGCTCCTTGGGACTGTTCTTCGGCAGCCGGGCGGGCAGGCGCAGCCGCAGGTCGGCGTCGCGGGCCATCCACCGGCCCGCGCGGTAGAGCAGCACGGCCGGCAGGATCGTCAGCCCGAGCGGCAGCAGCCCGACGCGCCCGCCGGGGATGGCGAAACCGGCGTGGTGGGCGGCCAGCCAGAGCTGCGCCGCCGTACGGAACACTCCCGGCAGCCCGGCGCCCAGCGTGCCGCGCGGCGCGGCGATCCAGCCGACCAGGGTGAGCGTGGTGAGGGCGGCCAGTCCGACGCCGAGCGTGGCGGCGGCGGCCAGCATTCCCGACACCGGCAGTGGCCGCCGGTTCTCGTCGTCATCGCTCGAGACCCCGGGGAGCTTGCCGAGCACCGACCGGGGGGCAGTGCGCAACTGGTCGAGAATCGCCGTCACAGTAGGCGATTTTCTCAAGGTTTCCCGACCGAAGCTTGGTTGACGCGCCGCCCGGTATCCACTTTGTGCTCCGATCCATCCCCGCACGTGTCCGAACTCCTCGATTCAGCCCCCGTTCCCGCCGCGCGCCCCTTTCCCATCCCGTTCTTTACGGCTGCGCGGGCTTGCCCCACCCGCCGTCGCGGGCCGGCGCCCGTCCAGGGAGACGCTTTCTGACCCGGTCAGTGGCGCGCCGCCGTTACGACGCGCTGTGGGCCGGGTTCCGTGGTGACCTGTGGGCCACCACGTCCGGGCATGCGAAAGCCCCGCGCGGACGCCGCCGCACGGGGCTCACGCGACCGTCGACTAGCGGGCCTGCATGATCTCGCGCATGAGGCGGGCGGTCTCGGAGGGGGTCTTGCCGACGCGGACGCCGACCTTCTCCAGGGCTTCCTTCTTGGCCTGGGCGGTGCCGGCCGAGCCGGACACGATGGCGCCGGCGTGGCCCATCGTCTTGCCCTCGGGGGCGGTGAAGCCCGCCACGTAGGCCACGACCGGCTTGGTGACGTGCTGCTCGATGTAGGCGGCCGCCCGCTCCTCGGCGTCGCCGCCGATCTCACCGATCATCACGATCGCGTCGGTGCCCGGGTCTTCCTGGAACGCCTGCAGCGCGTCGATGTGCGTGGTGCCGATGACGGGGTCGCCGCCGATGCCCACGGCGGTCGAGAAGCCGAAGTCGCGCAGCTCGTACATCAGCTGGTAGGTCAGCGTGCCGGACTTCGAGACCAGGCCGATGCGGCCGGCGGTGGTGATGTCGGCGGGGATGATGCCGGCGTTGGAGGCGCCGGGCGAGGCGATGCCGGGGCAGTTGGGGCCGATGATGCGGGTCTTGCCGCCCTTGGCCACCGCGTACGCCCAGAACTCCGTGGAGTCGTGCACCGGGACACCCTCGGTGATCACCACGCACAGGGGCATCTCGGCGTCGATGGCCTCCTTGACCGCGTCCTTGGTGAAGGCCGGGGGCACGAACACGACCGACACATCGGCGCCGGTCTGCTCCATCGCCTCCTTGACCGTCCCGAACACGGGCAGGCCCTCGTGCGTGGTGCCGGCCTTGCGGGCGTTGACGCCGCCGACGACCCGGGCGCCGGAGGCGAGCATGCGGCGGGTGTGCTTGGTGCCCTCACCGCCGGTCATGCCCTGAACGATGATCTTGCTGTTCTCAGTCAACCAGATGGCCATGGGTCACGCACCTACCGCAGCGAGCTCGGCGGCCCGCTTGGCCGCGTCGTCCATCGTGTCTACCAGCTCGACCCGCGGGAGCGCGGCGTCGGCCAGGATCTGCCGCCCGAGCAGGGCGTTGTTGCCGTCGAGGCGGACCACCAGCGGGTGGGTCACGGCCTCGCCGCGGCTCTCCAGCAGCTTGAACGCCGAGACGATGCCGTTGGCGACGGCGTCGCAGGCGGTGATGCCGCCGAAGACGTTCACGAAGATCGACTTGACGCTCGGGTCGGAGAGGATGATCTCCAGGCCCGCGGCCATGACCTCGGCCGAGGCGCCGCCGCCGATGTCGAGGAAGTTGGCGGGGGACGGCTTGCCGGGGAACGCCTCGCCGGCGTAGGCGACCACGTCGAGGGTGGACATGACCAGGCCCGCGCCGTTGCCGATGATGCCGACGTTGCCGTCGAGCTTGACGTAGTTGAGGTCCTTCTCCTTGGCCTTGGCCTCGAGCGGGTCCTCGGCCGCCTTGTCGGCCAGCGCCTCGTGGTCGGCCTGGCGGAACCCGGCGTTGTCGTCGAGCGTGACCTTGCCGTCGAGGGCCTTCACCTGGCCGTCGGCCGACAGGATCATCGGGTTGACCTCGACGAGCGTGGCGTCCTCGTCGACGAAGCAGCACCAGAGCTTCTCGATGAGCTCGGCGGCGCCGTCGAGCGCCTTCTCCGGCAGGCCGCCGGCCACCGCGATCTCGCGAGCCGTGGCGCGGTCGATGCCGTTCAGCGCCGAGACGGGCACCTTGGCGACCTTCTCCGGCGAGGTGTGGGCGACCTCTTCGATGTCCATGCCGCCCGCGGCGGAGCAGATGGCGAGGAAGGTACGGTTCGCGCGGTCGAGCAGGAAGGAGAAGTAGTATTCCTCCGCGATCGCGCTGGCCTCCTCCACCAGCACCTTGTGGACCGTGTGGCCCTTGATGTCCATGCCGAGGATGGCCTCGGCCTTGGCGACGGCGTCGGCGGCGTCGTCGGCCACCTTCACGCCGCCGGCCTTGCCCCGGCCACCGGTCTTGACCTGGGCCTTGACGACAACTCGGCCGGTCAGCTCCGTCGCGGCCGACCGCACCTCCTCCACGGTGTGGGCGACGATGCCGCGTGGCACCGGGATGCCGTAGTCAGCGAAGAGCTCCTTCGCCTGATGTTCGAACAGGTCCACGAGGGTCCGTCCTTGCTTATCCGACTGATGTTCGACGGCCCGGGCAGCTGTGCTGGCCGTCGCGTCCGCTCGCCGCTCGTGGTCGTGCCTCGCTCTCTCACGGCGAGCTCCTACGCTCAGGGGTGCGTGCCGGGCGTTTCCGCCAGTGAAGCCTAGCCCGAAGCTTGACCTGACCAGGTCATCGGGTCGCCGTTCTCCCGCTGTGTGACGCTGATCTCACTTCTCCAGGACGACCTCTGCACGAAAATTGCACGGATTAGACGTCGTATGACCTGTCACTCGATATATGGTCGTGATCTTCAAATGGCAGGCTTGCCACCCGCTCTCCCCGTAATGCCGAAGGAAACCGAATGAAGCGAATTCTCGCGGGTCTTGCGCTGGCGTCGTCGGCCGCGCTCATGACCACCGCGCCCGCGCACGCGGCGGCGCCCGCCGACCCGGTGAAAGCGCTCAAGAAGCAGTACGTGGCCGGTCACGGGGTGCGCGTGTCGGAGACGGCCCGTACGTCGGCGGACGGCAAGAACACGACCGTCATGACGACGAACGGCACTTTCGGGTTCGGCAAGTCGGGCGTGGTCGCGGCGGACCTGCGTACCCGGGTAAAGGGTGGAGCGACCGCGCTGTATCCGCCGCGAGTGGTCACCGTGGGCAAGCACACATATGCCCAGGGTGGATTGTTCAGCGAGGAATTGCCCGAAGGCAAGAAGTGGGTTCGCTATGCGAATCAGGCGAGCCCGAGCACCGGTGGCCAGTTGCTCGACATCTTCGAACCCAAGATGCTGAAGGCGCTCGTCTCACGGGCGAAGAGCGTCAAGAGTGGAACGTACCGGGGCTCGCTCACCTACGGCGACCTCAGCAAGATCTACGACGAACCGGTCCCGGACACCCTGAAGAAGGTCAAGGTCGATTACGCGCTCGACCTGAACTCCAAGGGCCTGGTCACGGGGATCCGCAGCGAATTCACGCTGGACTTCGGCATCCTCGGGAAGACCACCACCACCGTCAGCACCCGTTTCACGGGCTGGGGCGCCAAGATCTCGATCAAGGCCCCGCCCGCCGACGAGGTGATCGACATCAGCGAGCTCGGATCCGACACCCAGGTGCCGCAGGAGATCCCGAACGGCTCGCTGAACTCGCTCGGCAGGATCCAGTAGTCGTCCTGTCTCCGAGCTGCTCCACGAGGCCGGCTCCGGCCTCGAGCAACATCCCCCCTCAACACCCAAGGAATCCCGCATGAAGCGAATCCTGACGGGCGTGGCGTTAGCCACGACCGCAGCTCTGGTGACCGCCACGCCGGCGTTGGCCGCCGCGCCCAAGGACCCGGTGGTCGCCGTCAAGAAGCAGCTCCGGCCCGGCAAGGGCGTGAAGTTCACCGAGCGCACCACCATCATCGACGGTGGCGCGCGGGAGGTGTTCGTCCGGCGCTCCGGCACCCTGCAGTTCAGCAAGTCGGGCATCGCGGCCTCGGACATCACCGGCAAGTTCAACATCTCCCTGAGCGACCTGGGCGAGCTGCCCGAGGGCGAGACCGGGGAGCTGCTCAAGGCGATGGCCGCCAAGGAGCGCACGATCCGGATCGGCACCACGTCGTACCTGTCCGGTGGCATCTGGTCGAGCATGCTGCCCGAGGGCGAGACCTGGTTCAAGGCGGCCAAGGGCCCGACCGGTGGCGTCACCGGCATGTTCGGCCAGCCCCTGAACCTGGCCGAGCCCGCCACGATCAAGACCCTGATGAAGGGCGCCAAGCCGGCCGGCGGCGGCTTCGCGGGCAAGACCAAGGTGGGCGACCTGTGGAACGCCTCCGCCTGGCTGCGGGCCACCTGGCTGGACGCGCCGTCCGCCAAGGCGAAGAAGAGCTCGATCTCCTGGCGGATCACGGTGAACTCGGCGGGCGTGCCGACCCGGCTGGTGACCACGTTCCCCGGCTCCGTCATCGGGGGCGAGGGCACCGTGAGCGTGGACACGAGCTACACCGGCTGGGGTGGCTCCGTGTCGATCAAGGCGCCCAAGAACGAGGTCGCCGACAAGTTCGAGAACGGTGAGGACGACCTCTCCAACCTGAACATCCCGCTGGGCAGCCTGGCCGGCTGATCCGGTCATCCGAGCCCTCTCCCGCCGGTCCTGGCGGGAGAGGGCTTCTCTCTTCCTGAGGATGCACATGAAGCGAGTTCTGGCGGCGGTGGCCGCCGTCGTGACGGGCATTGTCATCGCCGGCGGCACACCGGCGCAGGCGGCCGCGCCCGACCCGGTGAAGGTTGTGAAGAGCAAGTTCGCCCCTGGGCACGGGGTGAAGGTCTCCGAGGTCACCATGACGAAGCCCAAGGGCAAGAAGTCGGTGTTCATGGAGGTCACGGGCACCTACGGGTTCGGCAGGTCG
Source organism: Nonomuraea sp. NPDC049709 (assembly GCF_040674815.1). Lineage (NCBI taxonomy): Bacteria > Bacillati > Actinomycetota > Actinomycetes > Streptosporangiales > Streptosporangiaceae > Nonomuraea > Nonomuraea sp. NPDC049709. Next base: position 157,789 of record NZ_JBFANM010000003.1, read on the forward strand.
GGCGTCGTCGCCGCCGACCTGACCTTGCGGTCCGCGCTCGACGAGAAGGTCTCCATCCGCTTCCTCGCGGTGGGAACGCGGGTCTACATGAGCAGTGACGCGATCGATGACCGCCTGCCCGAAGGGAAGACGTGGGTGCGCATGGACGTCCCCGACGCCGGCAGGGCCCCGTCCTTGCAGCCCGTCGACATCTTCCGGCCCCCCTACCTCAAGGGCCTGCTCTCGCATGCCTCGTCCGTGCGGAACGGCGTCTACCGTGGTGAGCTCTCCTACAAGCAGGCGAAGAAGATCGACGGCGGCGGCGCGTTCGACTACCGGCTGAGCACCGACTCGACCGGTCTGCCCACCCGCTTCCACACCGGGCAGGGCTCGCTGTTCGGGGGCGGCCGGGACTACACCGACACCAGGTACTCCGCCTGGGGCCACGAGGTCAGCATCGTGGATCCGCCCGACCACGAGGTGATCACCGAGGCGGTCCTCACGGACACCGTGTACGACCAGATGCTCGAGGAGATCAAGGAGATCCCCATCGAGGCACTCGGCTCCGTCGGCCGGTAAGTCCGCCCGGCCTCGCTCGGCCGGGTCTCAACCGGCCTCGCCCCGGCCTCGCCCCGGCCGGATCGCGGGGCCCCGGTCGAGCCGGACTTGCTCGTGGGGCCCCGGTCGAGCCGGGCGGGCTCGTGGACCGCTGAGTCCCGGCCGGGACTCAGCGGGTCGCTCAGCTCAGGCGGGAGTCACGCAGGCTCGCCCATTCCAGCGAGTGCCTGATCCCCTCCTCGACCGAGTAGCGGGCCCGCCAGCCCAGCAGGCGGTGGGCGCGGTCGCTGCGGGTGTAGGCGCCGGCCACGTCGCCGGGGCGGGCGGGGGCCTCGACGACCTCGATCGGGCGGTCGACGACACGGTTGAACGCGTCGACCAGCTCGCGGACGGTGGTGCCCGCGCCGGTGCCCAGGTTGATCACGTCGGCCTCCAGCGCGTCGAACCGTTCCAGGGCGGCGACGTGGGCTGCCGCCAGGTCCCAGACGTGCACGTAGTCGCGGATGCCCGTGCCGTCGCTGGTCGGGTAGTCGGTGCCGGTGATCTTGAACGGGACGCCCTCCTCGTACGCCTCGATCATCTTGCCCAGGGCGTGGCTGGGGCGGCGGAGTTGCAGGCCCGTGCGCATCCGGGGGTCGGCGCCGATCGGGTTGAAGTAGCGCAGAGAGAGGATCCTGATGGGCCGGCCTGCCGCGATGTCGGCGAACATGCCCTCGCAGACGGCCTTGGTCCGCGCGTAAGGACTCTGGGGGTCGAGCGGGGACTCCTCGGTGACCGTGTGGTCGTCGCCCGTGCGGTAGATCGACGCCGAGGAGCTGAAGATCATCCGCGTGCAGCCGTTGCGGACCAGGTGGTCGACGAACTCCAGGCTCTTGGCGACGTTCGCGCGGTAGTAGCCGATGGGGTCGGCCACCGAGTCGGGGACCACGATGAGCGCCGCGCAGTGGATGACGGCCTCGATATCCGGATTTTCGGCGAATATCTTGTCAATCAGCGGGCCGTCGCTGATATCACCCTCGTAGAACACCCGTCCCTCGGCGAACTCCCGTCGCCCCGTCACGAGGCTGTCCAGAATCACGGGGGCGATCCCGGCGTCCAGGCACGCCGATGCGATGGTGCTCCCGATATATCCGGCCCCGCCAGTAATCAAAACGCGCATCCCTGAACCCTAACCATGCGCGGCTCCATGCGTGAGCGGGTCTGTGGATAACTTCCTTCGAGCGGTACGGCGGCGCGCACCGGACGCCACTCCCGACTTCCGTTGCGTTCGTGCTCTGGTGCAGTCGGCTTTGGCGTGCGACATTTCCTGATATGGGCAGGGACGTGCCAGTCGTCGTGTTCAGCAGGGACGATCGCCGGAAATATCGGGAAAAGGTGCGTCGATGTCTCGACGTCTTCGCCCAGATGCTGCGTGAATCGCGGTTCGAGTTCGACCGGCCGCTGGCCGGTCTGGAGATCGAGCTCAACATCGTCGACGCGCGCGGCGAGGCGGCCATGCGCAACGCCCAGGTGCTCGACGCCATCGCGCAGCCGGACTGGGCGACGGAGCTGGGCCAGTTCAACGTCGAGATCAACATCGAGCCCCAGGAGCTGGCCGGCGACGGGGCGCGCCGCCTGGAGGACGACGTCCGGGCCCGGCTCAACCACGCCGAGGAACGCGCCCGCTCCGAGGGCGGCCACCTGGTCCTGATCGGCATCCTGCCCACGCTGCGCGAGCAGGACATCGGCGAGGGCACGCTCTCCGCCAACCCGCGCTACCGCCTGCTCAACGAGCAGATCTTCGCGGCCCGTGGCGAGGACCTGCACCTGGCCATCGAGGGCGTCGAACGCCTTGACACGCATGCCGACAGCGTCGCCCCCGAGGCCGCGTGCACCAGCGTGCAACTCCATCTCCAGGTCAGCCCTGAGACGTTCGCCGCGAACTGGAACGCGGCCCAGGCCATCGCCGGGCCCCAGGTCGCCGTGGCGGCCAATTCGCCGTACCTGTTCGGCCGGGAACTGCACCGGGAGACCAGGATCGCACTGTTCGAGCAGGCCACGGACACGCGGCCGGCGGAGCTGAAGGCGCAGGGCGTACGGCCGCGGGTGTGGTTCGGGGAGCGGTGGATCACGAGCGTGTTCGACCTGTTCGAGGAGAACGTCAGCTACTACCCGGCCCTGCTCCCCCTCTGCGAGGACGAGGATCCACGCACCGAGCTCGAACAGGGCCATATCCCCCACCTTCACGAGCTGACCCTGCACAACGGCACGATCTACCGGTGGAACCGGCCGGTGTACGCCGTGGTGAACGGGGTACCTCACCTCCGCGTGGAGAACCGTGTGCTGCCGGCCGGGCCTTCCGTGGTCGACATCGCGGCAAATGCCGCGTTCTACTACGGGTTGATGCGCGTGCTGCCGTACGACGAGCGGCCGATCTGGAGCCAGATGTCGTTCCGGGCGGCGGAGGACAATCTCGGCGCCGCGGCGCGGCACGGGCTGGACGCGCGGCTCTACTGGCCGGGGATGGGCGAGGTGCCCGCGGCCGAGCTGATCCTGCGGCGGCTGCTGCCCATGGCCCACGACGGGCTGGTCAAGTGGGGGGTGCACGGGCCCGTCGCGGATCGGCTGCTGTCCGTCATCGAGGGGCGCTGCCTGTCCGGGCGTACGGGTGCGACGTGGCAGGTGGACCGGGTACGCGCGCAGCGGGGCGACCGGCACGAGGCCCTGCGGGCCATGACCCTGGAGTACATCGAGCGCATGCACACCAACGAACCCGTACACACCTGGGATGTGTGAAGGCCCGTGATCCACGTCCCACCCCGCACCGTCCCCGCCCCGCCCTTTGCCCGTCCCTCCGTCCTGCCCTTGGCCCGCCCCTCCGTGCTGCCCTTCGTCCTGCTCTTTGTCCTGCTCGCCACCGCATGTGGCATCGTCAGGCCGTCGTCCATGGACAGGGCGGGCACCGACACGTTCGAGGGCGACGTGCGAACGGCGCGCGCGCTGACGGAGGAGTTCTGGAGGCGGCAGTTCCAGCAGTCCGGGGAGACTTATCGGCCCATCGCCGACTTCATCCCCTACTCGGGGAACTCCGGCCCGAGCTGCGGCGGCGAACCTTCCGTACCGAACAACGCCTTCTACTGCCCGATCGGCCACTTCATCGCCTTCGACCAGGACTGGATGGAGGCGCTGTGGAACGACATGGGAGACGGTTCGGTCTATGTCATCATCCCGCATGAGTTCGGCCATGCCGTCCAGGCGCAGCTCCGTACCGACTTCGAACTGAACGTCCAGATGGAGCTCCAGGCGGACTGCTACGCCGGCGCCACCCTGTCGGCCCTGGTCGGCTCGGGCGTGCTGACGGCGGATGAAGGGGACGAGAATGAGCTGCTCCTGAGCCTGGCCGCGGCCGGCGACCCGACGGACGACTGGCTCAACCCGGCCGCCCACGGAACGGCGGAGCAGCGGCAGAGCTTCTATGTGACCGGGTACCAGGGTGGGGTGGGGGCCTGCTGAGGGCGTACGCGCGGGACCCGATCGGACCTGGGGATGTATCCACGTGTCAACCCACAGGATGATGTGACCGATCATCCCCACGCTCTACCGTTGACCCATGCCATTGGAGGAGATCAGCTGGCTGCGCAGGGGGGCATGCAGATCCAGCGACCCAGACCTCTTCTTCCCCCTAGCCCCAACCCCCTTGCAGGAGGCCCGCGCCAAGGCGGTCTGTGCGAGCTGCCAGGTCATGCAGGAGTGCCGTGCGTACGCCTTACGCGCCGGCGAGTCGGAGGGGATCTGGGGCGGCCTCACACCGGAGGAGCGCCGCCGCGCCCGCTTCCCAGAAGGCTGGCGCCGCCCAGCCGCCTCCTGACCACTTCCGCCAGTAGACCGGGAGCCGAGGTCCGACCGCAGCCGAAGAGCGCGGCCCGGACGTCGGCCTGAGCTGGAGGCCGGTCAGCACTGGGACGCCGGCCTGGGCCTAACGCCGGTCAGAGCTGGAGGCCGACCTGGGCCGGAGACCGGTCGGAGCCGAAGGCCCCTCGGGTCTGGAGGCCCGCCGGAACTGGAGCCCCGCCGGAACTGGAGCCCGCCTGAGCTGGAGGCCCCGCCGGAACTGGAAGCAGGCCTGAGCTGGAAGTCAGCCAGGACCGAAGGGGCGAGGGCTGAGGGTTGGCCGGAGCCGAAACCGGAGCTGGAGTCGGCCGGAACGGGGCGGACGCGAGAGCGGAGCCGACGTGGGTTGGTGGGCACGGGTGCGAGGCGCAGGGGCGCGGGTCGGTGGCGCCGGGGCGAGGAGCGGGGCCCGGGCGAGGAGCGGGGCCAACATGGGTCGCAGGGGTGGGCACGGATGCCAGGCGCAGGGGCGCAGCCGGAACGGGGCCAGCGCGGGTCGCTGGGGTGGGCACGGGTGCGAGGCACAGGGGCGCGGGGCCAGCGCGGGTCGGTGGGGTGGGCCCGGCGCAGGGGACGTGGCCGGAACGGGGCGGGCGCGAGCAGCGGGCCAGGCGGGTCGGTTGGGGGCGGGCGCGAGGAGCGGGTGGGTGGGCCCGAGTGGGTGGGGGGGACGTAGCCTGCAAGGGTGCTGCTCCGCTCGATTGCCGTCCTCGCCGCCGCCAACATCCTCAACAACAAGATTGCCCCCCGCCTGGGACCCCTTACGTCCACGGTCGCGACGGCCGCGCTGGTCGCGATGGCTCGTAGGTCTGGGCTGTCTTGGCAGGAGCTCGGGTTCGAGCACGGGCGGCGCGGCGCCGTGGCGGGGGGTGCCTTAGCGGCTGTGGTCGCCACCGTCTACACGGTCGGCGTCGCCTCGCCCCGCACGCGGCCGCTCTTTCACGACGAGCGCGCCCTGTCGCTCTCGCGTGCCCGCGTCGTGGAGGAGGCCCTTCTCCAGGTGCCCCTCGGCACGGTCCTGCTGGAGGAGGTGGGTTTCCGGGGCGCCCTGTACGCCATGGTGCGCCAGCGTCGCGGTACGGTCGCCGCCACGGCGATCTCCTCCGCCCTGTTCGGGCTGTGGCACATCCTGCCGGCCATCGACATGGCCCGCGCCAACCCCGCCCTCGGTGCGCTGACGGCGGGCGAGTCTCCTGCCCGCCTGGACACGGCGCGGGTGGTTGCGGGCAGCGTCGTCTCCACGGCGGCGGCCGGGGTGCTGTTCTGCGAGCTGCGCCGCCACCGCGGCCTTCTGGCCCCGGCCATGCTCCATCTGTCCACCAACTCGCTCGGCTACCTCTTCGCCCGAATCGCCGCCAAGCTGAAGCCCGTACCTGGTACGAGTGAACCTGCCGTCCCCGGTACGGGTGAACCTGCCGTCCCCGGTGCGGATAATCCTGTCGGCGGCGGTGCTGGGTAGTCCCGTCGATCGGGGTGCTGGGTAGTCGCGTCGACGGTCCCGGATTGTCCCGCCGGCCCGTCCCGGATTGTCCCGCCGGCCCGTCCCGGATTGTCCCGCCGGCCCGTCCCGGATTGTCCCGCCGGCCCGTCCCGGATTGTCCCGCCGACGGTCCCGGGTTGTCCCGTTGGTGCTCCGGGTGGACCGGCTTCCCCATGACCGGTGGTTGATCTCTCGGAAGTGACCGCCCCGTTGGAAGCGCCCGGCCGGTGGTGGTCCAGAGGGTGCCGGGAGTGGGGTGATCGGCGGCGGTGGGGATGGGTCGTGTCCGAGATGGGTGGTACGCCCCTGGCTGCTAGGGATTGCGGTTACGGAACGTGAGCTGGCCGGCCGTCACGGGTGGATCATCGACTCGCGCAGGATGAAGGTTTTCACCTCCCGGCAGTGTTTTCTCCCCCGCCCGCCGAACCGCCCTGTGGCCAGGGCTTGTCCAGGCTTTAACGTCTCCGAGGCGCTTCACCTCAAGGCGGTCCCAAGGCGACCGTCTTGAGAGGCGTACGCGTAGCCGAGATCACGACAAACTCATGAACGCCGGAGGTACGGAGGTGGTGTTGCATGCGTACGGTAATCGACATCGACAAGGAGCTCCTGGAAGCGGCCCAGCAGAAGCTTGGTACGCCGACCATGAGAGAAACGGTCCACGCCGCGCTGCGAGCGGTCGTCGACCGGGACGCGGAAAGGGCGGGTGCGATCAGGGCGTTCGAGTTCTGGCGCACGGAGGGGAGCCCGGACCTGCTGGATCCGGAGATCACGAAGCATGCGTGGCGACGACAGGACTGATGTATCTCCTCGACAAGAGCGCCCTGGCCCGCATCCGCGGCAGTGACGTGATCGCCAAGGCCCTCCAGCCGCTCTACGCCGCACGGGCCGTGGCGACCTGCAGCGTCATCGATCTCGAGGTGCTCTACAGCGCCCGGGACCACGCCCACTACCAGCGCATCCTGCACGCCCAGCGCCAGTGCATCCTGCTCCCGGTGGACCAGGAGGTGCAGGCGCGGGCCATGGCCGTGCAGCGGCAGCTCGTCGAGATCTCGCAGCACCGGGGCATCGGGCCGAACGAGCTGCTGATCGCCGCCTGTGCCGAGGTGCACGGGGCGACGATCCTGCACTACGGGCACGCCTTCGACATCATCTCGGAGGTGACGGGCCAGCCCTCGCTCTGGGTGGTGCCGCCCGGCTCGGTCCCCTAAACCGGCTCGGTCCCTAAAGCCGGCTCTGTCCCTTAAGCCGGCTCGGTCCTCTCAAAAAGCCAAGCCGCCCCCGAAAGCCGGTTCAGGCGGTGGAGACCACCTGGAAGCCCTCCGCGTAGCGGTCCTCGCCGAACCCGGCCTGCTCCGCCCAGGCGGCGAAGCGGCTCCGGACGAAGTCGGTGAAGCCTTCCACGTGTGAAACCTGGCTCACATGCGACTGCAAGGCCGCGAGCTTGCGGTCCATGGCCTCGGTGATGTCCACCCAGTGGTTGGGGGTGGAGCCGCCGTTCAGCCACACCTCACGTACGGTCCACGCCTCCAGCCCCTCTTCCTTGATCAGCTCCGGGAACGCGTACGGATTGCGCGCGTCCGGATAGACCGCGTCCAGGGCGGCCCCGCCCACGGCGCGGTGGTCAGGATGGCTGGGGGCGATGAACTGGTAGTTGCGGTCGGGGTGGTGGGTGATGAGCAGGTCGGGCCGGACCTGGCGGATCACCCTGGTGATGGCCCGCCGGAGCTCCAGCGAGGGCACCACCTGACCGTCGGGGTAGCCGAGGAAGCGAACGTCGGTCACGCCGACCGCCTTGGCGGCCGCCAGCTGCTCGGACCTGCGCAGCTCCGCCATGCCGGAGTTGTCCAGCTCACGCTCGTTGCCACCCGCGTCGCCGTCCGTGACGAGCAGGTAGGTGACCTCCACGCCCCGATCCACGAACAGCGCCACGCTGCCCGCCGAGCCGAAGTCGGCGTCGTCCGGGTGGGCGGTCACGACGAGTACGCGATTGATCTCGTTCTCCGGCAGCATGACTCCCCTTTCAAGACCTTCGTGAACGACAACCGGAACCCCCTCGGAGGCATTCCGGGCACCGTTTGTCGGTGGAGCGTCTTAACCTAGGTGGGTGCCGACCCAAGTCTCTGTTGACCACCCTTTGCTCGATGGCCTCAACCCGCAGCAGCGGGAGGCCGTGATCCATCATGGCAGTCCGCTGCTCATCGTGGCGGGGGCGGGTTCCGGGAAGACGCGGGTGCTCACGCACCGCATCGCCTATCTGCTGGCCGAGCGCGAGGTGCATCCGGGCGAGATCCTGGCGATCACCTTCACCAACAAGGCCGCCAAGGAGATGAAGGAGCGCATCGACAAGCTGGTCGGGCCGCGTTCCAAGGCGATGTGGGTGATGACGTTCCACAGCGCCTGCATGCGCATCCTGCGGCGCGAGGCCAAGCGGCTGGGGTTCCCGTCGAGCTTCTCGATCTACGACCAGGCCGACTCGCAGCGGCTCATGGCGATGGTCTGCCGGGAGATGGAGCTCGACCCGAAGCGCTACCCGCCGCGTTCGTTCTCGGCGCAGGTCAGCAACTTCAAGAACGAGCTGATCGACTACGAGACGGCGATCGACCGGGCGGGCTCGCACCTGGAGAAGACGCTCGCGCAGGCATACAAGGCCTACCAGCTCAAGCTGACCGAGGCCGGCGCGATGGACTTCGACGACATCATCATGAACACGGTGACGTTGTTCCAGCTCTTCCCGGACGTGGCCGAGCACTACCGGATGCGGTTCAGGCACGTGCTGGTGGACGAATACCAGGACACCAACCACGCCCAATACATCCTGATCAGGGAGCTCGTCGGGCATCCCGAGCTGCGGACGAACGACGGCGAGCTGGTGCGCTCGGGCGCCGACATGTCCGAGTTGTGCGTGGTGGGCGACGCCGACCAGTCCATCTACGCCTTCCGGGGCGCGACGATCCGCAACATCCTGGAGTTCGAGCGCGACTACCCGGACGCCCGCACGATCCTGCTGGAGCAGAACTACCGCTCCACCCAGAACATCCTGGCCGCCGCCAACGCCGTGATCGCGCGCAACGAGTCGCGCAAGCCGAAGAACCTCTGGTCCGACCAGGGTGACGGGCCCCTGATCGTCGGCTACGTGGCCGACAACGAGCACGACGAGGCCATGTTCGTGGCCCAGGAGGTCGACCGGCTCAGCGACGAGGAGGACGTCAAGCCGAGCGACGTCGCGGTCTTCTACCGGACCAACGCTGCCTCCCGCGTGTTCGAGGAGATCTTCATCCGCACCGGCCTGCCCTACAAGGTGGTCGGGGGCGTGCGCTTCTACGAGCGCAAGGAGGTCAAGGACCTGCTGGCCTACCTGCGGGTGCTGGCCAACCCGGCCGACGTGGTGTCCATGCGGCGCATTCTCAACGTGCCCAAGCGCGGCATCGGCGACCGGGCCGAGGCGATGATCGAGGCGCTGTCCTCGCGCGAGGGCATCACGTTCTGGGACGCGCTGCGGCGGGCCGACGAGGCGTACGGCATGGCCACCCGCTCGCTCAACGCGGTCCGCGAGTTCGTCGCCATGATCGACGAGCTGATCGCCAAGGCCGAGGGCGTGCCACCGTCCACGCTGGCCGAGGAGATCCTCGTGGCCACCGGCTACCGCGCCGAGTTGGAGGCCTCGGAGGACCCGCAGGACGAGTCGCGCCTGGAAAACCTCAACGAGCTCGTCTCCGTCGCCTCCGAGTTCGAGGAGGCCAACCCGGAGGGGACGCTGGTGGAGTTCCTGGAGCAGGTGTCGCTGGTGGCCGACGCCGACCAGATCCCCGACGCCGAGGGCGGGCAGGGGGTCGTCACGCTGATGACCCTGCACACTGCCAAGGGCCTGGAGTTCCCGGTCGTGTTCCTGACGGCCATGGAGGACGGCGTGTTCCCGCACATCCGGTCCCTGGGCGAGCCCAAGGAGCTGGAGGAGGAGCGGCGGCTGGCCTACGTCGGCATCACCAGGGCGCAGCAGCGCCTCTACCTCACCCGGGCGGCCGTCCGCAGCTCCTGGGGGGCGCCGTCGTTCAATCCCGCCTCGCGGTTCGTCAACGAGGTGCCGGGGCAGCTCATCGACTGGCGCACCGATCCGGAGAAGTCCGCCTGGAGCGCGGCCACGCGCCGCGAGCCGGCCGCGCGGCAGGCGCCGGCGGCGAAGAGCGCGGGCGGGCGCAAGGTGCCCTCCCTGACGCCTGGCGACCGGGTCACGCACGACGCGTTCGGCCTGGGCACGGTGGTGTCCGTGGACGGGGTGGCGGAGAAGACCAAGGTCAAGATCGACTTCGGGAGCGGCGGGGAGAAGACGTTGCTGCTGGCGTACGCGCCGCTGGAGAAGCTCTGAGCGGAAAAGAAAAGGGGCCGCTCCCCCTCCTCAGGTGAGCGGCCCCGGTTCCGGAACGGTCGGCGCCTCAGGCCGTCGTTCCTGGAGGGTCAGCTCTTCAGGGCGCTGCCCTTCTTCCACTGGGTCCAGTTGAGCTGCCAGTAGCTCCAGCCGTTGTTCCACTGGAGCTTGCGCTTGGTGCCGGTGATCTTCACGACGTCACCGCGCTGGGCGATCGTGTAGAACCACTTGGCCCCGGCCGGGGTGGCGCGCACGCAGCCGTGGCTCTGGTTGGAGCGGCCGAGATACTGGTAGTAGCCGGCGCTCTGGTGGACGTACTCACCGCTGTCGGAGATGCGCACCGCCCACGGGATCTCCTCCTTGTAGTAGCGCGGGTCCTTCGGATCCGTCACGCCCATCCAGGAGGAGGTCATGGTCTCGACGGCCTTCTTGCCCATGGTGAGGTGGGTGCCGCTGGTGGTGAGGTAGACGTCCACGCCGTTCCTGATCAGCCCGCCCTTGCCGGCGCTGATCGGGATCTTCTTGGCCAGCTTGCCGTTGCGGTAGACCTTCATCGAGTGCTTGCGCGTGTCGACCACGGAGATGTTCTTCGCGCCGACGGCGAACCTGCGGGAGACGTTCTTGGCCGCCGTGTTGCCGGGCAGCTCGGACAGCCGCGCGGTGAAGAGCACCTTCTGGTACGGCTTCCAGTACGTCTTCGTCCGGTAGATGACCTTGCGCTTCGACACCCAGCGCCAGGCGCCCTCGACCGGCTCCTCCGGCTCGACCTCCAGCAGCGCCTCGACGGCGGCCTTGTCTTTGACGTCACGGTCGAACGTGACGATGATCGGGAACCCGACGCCCACCTTCTCGGTCTTCTCCCCCATGGGGGTGATGTCGGCGATGCCGAGCTTGACCTTCTTCGCCGGGGCGGCGACGGCGGCGGCAAGAGGTGCGGCGGCCTGGGTGGTCGCGGGGGCCGCCTGAGCTCGCGGGACGGGTACGCTCTCCGCCGCGCAGGCCGTTGCGGCGAGCAGTGCGACCAGTGCCGGAAGCATCCGGGTGACGCGCTTCAAAGGGGTTACTCCTGGACTTAGTGCTTCGACTACCTCCTTGTGTGACTATTGGGGCCGATGATTCGTGGGCCAAATGCCCATAACTATCTTGTAACGGTCCAAATTCGCCCGAATGCGGGCAACCCACACCCGCCGAACCCGCGGGTAGCGGCGTCAGACCAGACGGCGGGCGGTGGCCCAGCGGGACAGCTCGTGCCGGTTGGAGAGCTGGAGCTTGCGCAGCACCGACGACACGTGGGTCTCGACGGTCTTGACCGAGATGAACAGCTCCTTGGCGATCTCCTTGTACGCGTACCCGCGCGCGATCAGCCGCAGCACCTCCCGCTCCCGCTGGGTCAGCGAGTCGAGCTCCGGGTCGATCGACGGCGCCTCCGACGAGGCGAACGCGTCCAGCACGAACCCCGCCAGCCGCGGCGAGAAGACCGCGTCCCCCTCGGCCACCCGGCGGATGGCGTCGGTCAGCTCCTTGCCGCTGATGTTCTTGGTCACGTAGCCGCGGGCGCCGCCCCTGATCACGCCGATGACGTCCTCGGCGGCGTCGGAGACCGACAGTGCCAGGAAGCGGACCTGGGAGCCGGCGCCCAGGACCCGGCGCAGCACCTCCTGGCCGCCGCCCCCGGGCATGTGCACGTCCAGCAGGACCACGTCGGGCTGGTGCTCGGCGATCGCCTTGACCGCCGTCTCCACGTCCTCGGCCTCGCCCACCACCTCGATCGAGTCGCCCAGCTCGGCGCGCACGCCCGATCGGAACAGCCGGTGATCATCGACGATCAGTACGCGCGTCATGCCTTCTCCACCTTCATCGTCAACATCACTTCCGTGCCCTCGCCCGGCTCGGTGCGTACGCGGGCCGTGCCTCCATGACGTTCCATTCTCCCGATGATGGACTCCCTGATCCCCATCCGGTCGAGCGGCACCGCCTCGAAGTCGAAGCCCTTACCCCGATCCTTCACGAAAATCGTGACCTCTTCACCCTCAACTTCGGCGTACACGGAAATAGACGGACTTTCAGAGTATTTGGCCGCGTTGACCATCGCCTGCCTGGACGCCTTCAGCATGGCCGCCAGCTTGCCCGCCGAGTCGAGGGGGATGTCGCCGACGCAGACGACCTCGATCGGCACCCCGTGCGCGTCCTCCTCCTCGGCCGCGATCCGGCGTACGGCGGCCGCCACCGTCGCGTCGGCGTCCTGGGCCGGCTGGTAGAGCCAGTTGCGCAGCTCGCGCTCCTGGGAGCGGGCCAGGCGGGCGACCTCGCGCGGGTCGTGGGCGACCCGCTGGATCAGCGTGAGCGTGTGCAGCACCGAGTCGTGCACCATGGCGGCCACCTCGGCCCGCTCCTCCTGCCTGATGCGCTCGCGCCGCTCCAGCTGCAGCTCTTTCCACAGGCCGGCCAGCCAGGGGGCGGCGATGACGGCCAGGCCGCCGACCACCACGATGGTGAACAGCAGCCCCGGCCGGGCCTGGGCCAGCTCGCCCTGGGAGTAGAGGAAGCCGACCGCCCCGATCACGACGAGGACGACGCCGAGCAGCGTACGGACCCGGTTCTTCCGCATGCCGAACGCCGCGCCGCTCATCCAGCTCCTGCGGCGCTCCGGATCGGCCTGCTGCCAGAGGATCAGCGCACCGATCCCGCCCACCGCGAACGGCAACATGCCGATCCCGCCCTTGGAGGCCCCCGTCAGCCAGCCGAACGCGAGCAGCGCCACCCCGATCGCGCTGAACGCGGCGAGCTGGCTCCAGTCCCGCTGCGGCGGCGGCCCCTGGTACGGCTGCCGCGGCGTCAGCATCCACAACACCGCGTACGCCACCACGCCGATCCCGTCGACGACGGTGAGCAGCACGAACATGAGCCTGATCACGACCGGATCAAGCTTGAGCTGCGTCGCCAGCCCCTGGGCGACACCGCCGAGCAGGCGCCCCTCGATGGGGCGCATCATCCGGCGGTAGGGCCTGTCGCCGCTCTGTTCGGCGAGTGTCTTCTGGTCAGCCATAACATGGCCATAGTCACACGTCGGGGGCGTCACGGGCATCAGGGAACAACCCCCGGGTCGGGTCAGGGGTGTCCCGGATGCGAGCACACCACGCGTAGGTCCACGATGGTACGCATGACAGAAGTTCCGCCCAGGCAGCCGGCCGCTCCTCCGCGCGTGCTGCGCCGCAGCAGCGAGGGGCGCTTCCTCATGGGAGTCTGCGCGGGCCTCGGGCGGCACACCGGCATCGACCCGGTGGTGTTCCGCGTGGGCTTCGCGGTGCTGCTGCTCGGCTCCGGCATCGGGCTGTTCCTCTACCTGGCGGCGTTCCTGCTGATGAAGGAGCCGAACGGGCGCCCGGGGATCATCGAGCAGTGGACCCGGCGCGACTTCGACGCCGAGGCCGTGATGGCGCTGTTGACGGCGGTGCTGGCGTTCGGGCTGGCGATCAACCTGGCGTCCGTGTGGCTCGACACGGGGACGCTGGTGGTGGGGGTGTTCCTGGCGGTGTCGCTGCTGGCCGCGCACTCCAACGGGGTGGACCTGCTCGGGGTGGCCAGGTCGATGCCCGAGCGGCTGAGCCGGCGGCGGGGCGAGGAGCCCTCGATGGCCTTCTACGAGACCGCGGAGCCGGCTCCGCCCGTACGCGCCCCGGCCCCGCCGGCGGCCGGCCCGGCGACCGTGCCGCCCATGCGCGAGCCCGCCCCGGCCAGGACCGGCGAGCCGGTCGACGCGCCCCTGCGGCACGCGGAGCCGCCCGCCCCGCAGGCGGCGGCTCCCGTCGAGGAGGCCGCGCCGGTCGAGGAGCGGGCGCCGGTCCAGGACGCCGCGCCCCTCCAGGAGGCCGCACCCCTCCAGGAGGAGCGGGTGTCGCCGGAGGCGGTGACCGCGGAGCACGCGGTGCCACCGCACCGCCGGCCCGCCTCCTACCGACCCGAGCCCCCGACCGCCGTCGACTACTCCAGCTACGGCGAGCCCTTCGCGCCGAACGGCCCCTACCAGCCGCTCGACCCCGCCAGAAGGGCCGGCTACCCGTCCTACGACCCCGTCCTGTACGGCCTCCCGGTCACCAGGCGGGAGCGCCGGCCCAAGTCGTTCATCGGCGCCATCACCATCCTGCTGGCAATCATCATTGGAGGGATCGTCGTGGCCGTCCAAGCCAGGTCGGCCACCGGAGTGAGCCCGACCATCGTCGGCGGCGCCATGCTCATCACCATCGGCGCCGGCCTGCTCGTCGCCGCCTGGTGGGGACGCGGCGCCGGTCTGGTGGCCGCGGGCACCGCGGTCGCGGTGATCGTCGCCGTGGGGCTGATGCTCGGTGGCCTGCCCAGGAACATCGGTCCGGCCGAATGGGCCCCGACCAGCCCCGCCGAGGCCGGCCGGCTCTACGACGTGGGGCTCGGCGACGGCCTGCTGGACCTGTCGGAGCTGGAGCTGACAGCGGGATCGAGGGTGACGTTCAACGCCGCGGTCTCGGCGGGCGAGCTCGTGGTGATCGTGCCGCCGGAGGCGAGGGTCGAGGTGCACGCCACCAACAAGATCGGCGACATCACGCTCGACCGGTCGCTCAAGGGCGGCGTGGACGTGCGCTTCGACAAGGTGCTGGAGCCCGAGGTGAAGCCGGAGGGCAAGGTCTCGACCATTGTGCTGAACCTGAGGGGCGGCCTCGGCGACATGGAGGTGCGGCGTGCCGCGTGACGTCGAGCGACCCCGGCCCCGGCGCCTGCACAGGACGGACTGGATGGCCCTGCTGAGCGGCGCGCTCTTCATCGTTCTGGGCATTCTGGTAGTGACCCGCGCGATCACGGATCCCCTGGTCCTGGTCGGTGTCATGGTGCTGGGACTGGCCTTCGCGGGGCTGGTGGCGATCATCGCGCGGGTGGTCCGCGGTAAGTAACCCGTGACGCAACCCTTGACCGGGAAAAACACCGGCGTACGTTCGGAGTGTCCGCCTTTCCCCCTGCTCCTGAGGGAGGACGTATGCCCCGAATCACCGTCACCGTCGACGGGATCAAGTATGAGGAGGACGTCGAGCCGCGACTCCTTCTCGTCCACCTACTAAGAGAACGGCTGGGCAGGACCGGCACACCCGTCGGTTGTGACACCAGCAACTGCGGCGCCTGCACGGTCATGCTCGACGGAAAGAGCGTCAAGAGCTGCTCGGTGCTCGCCGTGCAGGCCGACGGCTGCGACGTCGTCACGATCGAGGGCCTGGGCGCCAACGGGTCGATGCACCCGATGCAGCAGGCCTTCCACGAAGAGCACGCCCTGCAGTGCGGCTACTGCACGCCCGGCATGGTCATGGCCGCGATAGATCTGCTCAGGGACGATCCGGATCCGTCGGAGGAGACGATCAGGCAGGGTCTGGAGGGCAACCTCTGCCGCTGCACCGGATACTGCAACATCGTGCGCGCCGTACGCAGGGGCGCGCAGGAGATGGGCCAGGCGGTGAGCACCTCATGACCGTCCAGGAGGTGGGCCGGCCGCGCAGGCGCAAAGAGGACGCCAGACTGCTCACGGGGCGCACGCAGTGGACGGACAACCTTTCGCGGCCGGGCATGCTGCACGTGATGTTCCTGCGCAGCCCGATGGCGCACGCCAGGATCACCGGGGTCGACGTGTCGGGGGCGCGCGACCTGCCGGGGGTGGTGGCGGCCTTCAGCGGCCAGGACTTCGCCGCCGAGCAGGGCAGCCTGCCGTGCGCGTGGCCGGTGAGCGAGGACATCGTCATCCCCGACCACCCGCCGATGGCCGTCTCCGAGGTGCGGTACGTGGGCGAGGCCGTGGCCTGCGTGATCGCGACCGACCGCTACCGCGCGGCCGACGCGCTGGAGGCCATCGAGGTCGACTACGAGCCGCTGCCCGCGGTCCTCGACATGAACGCGGCGCTGTCCCAGGACAGCCCGAAGGTGCACGAGGCCGGCAACAAGGCCTACAGCGCCACGATCACCTCGGGTGACATCGAGGCCGCGTTCAGGGACGCGCCCGTCGTCATCGACCGGACCTACATCCAGCAGCGGCTCATCCCCAGCGCGATGGAGCCGCGGGCGGTCCTGGCCGACACGGACGGCGAGTCGTTCACGATGTGGACGTCCACGCAGATCCCGCACGTGCTGCGGGTCATGCTGGCCGTGGTGACCGGCATCCCCGAGCACCGCATCCGGGTGATCGCGCCCGACGTGGGCGGCGGGTTCGGCTCGAAGCTGCAGGTCACCGCGGAGGAGGTGCTCTGCCTGCTGCTCGCCCGCAAGCTCGGCCGGCCGGTCAAGTGGACCGAGACCCGCTCCGAGGGCAACCTGACCGTGCACCACGGCCGCGACCAGATCCAGCACATCCGGCTGGCCGCCGACGCCGACGGCCGGATCCGGGGGCTCCAGGTGAACCTGCTGGCCGACATGGGCGCCTACCTCATGCTGGTCACGCCGGGCATCCCGCTGCTGGGCGCGCAGATGTTCAACGCGATCTACAAGATGGACGCGTACGAGTTCGGCTGCACGGGTGTGTTCACCACCAAGATGCCCACGGACGCCTACCGGGGCGCGGGCCGTCCCGAGGCCACGTTCGGCATCGAGCGGGTGATGGACGAGCTGGCCGCCGAGCTGAAGATGGATCCGGTGGAGGTGCGCAGGCGCAACTGGATCAAGCACGAGGAGTTCCCGTACACCACGATCTCCGGGCTGACGTACGACTCGGGCAACTACGAGGCGGCCACCGAGCGGGCGCTGTCGATGTTCGGCTACGACAAGCTGCGCGCGGAACAGGCCGACCGGCGTGACAGGGGCGACCCGGTGCAGCTCGGGATCGGCGTCAGCACGTACACGGAGATGTGCGGCCTGGCGCCGTCCAGGATGCTCGGCGAGGCCAACTACGGCGCGGGCGGCTGGGAGCACGGCGCGGTGCGCATGCTGCCGACGGGCAAGGTCGAGGTCATCACCGGCACCTCGCCGCACGGGCAGGGCCATGTGACGGCGTGGAGCCAGATCGTGGCGGACGCGCTGGGCGTGCCGTTCGACGACATCACGGTGCTGCACGGCGACACGGCGATCGCGCACAAGGGCATGGACACCTATGGCTCGCGCTCGCTGGTCGTCGGCGGCATCGCGGTGCTGAAGGCGTGCGACAAGGTCAAGGACAAGGCCCGCAGGCTGGCCGCGCACGTGCTGGAGTGCTCGCCCGACGACCTGGAGTTCGAGGCCGGGGCGTTCAAGGTGCGCGGCACGGACTCGCAGAAGACCATCCAGGAGCTGGCCTACGCCGCGTTCACGGCGCACGACCTGCCCGAGGGGGTGGAGGCGAGGCTCGACTCCGACGCCACGTTCGACCCGGAGAACTACTCCTTCCCGCACGGCACCCACCTGTGCGCCGTGGAGGTGGACACCGAGACGGGCATGGTGAAGATCCGCTCGTACGTGGCGGTGGACGACATCGGCAAGGTCGTCAACCCGCTGATCGTGGAGGGCCAGCTGCACGGCGGCATCGCGCAGGGCATCGCGCAGGCGCTGTTCGAGGAGGCCGTGTACGACTCCGAGGGCAACCTGCTGACCGCCACGATGGCCGACTACCTGCTGCCGTCGGCCGCGGACCTGCCGGGGTTCAGCCTCGACAGGACCGAGTCCCCGGCGACCAGCAACCCGCTGGGCGTCAAGGGCGTCGGCGAGGCGGGCACGATCGCCTCGACCCCGGCCGTGGTGAACGCGATCGTGGACGCCCTGCGCCGGCACGGCATCCACGACGTGCAGATGCCGTGCACGCCCGAACGCATCTGGCGCGCCCTGGCGGAGCAGGAAGGAGTGCGGCAATGATCCCCGCGCAGTTCGACTACGTGCGCCCGGACTCGATCGCCGAGGCGTGCCAGGCGCTGGCCTCCGACGAGGACGCCAAGGTCCTGGCCGGCGGGCAGTCGCTGATGCCGCTGCTGCGGATGCGGCTGACGTACCCGTCGATGCTGGTCGACGTCGGCCGGCTGGCCGGGCTGAAGGGCGTGCACGACCGCGGCGACCACGTCTACATCGGCGCGATGGCCACGCACGACGAGGTCATGCGCTCCCCGGTGGTGACCTCCGGCTGCCCGCTGGTGGCGCTGGCCGCGGCGCACGTGGCCGATCCGGCCATCAGGCACCGGGGCACGTTCGGCGGTTCGCTGGCCCACGCGGATCCGGCGGGTGACCTGCCCGCCGTGGCGCTGGCGCTGGATGCCGTGCTCGTGGCCGCCTCGGCGCGGGGCGAGCGCGAGATCCCGGCCGCCGAGTTCTTCGTCGACTACCTGGAGACGTCGCTGGAGCAGGGCGAGATCCTGGCCGGGGTGAAGATCCCGAAGCTGGGCGCGGGCTGGGGCTTCCACTACGAGAAGTTCCGCAGGACCGCGCAGGCGTGGGCCATCGTCGGGGTCGCGGCGGCCGTCAGGCGCTCCAACGGCTCGATCGCCGAGGCCCGGATCGGGCTGACGAACATGGCGCCGACGCCGGTGCGCGCCCGCGCCACCGAGTCCGCCCTGACGGGCGTGGAGCTGGGCGACCAGGTACGGCAGGCGTGCGACGAGGCGGCGGAGGGTACGTCCCCGTCCGCCGATCTGAACGCGCAGCCGGACTACCGCCGGCATCTGGCCAGGGTCCTGACCCACCGCGCGGTGCGCACGGCGGCCGGATCCCCCTGAGGTTGGTGGGGGCGCCTCTTCCGGGGTGCCCCCACCCCGGCATAGGGTCACAGGCATCGGGAGAAGGAGCGAATCGATGGCGATGCGGTTCGAGCACGAGTTCACTGTTCCCGTTCCGATCGAGCAGGCCTGGGCCGTGTTGCTCGACGTCGAGCGGGTCGCGCCATGCCTGCCCGGGGCGACGCTGGACATCTTCGAGGGCGACGAGTTCACCGGGCGGATGAAGGTCAAGGTCGGCCCGATCACGGTCACCTATCGCGGCTCGGCCAGGTTCGAGGACGTGGACAAGGACTCCTACTCGCTGGCCATCCAGGCGTCGGGCAAGGAGGCCCGGGGCTCGGGCACGGCCTCCGCCACGGTCAGGGCCCGCATGCAGCCGCGCGACGAGGCCACGCTGGTGACCGTGGAGACCACGTTCAACGTCACCGGCCGGCCCGCCCAGTTCGGCAGGGGCGTGATGGCCGAGGTGGGCGGCAAGCTCATCGAGAGGTTCGCCGGCAACCTGGCCGATCTGCTCTCCGAGCCCACGGTCGAAGCGGTCGCCCCGCAGGAGGGCGCGCCGGCGCAGGAGGAGGAGCGGCACCTGAGCGCGGTGCCGGCGCCCGAGCAGGAGGGGCGGCCCGCGGGCACGCAGCGCACGTCGCGCACGCCCGACGAGGAGGCGCTCGACCTGCTGGAGATCGCCGGGCAGCCGCTGCTCAAGCGGCTGGCGCCGATCGCGGGCGCGGTCGTGGCGCTGCTGTTCATCGCCTGGGTGATTCGTCGGCTTATGCGGTGATTTTCGGCAAATAGTCAATCAAGTCCGGACACTTCCCCCGACCTGGGGGAAGTGCCATTCCCGCGGATAGGTCTATCTACGGGGGACTTGTGATGCCGGACTGCACCGTTGTCGTCATCACGTATAACGACGCGGCCCGCCTGCCCAGGGCCGTACGTTCCGTGCTCCGGCAGTCGCTGCGCGACCTCGAAGTGATCATCGCCGACGACGCCAGCACGGACGGCACGCCGGAGGTGGCCCGGCGGCTCGCGCAGGCCGATCCGCGGGTGCGCTACCTGCGCAGGCCGGTCAACAGCGGCGGCTGCGGGGCGCCGCGCAACGACGGGATCGACGCGGCCGCCGCGCCGTACATCATGTTCCTGGACAGCGACGACGAGTTGCCCAGGCACGCGTGCAAGAGCCTGCTCGCCGAGATCGAGCGGACCGGGGCCGAGTTCGTGTCAGGGCAGATCTCGCGGCTGTTCGAGTCGAACGGGCGGCTGCAGCCGTACTACCCGTCGTTGTTCGCCAGGCGGCGGGTGGTCGAGGGCATCCGGGAGGAGCCGGAGCTGTTCCTCGACTGCTTCAGCACCAACAAGCTCTACGACGTGGGCTGGCTACGCGGCCGCGCGCTGCGCTTCCCCGAGGACATCCACTACGAGGACCATGTCTTCGCCGCCGAGCTGTACGCGGTGGCGCGCAGGTTCGCGATCGTGCCGTGGACGGTCTACCACTGGCACCGGGCGCGCACGAACGAGTCGATCTCGCTGAGCATCGACGACCTGGAGAACGTGCGGCAGCGGGTGATCGCGGCCCGGCTGAGCGACGACATCCTGCGCGATCACGGCGCCGCCGACCTGGTGCCGCACCGGCAGTACCGGTTCGTCCGCCAGGACCTGCGCGTCTACCTCAACCCGCTGCCCCTGCGGGACCTGGTGTGGACCAAGGAGTTCGCCTCGGTGGTGCGGCCGTACCTGGAGGAGATCCCGGACGAGGTGTTCGAGCGGATCGACCCGCTGGACCGGGTCTGCTGCCGGCTCATCCTGGACGACCGGATCGAGGACCTGCGGGTGGCGGCGGGCTCGCTGACCGGGCCGCGGGCCGCGCCGCGGGCAGCCGTGCAGCTCGACGGCCGGACGTACTGGGGCACGTCGGCCTCCCCCGGCCTGGACATCACCAAGCTGCGCCTGGCCGAGCTGCCCTTCACCGCCTCCCGGCTGCGGCACGAGGTGGTGAGCCTGTCCTCCGACGGCGAGCGGGTGCGGATGACCGTGCGCACCTACGACCCGTTCGGCGCGCTGCCGCCGGAGTGGACGGCGTTCCTGCAGCTCGGCAAGGAGCGGATCCCCATCGAGCCGGAGCCGTCGGGCGGGGGCGGATACCTCAGCGAGGTCACGTTCAGGCCCTCGGGCAAGTGCGACCCGCGCATCGGCTTCACCCGGACCTCCGACGGGCACACCACGACCGACCGGATCATCGTCGATCCCCACACCGAGCCGATCGAGCTGCCCGGGTGCACGCTCAAGGCCGAGGGATACACGGCGTACCTGTGCGTGCGTCCCGACTCCATCCCGCAGTCGGTGTGGCGGCGGGTCAGGCGGCGGCTGATGACGCGCCTGAACACGCCGGCGAACAAGCTGCGGGCGTACAAGGTGATGATCAGGGTGCTGCCGCGCCGCCCGAACCTCGCGCTGTTCGAGTCGGACGTCGGCAAGGGCTACAGCGGCAGCCCGCGGGCCATCTACGAGGAGGTGCGGCGGCGCGGCCTGCCGATCGAGGCGGTCTGGTCGGTGGCCAGGGGCCGCCGGAACTTCCCCTCCGACGTCCGCCTCGTCCGCCGGGGCAGCTGGCGCTACATCTACACGATGGCCAGGGCCGGCATCTGGGTGGACAGCCACGGCTTCCCGCTGGACTATCCCAAGCCCCGCGGCACCCGCTACCTGCAGACCTGGCACGGGCAGGGGATCAAGTCGATCGGGTTCGACGCGCCCGACCTGCGCGGCGACTTCGACAAGCCGCGGGCGCAGTGGCGGGCCGCGGTCGCCCGGTGGGACGCGCTGGTGTCGCCGAGCGCGGAGTTCTCGCGGGTGTTCCTGCCGTCGAACGGCTACTCGGGCAAGGTGTACCGGTGCGGGACGCCCCGGTGCGACGCGCTCGTACGGGCCGAGCCGTCGGGCGAGGTGCGCAGGCGGCTGGAGATCCCGCCCGGGCGGCAGGTCCTGCTCTACGCGCCCACGTACCGGGACCGGGTGAAGGGCAGCGGCCAGTCCGTACGGGTGGACCTGGAGCTCATGGCCGACGAACTGGCCGACGACTGGGTGGTGATCCTGCGTACGCACCCGGTCGAGCGCTACAGCCCACCCGAGCACCTCAAGCACTTCGTCCGCTCCGCCGCGTCGTACCCGGAGATCAACGACCTGATGCTGGCCTCGGACGCGCTGCTGACCGACTACTCCTCCGTCATGTGCGACTACGCGCTGACCGGCAGGCCGATGCTGTTCTTCGTCGACGACTGGGACGACTACCGCCTCTCGGAGCGCGGCGTCTACCACGACCTGCCGGCCATCGCCCCGGGCCCGTGCCTCTCGACGACCGAGGACCTGATCGCCGCGCTGCGCGAGCTGCCGGCCGTGCACGAGTCCTACGCCGAGCGGTACGCGGCCTTCCGCGACCTGTGGTGCGCCGACGAGCGCGGCGACGCGGCGGCCAGGATCGTGGCCGACTTCTTCGAGGAGACCCGATGACCGTCGTCTTCACCTGCCTGGACGCCGACACGCTCGGCGGCATCCAGCAGGTCACCCACACCCTGGCCCAGGGCCTGGCCCGGCGCGGGCACGACGTACACGTGATCGGGCTGCAACGCGCCGCCGCCCCGTTCAGGTACGTCGAGCGTCCCCTCTACCGCCGGCACGTGATCAGCCGCCGGCCCGCGCGGGGCACGCTCGCCCGCAGGCGGGCAGACCGGCGGCTGAAGGAGCTGCTCGGCGCCGTCGGGCCGGGTTACGCGATCATGACCTCCCCGTCCGTGGTGGCCCGGCTGTCAGGGCTGCTGCCGGACACGCTGCGGCCGATCGGGCAGTACCACGGCTCGTACGACCACGCCCGCGGCTGCTGGCACCTGGCCTCGATCCGACGCCACTACCCAGGCCTCGAACAGTCCGTCTTCCTCAGCGAGGACGACGCCTGGCTGTTCTCCGAGCACGCGCTGCTGCCCAACGCGGGCGCGCTGCCGAACCCGCTGGCGGACTGGCCGGAGGAGATGTCGGCGCTGGAGTCGCCGCGCGTGCTCGGCGTGGGCCGGCTGGAGGGAGTCAAGCGGTTCGACCGGCTGATCAGCGCGTTCGCCCGCTCGGGCGCGCCCCCGCCGTGGGAGCTGCACCTCATCGGGGACGGCGGCGAGCTGGAGCGGCTGCGCGCGCACGCGGACCGGGAGGGCGTGGGCGACCGCGTGGTGTTCAGGGGGCTGGTGCCCGCCGCGCGGATGCCGGCCGAGTATCTCGCGGCCTCGGTCCTGGGGCTGACCAGCGAGCACGAGGGCCTGCCGATCGTGCTGCTGGAGTCGGGGGCGCACGGGGTGCCGGCGGTGGCGTTCGACGTGTCGGGAGGCGTGCGCTCGGCCGGGCCGGTGCTGGTCCCGCCGGGCGACGTGGACGCGTTCGGGGCGGAGCTGGCGCGGCTGATCGGGGACGAGGAGGAGCGGCGGCGCCTCGGGGCCGACGCCCGGGCACGGGCCGAGGCGTTCCGCCTCGACCACGTGCTGGACCGATGGGAGTCGATGTTCGCCCACATCGAGCGTTAGACGTCCCTGGCTAGACGGGTTCCGTCAGCTCCTTGCGCTGCTGCGGCACCCCGGCCAGCGAGCGCTGGCGCGTGGTGAGCATGGCGGCCACGGGGCTCGGCTCGCGCAGCCGGTTCAGCCGGTCGCGCATGCTCTTGCGCATCCGGCTGGCCTTGCGCTTCTGCATCGTCTTCTGGCAGGCCACGATGTGCTCCTTGGCCGGCTTGGGGGCGCCGCTCAGCTCGTACCCCATGGACTCCAGGCGGTCGCCGAGCATGTGCTCGCACAGCGACACCTCCCAGTCGTCCAGCCGGTTCGCCCAGCTCCCGACCCGGCTGCGGGTGACCTCGCGGTGCGTGTTGCTGTGCCAGACCTTGTGCTGCGGCACCGCCACGCTGGCCGCCTCGCGCGGCGAGATCATCGCCGGCGAGAAGTCCTCCTCCAGGAAGTGGCAGAGCTTCTTCAGCTCGGTCATCGGGTCGTCGGTGAGGTCCTCGTAGCGCAGCTCGTAGTACGTGTCCTCGGCCAGCGTGCGCTTCAGCCGGCCGCCCGCGTCGATTGCCTCGGCCCAGGTGGAGACGGCGTGGAAGGAGTCGAGGGTGTACCAGGGCATCTCCTTCAGCGAGGCCACGCAGTCGCGGCCGTCCCTGATGAGGTGGATGAACTGGGCGTCGGGGAAGAGCCGCAGCAGCAGGTCCACCTGCTTGACGTAGCTCGGCCGCTTGTCGCCCCAGCGAGCCTTGTCGAACCGGTCGGCGTACATGCGGAACGCCGTGCCGATCACCGAGCCGAGCGAGCCGGGGCCCGCCACGGCCTGCCTGACGAACTCGTCCTTGTCGATCTTGAGTTCGCGGAACTTCGTGCTGCGGTCGGTCGCGATCCACTGCGCCAGAGCCCGGCGGCGCTGGTCGATCCGCAGGTCGCCCCACGTGCGGCGGCGGTAATAAGCGGGAACGAGGAAGCGCGTCTCCGGAGGCACCGCCATACGGGGGTGCGAGTGGAGCATGAGCTGGAGCATCGTGGTGCCGGACCGCGGGCATCCGATGACGAAGACTGGTCGGTCTGACATGTCGTACTAACCCCCGAAAACTTAGACGAGAACGTGCTCTCGGCTCTCCTGAGACGAGCCCACGCCGTGCCTGCGCGTGAAGAGCCACATCCGGTAGACAAGGAAGACCTCGTTGGCCAGCAGCAGAACCCCCGACGCCACGGCGAGCGGGATCAGCGCCCATGCCCCCGCTATGGGCGCGATCACGAACACCGCCGCGTGGAACTCGATGCCGCTGACCAGGTGCGAGCGGACGCGATGCCGGGCCAGGAACCTGTTGAGCCGCCTGAAGAGCCGGAAGAACCAACGCGGCCGGGGCGCCCGCCCCAGCGGCTCGGCCGGCTCCGGCACGAGGGGATCCGGTGACAGGGGATCCAGGTCGAGCTCGGGTTCCTGCCGCTCCTCCCTGATGGCCTCGCGTACGCGCTTCATCTGCGGCGCGTTGACGTACCTGAACAGGTCCAGCACGGCCACCGCCGCGCCGAGGACGACGTAGCTCACATCGCCGGTCAGCGCGTACTGCCCGTATGCCAGCCCCCCGGCACACAGGACCACCCTGATCCGGTCCCCCACGTAGTCGAGCCAGAGGCCGAAGGGCGTCCCCGTACCCTTGAGCCTGGCTATTTTGCCGTCCACGCAGTCGATCATGAAGCTCAGATAGAAGAAGACTGCGCCCGCTATGAGCTGGTTCATTGCGAAACCGACGGCCGACCCCAGGCCGAGGACCAGCGAGAACACGGTGAGCCCGTTGGGCGTCAGCCGGGTGCGATTGGCGACGGGAAGGGTGACCCGGCAGGCGACCGGGTCCACGAAATACACGGTCCACCAGGAATCTCTCCGCTTGCGTGTCTCGTAGACGTCATCGAGCGAATAGGTCCTCATGGATCCCAGCATGACCACGCGACGCGCCGGAACGATTACTGTCTGGAACTACTGGGGCATGTCCATGCCGCTTCTTGACCAACCCGGCACCGAAAACCGCCACGCGGTGTTGGCCTCGCCGTCCCGGCACCAGCCTTTCAGCACCAAACCGCGCATTTCAGCCCGAACCTGGAGCCGCCAGGGTCCACCGCCTTCGAGGCGCTCGGGGTCGATGGCGGCCACGACGCCGTAGCGGCCCTTGCGCCGCGTCTCCAGGGGGATCCGGCGGCGTCCGTCGCTAAGCCACAGGCCGACCTTGGGGATCTTGCGATCGACGCGGTGGATGGCCACGTGGCCGCGCAGGCGGTACGCGGCGCCGGTCCGCTCGCACGAATCGACCCTGGCGATCAGCTTGAGCTCGTCGCGGGCGTCGAACACCTCGTCGGGGATGCGCAGGCGGCGGTCGCGGAAGAAGGGGTAGTCGCCGTACCAGTTGGCGACGCGGCGGCCGCGCGGCACCACGCGGGTGACGTCCTCGCGCCCGCGCCGGAACTCGCGCACGGTGCGCAGCTCGGCGACTAGGCCGCGCCCGAGCAGGTGCAGCTCCAGGCGGCGCAGCGACGGCGCGGTGGCCAGCACGTGCGGTCCCAGCTCGGCCTGCCAGGCACGGCCCAGCTCCAGCAGCGGCTCCGGGTCCTCCTCGCACCGCTCCAGCGCCTGGAACAGGAAGAGGGTGTCCTTCTCCAGCACGAGGGCGTCGAAGCCGTCGAGCAGCTCGGGCGCCCGCTCGTCGAGGAAGGCGCGCACCGCGCGGATGGCCGCCAGCCGCTCCTGGAGGTTGGGCAGCTCGGAGCGGCGCTGCGTGATCGAGGTGCCGCCCTCCTCGCGCTTGCGCCAGTGGTAGACCACCTCGCCCACCATGTCCACGCTGGTCGCCAGCACGTGGGCCTGCATGGCGACGGGCACGTCCTCGTAGATGCCGGCCGGGAAGCGCAGGCCGCAACGCTCCCAGAAGTCGCGCCGGTAGACCTTGTTCCACACGGTGCGGTCCCTGATCAGCACCTGCTTGTCGGTGATGTGGGTGCACAGCTGCGGGCGCCTGAACACCTTCTCGTGCAGGATCGACTCCTCCAGCTCGCCGTCCACGAGCCGCCTGACCGCGCCGCACGCCAGGTCGGAGCCGGTCTCGGCGAGCTTGCCGACGAGCCGCTCGTACGCCTCCGGCGGCACGACGTCATCGCTGTCGGCGAAGGCCAGGTAGGTGCCGCGGGCCTGCCTGATCCCCTGGTTGCGGGCCGGCCCCGGCCCGAGGTTGCGCTGGCCGATCAGCACGAAACGCTCGTCCCTGGCGACGAAGTCCTCGGCGACGCGCCGGCTGCCGTCCACGGAGCCGTCGTCCACGAGGATCACCTCGAGGTCGTCGAGGGTCTGGGCGGCCAGCGATTTGAGGCACTCGGTGATGTACGGCTCCACGTTGTAGAACGGGACGACGACGCTGAGCAGGGGGATCATGCCGAATTCGCTCCTTGGCTCGGTACGGGGGGTCGAGGGCAGCATGCCCCGGCGGCCCAGCTGATTCCGTGTCCGATGCCCGTCCCTGATGAGCTCTTTACCGGACGCGGAATCCGCTACGTTGTGCAATGGAACGAACACAGATAGTAGGGGGAGTAGGGGGAGCGGTGCTGAGAGACGTCCGGGACGACGATCTGCCGGTGATGCGCCGGTGGCGCAACCACCCTCGGGTGCGCGCCGCCAGCTTCACCACGCACGAGATCGCGGAGGACGAGCACGCCCGCTGGTGGGCGGCCACCCGTGCCGACGCGGGCCGGCGCGTGCTGATCTACGACCACGAGGGCACCGCCGCGGGCGTGGTGACCTACGCCGGCCTCTCGCCCGAGAGCGCCGACTGGGGCTACTACCTGGACCTCGACGGCCTGGAGCGGTCGGGGACGCTGCTGCGGGCCTGGGCCGGGCTGGAGCGGGCGGCCATCGAGCACGCCTTCGGGCCGCTCGGGCTGACGACGCTGCGGGGCGAGGTGCTGGCCGGCAACGAGCCGGTCAGGCGGCTGCACCGGCGGTTCGGGTTCGTCGAGGTGGGCGCCTACCTGCGGGAGGTGGACGGGGTGCCGCGCGACGTCGTGGCCATCGAGCTCAGGAAGGAACACGCATGATCTCCATCGGGGGACGGGCGATCGGGGCCGGCCATCCGCCGCTCGTCGTGGCGGAGCTGTCGGGCAACCACAACGGCAGCCTGGAGCGGGCGCTGGCCATCGTGGACGCGGTGGCCGAGGCCGGAGCGCACGCGCTGAAGCTGCAGACGTACCTGCCGGACACGCTGACCATCGACTGCGACGGGCCCGCGTTCCGCGTGGGCGACGAGCACGAGCTGTGGGGTGGCGAGAACCTCTACCGGCTCTTCGAACGCGCCCACACGCCGTGGGAGTGGCACGAGCCGATCTTCCGGCGGGCGCGCGAGCGCGGGCTGATCGCGTTCTCGGCGCCCTTCGACCCCACGGCGGTCGAGTTCCTGGAGAAGCTGGGCGTGCCGGCG
This sequence comes from Nonomuraea sp. NPDC049709, assembly GCF_040674815.1. Classification (NCBI taxonomy): domain Bacteria; kingdom Bacillati; phylum Actinomycetota; class Actinomycetes; order Streptosporangiales; family Streptosporangiaceae; genus Nonomuraea; species Nonomuraea sp. NPDC049709. The sequence goes on from NZ_JBFANM010000003.1 coordinate 185,712, forward strand.
TACAAGATCGCTTCGTCGGAGATCGTGGACCTGCCGCTGATCCGGCTGGCGGCCGCCACGGGCAAGCCGCTGATCATCTCCACGGGGATGGCCACCATCTCCGAGATCGACGCCGCGGTGTCGGCCGCCCGCGAGGCCGGGTGCGCCCAGCTCGCCGTGCTGTCGTGCACGGCCTCCTACCCGGCCGCGCCCTCGGAGAGCAACCTGCGCTCGCTGCCGCTGCTGGCCGCGCTCACGGGCGAGGTGGTGGGCCTGTCCGACCACACCCCCGGGATCGGGGCCGCGCTGGCGTCCGTGGCGCTGGGGGCGTGCCTGATCGAGAAGCACGTCACCATGTCGCGGGCCGAGGGCGGGGTGGACGCGGCGTTCTCGCTGGAGCCGGCCGAGCTGGCGGCGCTGGTGGCGGAGAGCGAGCGGGCCTGGCAGTCGCTGGGCGACGTGACCATCGGGCCACGGCCCTCGGAGCGCGAGGGGCTGCGCTTCCGGCGCTCGCTGTACGTGGTGCGCGACGTGAGCGCGGGCGAGCCGGTGACGCCGGACAACGTACGCTCGATCCGGCCCGCGGGCGGTCTGCCCCCGGACTCGGCCGGGCAGGTGATGGGCCGGCGCTTCACCCGGGACGTGCCCTTCGGCACCCCGCTCACCTGGGACCTGATCTAGCCGATCGCGAGCAGGGCGTCGGCGACCCGCTCCCGGCCCCTGCCGTCCACCAGGCCGCGGCCTCGCGCGCCCAACTCCTCGCGGGCGGCGGGGTCGCCGAGCAGGCGGGCCAGCACGCCGACGGCCTCCGCGCCCGCCTCGCCCCCCAGGCCCGCCGCCGCGCCCCGGCCCACGAGCTCCTCGTAGCCGATGAGCTGGTTGTCCGCCACCCAGCTCAACGCCGTGGGCACGCCGAGGTAGAGCAGCTCCCAGACGGCGGAGCCGGCCGCGGTGAGCACGAGGTCGGCCCCGGCCATCAGCTCGGGCAGCCGGTCCGTCGGCGGGATCACGGTGATCGGCCCGCCCGCCTCGAACGGCGCCGGGCTGACGACCGTGCCGTGGAAGGGCCGCCCGGTCGCCCTGAGGGCCCGCGCCCAGGCCGGGGCGACGCCCGCGCTGTCGGTGCCGCCGAAGAAGCACAACACGCGCGGGACGTCGCCGCCGCCGGGCGCCCGCGTTCGCCGCCGCACGCTGTCGCGCAGCAGCACGTACGGGGCCCCCGCCAGGCGCCGGGTCCGCCGCGGGAAGGGCCGCCGCTCGGCGCCGAGGTTCTGGTCGAGGTAGAGGTCGGCCTCCTGGCCCAGCGGGTCGCCGTCCACGATCGCCAGCACCGCGAGCCCGGCCTCCCTGAGCACCACGCCCGTCTTGTCCGGCAGCTCGTAGGAGTCGAGCACCACGGCGTCCAGGCCCAGGCCACGGGCCAGCGCGGCCAGCCGTACGGGCTCCTGGGGCGCGGGCACCAGCCGGAACCCGCGCTCGCGAAGCTGCGCCCGCGCCCAGTCCGAGCCGCGCACCTCCCCCAGGAAGACCACCTCGACGCCCCGCGCGCACAGCTCCTCCGCCAGCGCCACGCACCGCACCAGGTGGCCAACCCCGCTCCGGACCCCGGCGTCGCAGCGGAAACCCACCCGGCCGCCCGGGCGACCGGGGCCTGCTCCGCCTGTCATGCGTCCTGCAGGGCCTTCTGCCGGACGTGGGCGTTGAGCCCGCACACCTCGGGCCGCTCGCGCAGCCAGCCCACCAGCGTCCTGGCCGGCAGGCAGCGGTCGCCCAGCTCGGCCACCACCGTGGAGATCAGCCGCCAGTCGTCCTCGGTGTCGAGCGTGACCCGCAGGTCGTCGGCGGCGGGCCGGTAGGCCAGCCCGAGCAACCGGGCGTCGCCGGGGTGTTCGTAGACGTAGGAGGTCACGTGGGTGCGGTGGAAGCCGCTGGCCTCCTCGTCGGCCCGCCGGAACGCGGCCCGGCCGGCGATTTCCACGTCGAGCCCGCGCGGCAGCGTGCGCGCCAGGCTCGTGCTCAGGTAGTCGAGCCCCGGGACGGCGCGGAAGACCAGCGCCGCCTCCCTGATCACGGCCGGGTCCAGCAGCGGGCAGTCGGCCGTGAACCGCATCATGGCGTCCCACCGCCGCCCCGCCAGCGCCTGCGCGAACCGGGTCAGCACGTCGTCCACCGGCCCCCGGTGCCAGGCCACGCCCAGCCGGCGGCACTCGTCGACCACCGCGTCGTCGGCCGGCTCGGTCGTGGTGGCGACGAGGAGGTCGTCGAGCGCGCCCGCCTCCCGCGCGGCGCGGACCACCCACCCCAGCACGGATCGGCCCCCCAGCTCCCGCAGCACCTTCCCCGGCAGGCGGGTCGAGCCCATGCGAGCCTGAACTATTCCGACAATACGCACCGAAGCCCCATTCCCCCGTGTGACTCTGTGTCGCTGTCCGATCGCGCTATGCTACCGCCTGCCACGACGACTACAGCGCGTAAGCGCGACTCCAGGGGGCCACGTGAGCATTCTCAGTGGATCGTCGATTCTGATCACCGGAGGAACGGGGTCCTTCGGCAAGGCGTTCATCCGTCACGCGCTCGACTCGCTCGGGGTCCGCCGCCTGGTGGTCTTCTCCCGCGACGAGCTCAAGCAGTACGAGACCAGGCAGCTCTTCGACGACGACGAGCGGCTGCGCTGGTTCATCGGCGACGTCCGCGACCGCGACCGCCTGACCCGCGCCATGCACGGCGTCGAATACGTGGTCCACGCCGCCGCGCTCAAGCAGGTCGACACCGCCGAGTACAACCCGTTCGAGTACGTCCGCACCAACGTCGCCGGCTCGCAGAACGTCGTGGAGGCCGCGATCGACTGCGGGGTGCGCAAGGTCGTCGCGCTCTCCACCGACAAGGCCTCCAGCCCGATCAACCTGTACGGCGCCACGAAGCTGGTCGCCGACAAGCTGTTCGTCTCGGCCAACCACTACGCCGCCGCCCACGAGACCCGCTTCGCCGTGGTCCGCTACGGCAACGTCGTCGGCAGCCGGGGCTCGGTGATCCCGCTCTTCCAGCGGCTGGCCGAGCAGGGCGGCAGCCTGCCGATCACCGACAAGCGCATGACCAGGTTCTGGATCACGCTGGAGCAGGCGGTCAGGTTCGTGGTGGACTCGTTCGACCTGATGCAGGGCGGCGAGCTGTACGTGCCGCGCATCCCCAGCATGCGCATCACCGACCTGGCCGAGGCCCTGGCCCCGAACAGCCCGATCTACGAGATCGGCGTGCGCCCGGGCGAGAAGCTGCACGAGGAGATGATCGGCCCCGACGACGGCCGCAGGACGCTGCGCCTGTCCGACCGCTACGTGGTCCAGCCCACGATCGCGACCTGGGGCTACGTGCCGCCGAAGACCGGCGAGCAGCTGCCCGAGGGCTTCACCTACCGCTCCGACAGCAACGAGCAGTGGCTGTCGGTCGACGACCTGCGCGGCATGGTGACCGGCTGATGCTGCCCTACGGACGCCAGTCGATCGAGGAGTCCGACGTCGCGGCGGTCGCCGAGGTGCTGCGCGGCGACTGGCTGACGACCGGGCCCGCGGTCGGCGAGTTCGAGGCGGAGCTGGCCCGCTGGACGGGTGGCGTGCCATGCGTGTCGGTCACGTCGGGCACCGCGGCGCTGCACGTCGCCTACGTGGCGGCCGGGGTGCGGGCGGGCGACGAGGTGGTCACCTCGCCGCTGACGTTCGTGGCCACGGCCGCCACGGCCGCGCTGCTGGGCGCGCGGGTGGTCTTCGCCGACGTGCGTCCCGACACGGGCAACCTCGATCCCGACGCCGCGGCCGCGCTGGTCACCGGCCGGACGCGGGCGATCACGGCGGTGGACTACGCGGGCCACCCGGCCGACTACGACGAGCTGCGGGAGGTCGCCGACCGGGCCGGGGCGGTGCTGGTGAGCGACGCGGCGCACTCGATCGGGGCGGCGTACAAGGACCGGCCGGTGGGGGCGCTGGCGGATCTGACCACGTTCTCGTTCTTCCCGACCAAGACCGTGACGACGGCGGAGGGCGGGGCCGTGGCCGCGGCCGACCCCGAGCTGTTCCGGCGGGCCGCCCGCTTCCGGAACCACGGCCTGGTCAGGGACCCCGCCGAGCAGCGCACTCCCTGCGAGGGCGGCTGGCACCAGGAGGTGCACGAGTTCGGGCTCAACTACCGGCTGCCCGACGTGCTCTGCGCGCTCGGCCTCAGCCAGCTGCGGCGGCTGGCGCGCTTCCGCGAGCGGCGCACCGAGCTGGTCGCGCGCTACAACGTGCTGCTGCGTGACGTGCCGGGGCTGACGCTGCCCGCCCAGCACGCCTACGTGCGGCCGAGCTGGCACCTCTACCCCGTCCGGGTCGGCGGCGGGCGCCGGCGCGAGGTCTACGAGCGCATGCGCGCCGCCGGGATCGGGGTCCAGGTCAACTACGTGCCTGCCTACTGGCACCCGGTGTTCGAGGACCTCGGCTACCGGCGCGGTCTCTGCCCGGAAGCCGAGTCCTACTACGCCGAGGAGCTGTCGCTGCCGTTGTTCCCGGCCCTGACCGACGCGCAGCAGGAGCACGTCGTGGAGACGCTGACCGGCATCCTGGCCTGAGCCGGCGCCGGGGCCGCGCTCCGGTCAGCGCTCCGGTCAGCGCCCCGGTCAGCGCCCCGGTCAGCGCCCCGGTCAGCGTTCCGCCAGCAGCAGGCAGCCGTCCTCGCCCCGGTCGATGAGGAAACGCCGCTCCTCCCGGTCGGCGCCCTCCACGGTGGCGATCGCCCGCTGCCTCGTGCGCACCAGGGGGCGGATGGCCCGGCCCTGGTCGATGAGCACCTCCCACCACGACTCGTGGCCGACGCACTCGTCGATGTCGGCCAGCGGCACCCGCGCGTGGAAGTCCTGGCCGGCCAGCGCCACCGGGAAGTACATCTCCTCGCCGTCGCTCCTGCGCCGCAGCCTGAGCACCGGCTCGCCGTCGCCGACGTCGGACATCTCCCCCGAGAACACCAGGTCGCCGCCGTCCAGCCGGCAGTCGCCGATGATCGCCTGGGCCGTGCGCAGGCGTATCCCCCAGGCGCCTCTCGAGCTGCGCACCGGCACCAGCCACACGCCCGACCTGCGGCGCGGCGCCGGGATCAGCGGCGGCAGCCAGCGCGGCCCGGCCACCCTGCTCTCCAGCTTCAGCCCGTGGCTCCGCAGCCGCACGCACAGGTCCCAGTGGCCGTGCCTGGCCAGCTGCACCCGCGACAGCGCGACCGGGTCGAACGCGAACCTGAACGGGAACGCGTGCTCCGGCAGCCGCCTGCCGTCCTCCTGCTCGACGCTCTCCCACGCGGGCGTGCTCTCCTCGTCGGAGAGCTGCAGGGTCTCGCCGGTCCCGCGCTCCTCCAGCCAGATCCGTACGCGCACCCGCCGCAGCCCGCTCACGTCGAACCTGCCGACGGCCACCCGCCCCGACCCGTGCAGCACGCCGTCGCGCCAGTCGAGGCTCACCAGCCTGGCCTGCAGGCCCAGCTCGCCGGAGAGCTCCGACAGGTGAACGGGCATCGACGGGTGCCGGCCGTACCAGCGCTTGCGCAGCAACCCCTCCGAGCTCATCCCGGGCCGCAGGCTGCCCTCCCGGGACTGGGCGAAGAGGTCGGCCAGCTCGGCCAGGCGGCGCCGGTGCAGCAGGTGGACCAGGAGGCGGTGCTCGAACGGGATGCTCTGCCAGGCCTCCCGCGACACGCCGTCGAGGTAGCGGACGGCCAGGTCCACCAGGTCCGGGTCCGCCGCCGTGCCCATGGCGGCCATCGCCTCCACCGCGACGCCCATGTCGATGTCCAGCGTGTCGCGGTCGAAGTCGGGCCTGAGCTTCGGCGCCCCGCGGCCGAGCAGCTCGGCGGTCTGCAGCACCGACAGGAGCCGGTCGCGCAGGTTGCCCGGCTCCAGGCAGCGCTGGGTGATGGAGGCGCCGGGCTCGTCGCGCTGCCGCCAGTGGTAGACGACCCTGGCCAGCACGTCCACCGAGCCGGCTCCGACGTGGGCGGCCATGGCGACGGGCTGGTCCTCGTACATGCGCTCGGGGAAGCTCAGGCCCAGGCTGTCCCAGAAGCTGCGGCGGTAGACCTTGTTCCACAACATGCGGTCGCGGACCAGCAGCGGGTGGCGGGTGATGTGGGTGCGCCTGACCGCCCGGGCGAACGCCTCCCGGTGCGCCCACGACGGGATGAGCAGGTTGCGGTGGAGGCGCATGACGTTTCCGCAGGCCAGGTCGGAGCCGGTGGTCTCGAGCGAGGACACCAGCCGCTTGAACGCGTCACGCGGCACGGTGTCGTCGCCGTCCACGAAGGCGAGGTAGTCGCCGCTCGCGCGGCGCACCCCGACGTTGCGGGCGTGGCCCACCCCGTGGTTGTCCTGCCTGATGAGGGTGATCCGCGGGTCGGTGGCCTGCCGGGACTCGACGACGGCCGAGCCTCCGTCGCCGCTGCCGTCGTCCACGCAGATCACCTCCAGCTCCCCCAGCGTCTGGGCGGCTATGGAGTCAAGGCAGGGTCCGATGTACTTCTCGACGTTGTGGAACGGGACGATCACCGAAAGAACCGGCACATGTACTCCTCATCGTTTCCTCAGCCGGACAGCAGGCGGATGACGCGGCGGGCGACCTTGCGGGGCCGGGCCAGGCGGCGGGAAAGGCGGTAGCCGAGCGTCCTGCGGTAGGCGGTGGCCTTGCGCTGGGTCCTGCGCAGCTTGGCCTTGGCCCTGACCAGCTCGCGCTCGCGGTAGGACAGCTTGGTCTCCAGGCGGGAGATCCTGGCCAGGGCCGCGGTGAGCTGGTCGGCCAGGCGGTCACGCGCGCCCAGCAGGTCGCGGTAGGTCGGAGCGTGCTCGGTCAGCTCGGCGGGCTGGCCCAGCTCGGCGTCGAGCTTGCGGGCCCGGTCGAGGTCGCGCTGGTCGCACGACCGGCCGGCCATGCCGCACAGGGTCAGCGTGAGCTGGTCGGCCTCCAGCGGCCACGGCCACGGGTGGTGGTGGCCGGCCGCCAGCAGCCGGACCGCGAACCGCCACAGGATCCGGCAGAGCACGACGTGCGGCTCGGGCCGCGTGGCCGGGCCCGACGGCGGGTTGACGGCGGCGAACCGCTCGCCGTCGTAGACCAGGCTGTCGGTCGCCGCCGACGCGTCGCCGCCCGACTCCAGCCAGTCGGCCAGCTCGGCGAGCAGCTCGCGGACGGTCCTGACGTCCTCGCGGGCGCACGCCTCGACGAGGATCTCCTCCACCACGCGGCCGGCCGGGATCGGCCGCTCCTCGCCGCCGGGCAGGCGCCGGGTGCCCCCGGGGGTGAGCTCGTACAGGGCGGGGCCCTCCTCGATGAGGCCCAGCGGCAGCTCGACCGCCGGGGCCTCGGCCACGCCGTGCGGGGGGCGGGAGGCCACGGCCAGCCAGAGCGGGGCCAGCTCCTCCCCCAGCCGGTGCCGGAAGACCAGCCTGGTCAGCCGCAGCGGGTCGGCCACCAGCATCCGGTCGCCGTCCTTGGCGCTCAGCGGGAACGTGAGCGCCTCGGGCAGGTCGAACGCCAGCGCCTCCCTGGACAGCAGCGAGCGCGGCGTCTGCCGGTCGGGGTAGGCCGCGTAGCACCGCTGCATGCTGAGCCCGGCGGACTCCAGCCCGAGGTCGAGCGCCCCGGGGCCGCTGGGGTAGCTGGGGTCGAAGCCGTGCGGCGCCCACTGGTCGTCGGCGCACTCCCGATCGGCGGGCCTGGCCTCGATGAACCGGTCCACGCCCAGGTCGTTGCGGACACCGAGGACCAGCCGCCCGCCGGGCGCGACGAGGTCGGCCAGCGCTTCGAGCGACTCGTTCCAGGCGGCGGCCGGGGCCTCGGCCGAGTGCGTGCGCAGCAGCCCGTCCAGTGCCAGCACCAGGTCGTACGGCTCGTCCGCGGCCAGCAGCTCCAGCCGCCCGCAGTAGACCGCCAGCCCCGGATGCCGCTCTCCCAGCGCGCAGGCGTCAGGGTAGGAGCGCAGCAGCACGGCGGCCGACGGAGCCCGCGCGACCACGTCGTCCACCAGCGCCTGAGGATGCGGCCCGACCAGCAGCACCCTGCCGCTCTCCGGGACCATCCGCCTGATCAGCTCCAGCGCCGCGCCCCGCCAGCCGGTGACGCCGCCCATGCCGGACACGTCCGACCACAGCAGCATCTCCCCGCCGATCAACCGGACGTTCTCGGGTGCCTCACTCGTGCGCGTGCTCGTGCTCATGCGCAGCGCACCCGCTTCCAACCGAACATTCGCCGTAGCTCCTCCGGTGTCGCCTGATACTCGAATCCCAGCTCGCGCCGCGCCACCTCGGCCGCCAGCCCCGGATCGACGTGCGTGCCGTGCAGTTCGGGCCAGAGCCGCATGCGGCGCGCCGTGCCGCCGTATTCGGGCCGCTCGTCCTCGAACTGCATCGGGTCCCCGTACACGCCCAGCTCGCACCCCACCGAGGCGCCGTAGAACAGCGCGCTGCCGAGCCTGTTGGAGGCCACCCTGCGGTGGCGCCGCAACTCGACCAGCTGCTTGCGCAGGAAGTCGCGGCCCTTTCCCTCCCAGCGGGATCCGCGCTCGCCATGGCAGATGACCCGGAATCCCCTCGATTCGTACGCATGTCGAATGTCCGGATTTGCGAATTCCAGCCAATAAAGACATACCGTGACCGGACCAGTCTCGACATCTCGGATTTCGTCGGCGAGCCGAGCATGGTCACCGCTGACGGAACTCTTCTCCCAGCCGTGAAAGGGATACCAGATCGTACCCTTGCGATCGGGCCGCGCGCCCAGATCAGGCTCCAGGTAAAGGAGGTAAATCCAGGGGGCGCCGACGAGGTAGTGACTCCTGCGCCCCATCGACCAGCCCCTGCGACGTAGCACGTCCGACCAGATGAAACGGGGATAACCGGGGCTGCACCAGTGGTCGTTCGGGGGAAATCCGTGGAGATAGTTCCATCCATGCTGGAGGAAACCTTGAATTCGCTTTGGCGCCTCGTCCGGCAGGCCGCAGTATCTGCCGAGTATGCGGGAGTGCCCGTACCAGTGATTGGATTCGTCCATCATTCCCCCCGTACGGTTGCCGTGTCCCATCCGACATTCCCAGCCCCCAACGCGGGTCACGCCTCGTTATACGGTTCCATTACTCAGGTCGGGGCCTTGGTTTTCTCCTGACACCCAATTGCCGCTACACTTCGTCGTGGCTTGAGGACAGAGAGTGAGAGTGATCATGAGTCATCTCGACCGCCTGCGGGCCGTGTTCCGCACGGCGCTCAACCTTCCGCCCGACGCCGACGTCGACGGCCTGGAATACCGGGCCATCCCCCAGTGGGACTCCCTGGCGCACATGGCGCTGATCGCGGCGATGGAGGACGAGTTCTCCATCATGATCGACACCGACGAAATGATCGACATGAGCTCGTTCGCCAAGGCGGCCGGGCTGCTGGAGAAGCATGGCATCGGCGCGGCCGCCCTCTGAGACACCCACTGAGACATCCACGGTGACATCCGCGGTGACCTCCACTGTGACCTCCATGGAGGCGCCGGCCGAGCCCGGCGTCGCGCTCGTCACCGGGTCGACGAGGGGCATCGGCCGGGCCATCGCCGGCACGCTCGCCGCGACCGGCCACGCGGTCGTGCTCCACGGCCGCGACGAGGAGCGGGCCGCGAAGGCGGCGGCGGAGGTGGCGGCCGAGACCGGCGGCGCGACCGACTCCGTCCACGGCGACGTGGCCGACCCCGCTCAGGTCTCCGCCATGATGCGGCGGATCTACCAGCGGCACGGCCGGCTCGACGCCCTCGTGGTCAACGCCGGCGTCCACGAGGCCGGCCTGCTCGGCATGACGCGCCACGAGACGGTAGGCCACCTCTTCGAGGTCAACGCCATCGGGGCCACGCACACCCTGCAGGCCGCCATCAGGCTGCTGCGCCGCGGCGCGGCCCCCGCCGTGGTGCTGGTCACCTCGATCATGGGCCGCGCCGGCGGCCCCGGCCAGGCGGTCTACTCCGCGACCAAGGCCGCGGTCATCGGCCTCACCCGGGCCGCGGCGAAGGAGCTCGGGCCCGCCGGGGTCCGGGTCAACGCCGTGGCCCCCGGCTACATCAGGACCGACATGCTCGCCACGCTCGACGACCGGGCGCGCGCGGCCCGGGTCGAGGCGACCCCGCTCGGCCGCATCGGCGAGCCCGGCGACGTCGCCCGGGCCGTGGCGTTCCTGCTGTCGTCGGACGCGGCCTTCATCACCGGCCAGGTCCTCGGCGTGGACGGCGGGCTGGTCCTGTGATGTTCCCGCACCCACAAGCCCGGCTCGTCGTCTCGGGTAACGGACAGGGGATCCGAGGCGACGAGCTGGCCAAATACGTCGGCCGCGCGGCCGCGAACCTGGACGGCCTGCGGCCGGGGCCGCTGTTCTGCGCGATGCGCAACACCCTGGCCTCCGTGTTCTGCTACCTCGGCGCCTGGCACGCCGGCCGGCCGGTCGCGCTGCTCGACCCCGACCTGCCGGCCGCGACGCTGGCCGACCTGTCGGAGCGGTTCAAGCCCGCCGCGCTGCTCGGGTTCACGCACACGCTCGACGGCCCGCCACCGCCGCGCCGCGACGCGCCCGACCCGCATCCCGATCTCGGCCTGCTCCTGGCCACCTCGGGCTCGACGGGCAATCCCAAGCTCGTCCGCCTCTCGCGCCAGGCCGTGCTCGCCAACGCCGCCGCCATCGCCTCCGCCCTGTCGATCGGACCCGGCGAGATCGCGCCGACGAGCCTGCCCCTGCACTACAGCTACGGCCTGTCGGTGCTCAACAGCCACCTGGTGGCGGGCGGGACCGTGGTGCTGACCGAGGCGGGGCTGCTGGAGCGCTCGTTCTGGGCCGACCTGCACGACCACGGCTGCACGTCGCTGGCCGCGGTCCCCTACCAGTACACGATGTTGCGCCGCATGCGCTTCGACCGGTCGAACTACCCGGCGCTCACCACGCTCACCCAGGCCGGCGGGCGGCTGGCCCCCGAGCTGGTGAAGGAGTTCGCCGAGCAGGCCGACCGGTTCTTCGTCATGTACGGGCAGACGGAGGCCACGGCCCGCATCGCCGTCCTGCCGCCCGACCGGCTCGCCGACAAGCCGGGCTCGGTCGGCGTCGCCGTCCCCGGCGGACGGCTGACCGTCGAGGACGGCGAGGTCGTCTACCACGGTCCCAACGTCATGATGGGCTACGCCGACGACGCCGCCGACCTGGCCCGGGGCGACGACCTGGGCGGGGTGCTGCGCACGGGCGACCTGGGGCGGCTCGACGAAGAGGGGTTCCTGCACGTCACCGGGCGGCTCAAGCGCATCGCGAAGGTCTTCGGCACCCGGGTCAACCTCGACGACGTCGAGCGCATGCTGCGCGGCACGGGGCCGGTGGCGGTCACCAGCGGCGACGACCGGGTGACCATCTGGACCGAGCGGGTCGGCGACCCGGCGGCGCGCGTGAGCATGGCCCGGCGGCTGGGGGCCGAGCTGCGGCTGCACTGGAGCGGGTTCGACGTGCGCCACATCGAGCACCTGCCGCTCCTGGCCACGGGCAAGGTGGACTATCGGACGCTGGAGTCCCTCACATGACCGAGGTGGATGGCCGGGTGCCGGGGGTGCGTCACATGACCGAGGTGGACCGTCGGGCGCCGGAGTCCGTCACATGACCGGGAGCGTGGCGCGGTGAGCGTCTTCACCCTGACCGGGCCCGAGCGGGAGGCCGTGCTGCTGCCCGAGCTGGCGGCGCTGACCGAGCGGCACCGCGCGGCGTGCCCGCCCTACCGGCGGATCCTCGACGCCATCGGCGCGACGCCTCCCTACGAGCGGGTGGCCGGCCTGCCGTGGCTGCCCGTCCGGCTGTTCAAGACCCACGAGCTGCGCAGCATTCCCGAGGAGCAGGTGTTCCGGGTGCTGACCTCCAGCGGGACCACCGGCCAGCGGCCGAGCCGGATCTACCTCGACCGGGAGGCCGCGGCGGCGCAGACCCGCATGCTGGCCGCCACGATCAGGGCGGTCCTGGGTGAGCGGCGGCTGCCGATGCTGGTCGTCGACAGCCGCTCGGTCGTCCGCGACCCCACGCTGAGCGCCCGCGGCGCCGGCGTGCTCGGCATGATGAACTTCGGCCGCGACCACACGTTCGTGCTCGACGAGCAGGGCCAGGTGGACGCGGAGGCGGTCAAGGGGTTCCTGGCGCGACACGGCGGCGAGCGCTTCCTCGTCTTCGGGTTCACGTTCATGGTCTGGCTGCACCTGCGCGGACTGGGCGCGGACCTGTCGCAGGCGGTGCTGATCCACTCCGGCGGGTGGAAGCGGCTGGCCGAGCAGGCGGTGGACAACGCCGAGTTCCGGCGGCGGCTGAACGCGGAGTGCGGGCTGAGCCAGGTGCACAACTTCTACGGCATGGTCGAGCAGATCGGCACCGTCTTCCTGGAAGGTCCCGACGGCGACGGGCTCTACTGTCCCGATTTCGCCGACGTCGTGATCCGCGACCCCGAGACCTGGCAGGAGGCGCCGACCGGCGTGCCGGGGCTGGTCGAGGTGGTCAGCACGCTGCCCACGTCCTACCCGGGCCACGTGCTGCTGACCGAGGACCTGGGCGTGGTGCGCGGCGTGGACGACGGAAGCCTGCCGGGCAAGCGGTTCGAGGTCCTCGGCAGGTTGCCGCGGGCCGAGGCGCGCGGCTGCAGTGACACCTTCGGGCAGGGCTGATGCCGGCCGATCGCACCACAGACGACCGCACCACAGTCGACGTCAGGTTCCCCGCCGCCGGGCCCGTACCGGTCGAGGAGCTGATCGGCCGGCGCGCCGGCACCCTGCGGGTCGGCGACGAGCGGATCCGTGAGTTCCTCGCGGGGTTCGGCAGGCGGCTGCTGCGGCCCGCGCTGGCGCGGCGCCATCCCGAGCTGGGCTCGCTCGGCTTCTTCCTGCGGCCCAGCGAGCTGGCCCGCACGGTCGAAGGGCTCGGCCGCGAGCACGTACGCGTCCCGCGCGGCCTGGTCTTCCACATCCCGCCCGCGAACGTCGACACGGTCTTCGTCTACTCCTGGGCCCTGTCGGCCCTGATGGGCAACCGCAACGTCGTACGCCTGTCGCCACGCGCCGGCGCGGTCGCCGAGGCCATCGTGGAGACGCTGCACGAGGCCCTCGACGGCGCCGACCCGGCCGTCGCCGCCACGCAGCGGATCATCTCCTACGACCGCTCCGACGCCGTCACCGCCGCGCTCTCGGCCGCCTGCGACCTGCGGGTGGTCTGGGGCGGCGACGGGGCCGTACGCGAGATCCGGCGCCACCCGCTCGCCCCGCACGCCCGCGACCTGACCTTCCCCGACCGCTCGTCGTTCGCCGTGGTGCGGGCGGCGGCGTGGTTGTGCGCGCCCCGGGCCGCGCGGGTCACGGTCGCCGAGGGGTTCGTCAACGACACCTACTGGTTCGACCAGGCCGCCTGCTCCTCGCCCAGGACCGTGTTCTGGGTGGGGGCCGAGGGTGACTGCGAGGCGGCGCGGGCCGACTTCACCGACCACGTCGCGCGGGTGGTGACCGCGCGCGGGTGGGGGGTCGACGCGGCGATGGCCGTGGAGAAGCGGGTCTCCACCTACGGGCTGGCCGCCGACGGGCTGGCCGAGAGCGTGGAGTTCCGCGGGAACGCGCTGGCCAGCGTGCGGTTGTCGGCCGCGGCGGCGGCCCCGCGGCGGTGGCTGGGGGCGGGGACGTTCGCGCACGCCAGGCTCGCGGCGCTGCCGGAGCTGGTGGCCCTGGTCGAGCGGCGGGACCAGACGATGACGCACTTCGGGTTCGGCGCGGCCGAGCTGGAGGAGCTGGCCAGGGAGCTGGCCGGGCGCGGGGTCGACCGCATGGTGCCGGTGGGCAGCGCGCTGAGCTTCCACCGGGTGTGGGACGGGGTGGACCTGCCGGCCGAGTTCACGCGACTGGTGACCGTGATCAGATGACGCTGGCGCCGCCCGAGAGCACGCTCGTCCGCCTGTCGATGTCCCGCGGGCGCCGGCTCGGCTCCCGGTGGGTGCCGGCCGCTCTCGTGTGCGCGGTCGCGGTCGGCGTCTTCCTGTGGTGCGGGGTCTCCGGGCGTGATCTGGCCGCCTTCGCCGCCTATCTCGGGGTCGGGGTGGCGCTGCCGGGGACGCTGCTGTGGCGGGGGCTGACCGGGGGCGGGCGGTCCATGGCCGAGGACCTGGCGGCGGGGCTGGCGCTCGGCTACGCGGTCGAGGTGCTGGCCTACATCCCCGCCCGGGCCGCCGGGGCGCCGCTGCTCGTGGTGGTGCCGCCGGCCGCCGTGTTGTGCGCGTTCGCGATCGTGCCCCGGCTGCGGCGGCACTGGCGGGGGCCGGCCGTCCGGGAGCGCCTGCCGGGATGGTGTGCCTGGGTGCTCGCCGGGATCGTGGCCTACCTGATCGCGTGGAGCACGTTGTTCCTGTACCGGCTGCCGGTCGGCACCGCGTACGTGGACATGCCGTACCACCTGTCGCTGGTCGGCGAGGCGAGGCACCACTTCCCGCTCACCCTGCCGTCCGTGCTGGGCGAGCGGCTGTCCTACCACTGGTACGTCTACGCCGAAATGGCCGCCACCAGCTGGGTCACCGGGATCGAGCCGGTGACGCTGGTCTACCGGCTGTCCACGCTGCCGATGGCGGCGGCGATGGTCGTGCTGGTGGCGGTGCTCGGGCGGCGGCTGGGCGGGAGCTGGGGCGCCGGGGTGGCGGCGGCCGGGGTGACGTACTTCCTGTTCGGGCCCGTGCTGGTGGAGGGGGCCGAGTTCACCTCGCGGTCGATGTTCACCGTCTGGGCCAGCCCCACGCAGACGTTCGGGGCGCTGCTGTTCGCTCCCGTGGTGTTGCTGCTGCTCGGCGGGCCCCGGTCGCGGTGGGCGGCGCTGGGGGTGCTGCTGCTCGCGCTCACCGGGGCGAAGGCGACCTACCTGCCGCTGCTGCTCGCGGGGTTGCTGCTCGTGGTGGTCGTGCGCGGGGTGGTGGAGCGGCGGGTGCGGGGCGAGTGGCTCGCGGCGGCGGGTGCCGCGCTGGCGTGCCTGGCGTTCGCGCAGTTCGTGGTGTTCGGGCAGCGGGCGCAGGGCACGTCGCTCGCGCCGTTCGCGGCCATGCGATCGTTGTGGGAGACGGTGGCGGGCGTCGGGACGCCCGTTGCGGTGCCGGTCGGCGAGCTGGTCGTGCTGACCGGGGTGCACCTGTTCTGCCTGGCCTGCGTGTGGGGCGGGGTGGCGGGGCTGGGCCGGCGGGCGCTGGAGCCGCCCGTGCTGCTGCTGCTCGGGATCGGGGCGGCGGGGATCGGCGCGGCGGTGCTGCTCGGGCATCCGTCGCATTCGCAGCTCTACTTCCTCGAAGGGGCCCGGCCCTACCTGTCGATCGCGGCCGTGTGCGGGGTGCTGGCGGCGCCGCGCGTGCCGTGGGCCCTGGCCGCGTGCCTGCTGGGGCTGGGGGCGGGAGGCGCGCTGGTGGCGTCGGGGCTGGAGTTCTCCGGCGGTACGGCGGCGCGGGTCGTGCTGCCGTACCTGGTGCTGGCGGCGGGGGCGCTGCTGCTGTGGCGGCGCGGGCACGTGCTGGCGGTGGTGGCGCTCCTGGCGGGGTACGCCGTCCCGGCCTCCGTCCAGGAGGTGGCCGGGCACGTCCTGCCGGAGGAGGACAAGCGCGAGCGGCTGATCCCGGAGGGGGCGCTGGAGGCGGGGCGGTGGTTGCGGGCGCACTCCTCGCCCGATGACGTGGTGGCCACCGATCTGCACTGTCGCTACCGGTGGTGGCAGGTGTGCGACAGCCGGCACTACTGGGTGTCGGGGTTCACCGAGCGGCGGGTGCTGGTCGAGGGGTGGGCGTACGCCGAGAGCACGCTGTCGCGGGCCCGGTCGTTCGAGGGCTCCTACCTCGCGGTGCCGTTCGCGGATCCGCCGCGGCTGGCCGCGAACGACGCGGTGTTCCGGGAGCCCTCGGCGGAGAACGTCCGGCTACTCGCCCAGAAATACGGCGTCAAATGGCTTTTCACCGGGATAAATCCTGAATTGGGGAAATTTGCCCGGCTTCGATTCCGGAATGCGACCTCCTCGGTCTATCAACTCCCCGAAAGGTAAAGATCCTTCCGGTTCTCGGAATGGTGAGGAGAAATCGTACGCGCCCCGCTGGACGCCCCGAGCAACATTTCCGTGGACCCACGGCCACGAGCAAGATCAGGGGAGTCTATGGACACGCGTGCCGCCATGGAGCCGAGCCCCCGCATCCTCGACCCGGCGACCCGGCTTGCGAGCGTCGACATCGTCATCCCGGTGCTCAACGAGGAGCGGGCCCTGCCCGGCTGCGTACGCACGCTGGCGTCCTTCCTCGACGGCTTCCCGCTGCCGTGGCGCATCACGATCGTGGACAACGGCAGCACCGACGCCACCTGGCCGATCGCCACCGCGCTGGCCGGCGAGCACGACGACGTGCACGCCCGGCGGCTGGACATCCGGGGCCGGGGCGCCGCGCTGCGGGCGGCCTGGCAGGACAGCCCGGCCGACATCGTGGCGTACATGGACGTCGACCTGTCCACCGACCTCGACGCCCTGTTCCCGCTGGTCGCCTCGGTGGCCAGCGGCCACTCGGAGATCGCCATCGGCACCCGGCTGGCGCACGGCTCGCGGACCCGCCGCTCGCTGCGCCGCGAGGTGGTCTCGCGGGGGTACAACGCCCTGCTCAGGTACGGCTTCGGGGTCCGGTTCAGCGATGCACAGTGCGGGTTCAAGGCGGCCAGGACCGACGTGGTCAGGCCGCTCATGGGCAAGATCGAGGACGACTCCTGGTTCTTCGACACCGAGTTGCTGCTGCTGGCCGAGCACAACGGGCTGCGGGTGCACGAGGTGCCGGTCGACTGGATCGAGGACGCCGACTCCCGCGTCCGCGTGGTCAGGACGGCCATCGACGACCTGAAAGGGCTGGCCAGGGTCGCCTGGTCGATGTCGACGGGCCGGGCGGAGGTCGAGGTCGCGCGGTCCGAGCCGACGCCCACGCATCCGGACGCGGTGCTCACCGGGCGCCGGGCGGTGACACTGGCGAAATTCACCTCCATCGCCGCCATAGGTGTCATCTCGGTCATCCTGTACGCGCTCGCCTATCTCCCCCTGCGCGGATTCTGGTCACCGGCGGCGGCGAATCTCGGCGCGCTCGTCCTGACCGGGGTCTTCAATGTCGAGGCCAGTCGGCGGTGGGCGTCCGGACGGCGCGGCGCGGCACATATCCGCGCGGCCGCGCTGTTCGCCACCGGCTTCGTGCTCACCACCGCGGCCGTGCTCGCCCTCCCCGCAGGCACGGGGCGGCCGGTGGAGGTGGGGCTGGTCGTGGCCACGTACGGCCTGCTCACCCTGTTCCGCCTGGCCGCCCTGGACCGCTGGGTCTTCTCCCGTACAAGGAAATAGCTGATGGAAACCACTGAGATCCGCCGCCTGATCGCCCTCGAGGACACCCACTGGTGGTACCGCGAACGCCGGGCCATCCTCCGCAGGGAGTTGCGCGAGCTGGGCCGGCCGGGGCGGGCGCTGGACATCGGCGCCGCGGGCGGCGGCAACACCAGGGTGCTGGTCGAGGCCGGCTGGGACGCGACGGCGACGGACAATTGCCAGGCGGCGGTGGAGACGGCCAGGCAGCGCGGGCTCAAGGCGGTCCACGCGGACGCGCGGGCACTGCCGTTCGAGCCGGGGAGCGTGGACCTGGTGACCGCGTTCGACGTGCTGGAGCACATTCGCGAGGACCACCTGGCGGCCGAGGAGATCGCCAGGGTGCTGGCGCCCGGCGGGCACGCGCTGATCGCGGTGCCGTGCGACATGGCGCTGTGGTCGGCCCACGACGACGCCGTCGGCCACGTGCGCCGCTACGACCGCGACTCGCTCACGGTCGTCGTCGAGAAGGCCGGGCTGACCGTGGACCGCATCTGGAGCTGGAACGTGCTCCTGCGCCCGCTCGTGGTCCGGCACCGCCGCCGCTCCAGGGGCAGCGACCTGCGCAAGACGCCCTTCCTGGTCAACGCCGGCCTGTCGGCGATCGTCCGCGCCGAGCGCTACCTGCCGGTCAGGTCACTCAAGGGCGTGAGCCTGTTCCTGCGGGCCCGCCGGGGAGGCCGGCTCCCGGATGATTCCCCGCGCGGTGCCCAGAACGTGACATCGACCGGTCGCATGGGCCGGTGGCGTTGGCTTTAGGCTGTGACATGTGGTGATTCATGCCCTACTCGCGGCCTCACTGGCCTTGACCTCGCTGCCCGCCCAGGCGGCCGCCGTCGACTGTGACCGGGTCAAGTGCCTGGCGCTGACCTTCGACGACGGTCCGGGCGCACAGACGCCCGCCCTGCTCAAGACGCTGTCCAAGGCGGGCGCCAAGGCCACGTTCTTCCTGGTGGGCAAGCGGGTGGAGGAACGGCCCGAGGTGGCCAGGCAGATCGTCGCGAAGGGGCACGCGATCGGCAACCACACCTACTCGCACGCGTCGCTGCCGACGAAGCTCGACCACGAGATCGCCGAGGAGCTCGAGGTCACGCAGGACGTGATCGAGAAGGCCACGGGACGGGCGCCGACGATCTACCGCCCGCCCTACGGGCACACCGACGAGCGCGTGCTCGGGCTGGCGGCGCAGAGCGAGCTGGCGGAGATCCTGTGGACGGGCACCACGCTCGACTGGCAGCTCCGCGACACCAAGAAGATCAAGGCCGCCGTGCTCAAGCTGGCCAAGCGTGACGGCGTGATCCTCATGCACGACGTGGTGCCGCAGACCGTGAAGGTCATGCCGGAGGTCGTCAAGGAGCTCAAGAAGCGCGGTTACCACCTCGTCACGGTGCCGACGCTGCTGCGCGGCAAGCGACCGGTGCCAGGGGTCAGCTACTTCTAGCAGTCTCCCGGCAGTTCGGATTGGATTCATGGGGAGTGACACCAGGCCCAGGCCGTGGGTCGCGCTCGCAATCTTCCTGATCATCCAGGCGGTGCTCGGATGCTGGTGGGCGGCGTTCTACCCCGGCCTGTTCAGCCGCGATTCCGTCCTCTACCTCAGCCACACCATGGTCGGGCCGTGGGTGAGCGATCACTCGGTTGTCTACGACGCGCTGGTGTGGCTGAGCTTCACCCGCACGGGCGACCTCGGTGCCGTCACGTTCGCGCAGACGACGGCCATGGCGGGGGCGCTGACGTACCTGGCGCAGTCGCTCAAGCGGCTGGGCGCGCCGCGCCTGCTGACCACGGTGGTGGCCGTGCTGATGCCGCTGGCGCCGCCGGTGGGCGCGTTCACGGTGACGTTGTGGAAGGACGTGCCGTTCACGATCTGCGCGGTGGCCATCGCGGGGGCCTGCGCGCGGATCGCCGCCCGGCGTGCCGTCACCGTGCCCGCCCTGGCCGGGCTCGGGGTGCTCTTCACGCTGCTCGGGCTCTTCCGCGCGAACGGCTTCCTCGTGGTGGGCGTGGCCGTCGTGGCGCTGGTGGTGATCGTCCGGACCATGCGGGTGCGGCTGCTGCTCGCCGGCACCTTAGCCGCCGCCCTGCCGCTCCTGCTCACCAACCTGGTGTTCCCGCTGTACGGCATCGCGGCCCCGTCCAAGACGTACGTCTACCACACGGCGTACGGCGACATCGCGGTCGCCTACCGCGAGCGTCCCGACCTGTTCACCCCGCAGGACATCAGCCTCATGACGTCGGTGGCGCCGCTGGAACGGTGGTGGGAAGGGGGCACCTGCTACACGATCAACCCGCTGATCTGGCGGCGCGACTTCAGCTGGTGGCAGGCCGACGCGCACGCCACCGAGCTGCTGGACCTGTGGCGGCGGCTGCTGGTCACCGAGCCCCGGATGATCGTGGACGCCCGGCTGTGCCGGGGGGCGATCGCGTGGCGGCCGGTGCAGGACGAGTCGGCCACCGGGGGGATGACGTACCGGTTCTCGCGGCGGCCCAACGCCGACACCTACGTGGGGCCGGGCAAGGTGGCGGACTTCCCCGGGCGGTGGGTCTACTCGCTGCGGCCGCTGTCCATGGAGCTGAACCGGGTGGCCGAGCCGTGGTTCGCCGGGGCGTTGACGCCCGGGTACGACTGGGTGCTGTGGCGGGGGGCCTCGTGGTCGTACCTGTCGTACCTGGCCGTGGCGCTGGCCGCTTGGGTGCTGCGGAACCGGTACGTGCTGGGGGTGGCGGCGGTGGTGGCGGGGCAGCAGCTGGCGATCCTGGCCAACATCTCGGCGCAGGACTTCCGGTACATGGCCTCGCCCATCCTCGTGGGGGCCCTGCTGGTGCCGCTGCTGGTGGGGAGCGTGGGGCGGCTGCTGGCCCGCCTGGTGACGGGCCTGGTGACGGGCCTGGGGGCGCGCCGCCCACCGGCTGCTCCCGTGCCTCCTCCGCCGGAACCCGCGGCCGGCGAGGAATCGGCGAACGAGCCATCGGCGGACGAGCAATCGGCGGACGAGCAATCACAGGACGGGGAATCGGAGGACGACGCGCCGACCGAGCCCATCGAGGTCCAGGCCCCTCGGGACCAGGAGTGACTATCCGACGGTCGCCGTCATGAGGTCGCGGCCCACGGTGAGCGGACCCGCGTAGCCGCCCCGCCGCCTCCGTCCGGCTCACCGGGCGGCTGGTCGGGACCCGTCGCCAGATCGCCCGCATCCTCACCCGCACCGGGATGCAGCACCTCGACTCCGACAAGGGCCTCGCCCCCCGGGCACTGCGCGACATCCGCCGCGCCATGGACGCCGGGCGGTTCCGGCTCGGCAACCCGTACGTCGCGCTGGCCGGGGCCGGCGGCTCGATACTCGGGTTCCTGCAGCTCTGGCTCGACCACCCCGACCTGGTGGACTTCTCGGACGAGCCGGCCGAGCAGCTGATGCGCATGTACGGCATGAGCCCCGAGGAGGCCCACGCCATCGCCCACCGCCCGCTACCTGACGGCGCCGGACGGTTCCGTAGGCTGGCCCGCATGCTGATCCTGGAACGCGCGGTCGCGGATGCCGGCCTCAGCGCCCTGCTCGACGCCGCCTTCGCCGAACTGGTCGCCAAATACGGCCCCGAGGGCCGCTCCACCGTCCATGCCGACGCGAGGTTCCTGGTGGCGGTGATCGACCAGCTCGCCGTCGGCTGCGGCGCCGTCCAGCCGGCCGAGGGCACGACCGGCGAGCTCAAGCGCATGTACGTCGCCCCCGGCCACAGGGGGCGCGGCATCGCCAGATCCCTCCTGAAGGCGCTGGAGAGCCTCGCGGTCGAGATGGGGTACGACCGGCTGCGCCTGGCCACCGGGGTCCGCCAGCCCGAGGCCATCGCCCTCTACGAGAGCGCCGGCTACGAACGGACCGCCCCCTACGGCAAATACGTGGATGAGCCCCTGACCCTCTGCTACGCCAAGATCCACCTGATCTAGGTTCGGCTACCAGCCACCCCGGTGGAGCTGGCCCCGCACCGCACCACCGGGGAACTCCGCGGTGTGCAGGTTGACGTACCAGCCCCTGGGGTTGTTCCTGATCCGGCTCGCGACCGCGGCCGGGGCGGTGCCGGTGCCGGCGACGCCGTTGACCCCCGCCGGGAGGCCGTTCTTGTCGGTGAAGAAGCCCACGGCCACCGGCCCGTTCTTGCCCCGCACCCCGCGGTGGATGTGCGCGTTCGCCGGCCGGGCGATGCCCTCCCAGGCGGTGGCGAAGTGCACCTTGGTGCCCTTCACCCAGACCAGCCACGCCGCCCGGCCGTCCCGGTCGCCCACCTTCGTACCCGGTGCCGGCACTTCCTGCCTGCCGTCGGCCAGCGCGGTGAGCGTGGTGTGCCCCGCCCCGCCGGCCAGCACCGATTCGAGCGACACGGGCCGGATCCGGTGCAGCTGAGCCCGTACGGCACCGCCGGGGAACTGGCCGGTGTGCAGGTTGGCGTACCAGCCTTGCGGGTTGTTGACGATCCTGGCGAGCAGGGCCGTGTCCTTGACCGTCACGGTGCCCTTGACGGCCCGGAGCGTCGCGGGCAGCGCCTCACCGAAGAACGGGACCCTGACGGCGCCGTTCCGGCCGGCCTGGCCCTGGTGGATGTGGAACCCGGTCGGGGCGGCCACCCGGTGCCAGCGGACGGCGTAGTCGACCCGCGTGCCATGGATGCGGAACACGGCGATCGCGCTGCCGTTCCCGTCGCCGGCCTTCGTCCCCGGGGCGGGCACCTCGTTCCTGCCCAGCAGCGTCGCCGCCACGTACACGGGGGTGTTGTGCGTCTCCGTACCCACCTGCGCGAGTGCCGGGCTCAGGGAGCCGGCGATCAGCGCGGTGGCGAGCGCGAGGCCGGGGACGGTGAGGGTGCGCTTCATGGTTGACCCTTTCAGCGGTGGGTGACGCAGGGTTGTACGCCCCACGCCACCTGCCGGGTTCAACCCTCGAACGAGGACAATTACCCACAGCCCCGGAAAACGCCCCGATCGCGGCCGCCACGCGCAGGTCAGCGGGCGCCGTAGCGGCACCCGGCCACGCGCGGATCAGCGGGCGCCGTAGCGGCACCCGGCCACGCGCGGATCAGCGGGCGTCACCCCTGGAGGCGCGCCCGCGCCGGCGTCACTCCCACTCGATGGTGCCCGGGGGCTTGCTGGTCACGTCGAGCACCACGCGGTTGACCTCGCGGACCTCGTTGGTGATCCGGGTCGAGATGCGTGACAGAGCGTCGTAGGGCACCCGCGCCCAGTCCGCCGTCATCGCGTCCTCCGAGGTCACCGGTCGCAGCACCACCGGATGCCCGTAAGTGCGCCCGTCGCCCTGCACCCCCACCGACCGGACGTCGGCCAGCAGGACCACCGGGCACTGCCAGATCTGGCGGTCGAGGCCGGCCCGGGAGAGCTCCTCGCGGGCGATCGCGTCGGCCTCGCGCAGGAGGTCGAGGCGGTCGCGGGTGACCTCGCCGATGATGCGGATGCCGAGGCCGGGGCCCGGGAACGGCTGGCGCCAGACCATGGCGGCCGGCAGGCCGAGCTCCTCGCCCGCGCGCCGGACCTCGTCCTTGAACAGCGCCCGCAGCGGCTCCACCAGCTTGAACTGCAGGTCCTCAGGCAGCCCGCCGACGTTGTGGTGGGACTTGATGTTGGCGGTGCCGGTGCCGCCGCCGGACTCGACCACGTCGGGGTAGAGGGTGCCCTGGACCAGGAAGTCGACCGGGCCGTCGGCCATGATGGCGCGCTGCTCGTCCTCGAAGACGCGGATGAACTCGCGGCCGATGATCTTGCGCTTCTCCTCCGGGTCCACGACGCCTTCGAGGGCCTTCAGGAAGCGGTCGGAGGCGTCGACGACGCGCAGCTTGACGCCCGTCACGGCCACGAAGTCGCGCTCGACCTGCTCGGCCTCGCCCTTGCGCAGCAGGCCGTGGTCGACGAAGACGCAGGTGAGCCGCTCGCCGATGGCACGCTGGACGATCGCGGCGGCCACGGCCGAGTCGACCCCGCCCGACAGCGCGCAGATCGCGCGGCCGTCGCCGACCTGGCGGCGCACGGCCTCCACGGAGTCCTCGACGATGTTGAGCATCGTCCACGACGGACGGCAGCCCGCCGCCTCCAGGAAGTGCCTGAGCACCGTCTGGCCGTGCTCGCTGTGCAGCACCTCCGGGTGGAACTGCACGCCGTAGAGACCACGCTCCACGTGCTCGAAGGCCGCGACCGGCGTCTCGCGGGTCGAGGCGGTCACCGTGAAGCCCTCGGGGGCCGCGGCCACGCTGTCGCCGTGGGACATCCACACCGTCTGGCTGATGGGCAGGCCGGCGAAGATGACCCCCTCGTCGAGCACCTCCAGCGAGGTGCCGCCGTATTCGGCGACGCCCGTGCGGGCCACCTCGCCGCCCAGCGCTTGGGCCATGGCCTGGAAGCCGTAACAGATGCCGAACGTGGGCACGCCCGTGGCGAACAGCCCGTGCGGCACCGGCGGGGCGCCCTCGGCATAGACCGAGGAGGGGCCACCGGACAGGATGATCGCCTTCGGATTCTTGGCCATCATCTCCTCGACCGACATGGTCGAGGGCACGATCTCGGAGTAGACGTGGCACTCGCGCACCCGCCTGGCGATGAGCTGCGCGTATTGAGCGCCGAAGTCGACCACCAGAACTGTGTCGAATTCAGACACCGTGAGAACCCCCCAAAGGCGAAATGCGGTAACCACAGTGTATCGGCCTTGCGTCTTACACCTGGCCTGGCACGGTCCGACGTGCTAACACAGAACGATGGATCTTGTCTGGCCGGCGGCGGCGTGGGCCCTGTGGGTCGCCACGCTGGCCGCCGCCTTCAAGGCGTCCAGCCGGCACGAGGCCCGGCGGCAGGCTCACGAGGAGCCGGTGCCCGCCCCCGTGGCCGAGCTCTTACGCGGCATGCGGGCACAGGAGGTGTTCCACGCGGCGCTGGTCGAGCTGGCCGGGCGCGGCTGGGTGACGATCGAGGGCGACCGCCTGTCGGGCAACCCGCCCCCGGACGAGCAGCCGCGGCCGTACGAGCGGTGGGTCCTGGACCGGGTACGCGCCCGCCTGGCCGGAGCGCCCGCGGCACCCGTGACGGCGCTCATGCCCGAAGCCTCCGACCTCGACGGCGGGTTCCTGCCCCTCGTCCGCCGGTGCGCCATCGAGCTGGGGCTGGCGCGGCGGCGCTGGCCGAGCATGGTCGTGCCGGTGCTGCTGGCGGCCGCGCTCGTCGTCCCCTGGTACGCCACCGTCGCGGCGGCCGGCCTGTCGTGGCCCGGGATGATCGCGACGATGGTGTGCCTGGTGGCCGGAATCGGGCTGCTCATGGGCGGGCGGGGGTTCGTGCCGACGGCGGGCGGCCGGGAGGTCGCCGAATCCGGCCCGGCCAGCCCCGGGCAGGAGTGGATCTTCACGGGGAGCGGCTGGCGGGACGGCGAGATCCAGCCGGCCGAGGCGCTGCCGCACGGCTCGGGGCGGCAGGAGGTCACCGGCCACGTCGTCAAGCGGTGGGTGGAGTCGGACCGCCACTTCATCGCCCTGCACGACGGCAGCTCGCGCAAGGCCACGGCGTTCCAGGTGGAGGAGGGCCTCTACCACGACGTGCTGCCGGGCGACGCCGTCAAGCTGCTGGTCCGGCCGCGCAACGGCACGGTGGTGCGGGTGCTGGCCCACGACCGCCATTGGTGACCGTCACCGGATCGCCGCCGGTGGCCGTCACCGGATCGCCGCCAGCGGCTGTCAGCGGATCCCTGGCAGGTGGCCGGTAAGCAGGGTCTCGGTCTGGAGGCGGAGCCGGGCGGCGTACTTCGGGTCGGTCAGCAGCAGGAACCGCTCCTCGTGGATCGCCGTCACGACCAGGTCGGCCACCTCGGACGGTTCGATGCCGCCCTCGGCCGCCCGGCTGACCGACTCCCGCGAGTCCACCTCGTCCGGCGTGGGGTCGGTGACCATGCTGGGCGGCCGGGTGCGGTCGGAGTCTCCGATGCGGGTCCTGACCGCGCCGGGGCACAGCGCGCTCACCCGCAGCTTGGACCCCGTGGCGGCCAGGTCCTGGGCGAGCGCCAGGGAGGCGGCCAGCGCGGCGTATTTCGTCACCGCGTACCCGCCCGCCCCCGGCGTCGCGAACAGCCCGGCCACCGACACCGTGTTGACGATGTGCCCCTCGGTGTCCTGCTCGATCATGCGCGGCACGAACTCGTGGATGCCGTGCAGCACGCCCCACACGTTCACGCCGAGCAGCCAGGCGAAGTCCTCCTCGCCGCGCGTCCACATGTGGCCGCCCTGGAAGACGCCGGCGTTGTTGCACAGCACGTGTACGGCGCCTAACTCCCCGAAACACCGGTTGGCCAGGTGCCGCACGGCCGAGGCGTCGGACACGTCGGTGATCTGGGTGAGCACCTTGGCGTCCCCGGCCAGCGCGGCCGTCCGCGCGAGCCCGCCGTGGTCCACGTCGGCGAGCATCAAGGCCATCCCCTCGGCCGCGAACCGGAGGGCCAGCGCCCGCCCGATGCCGCTCGCCGCACCCGTCACCACCGCGACCTTGCCGGAGAGCTCGCGCACGAACAAACCTCCCTAGCGACCGACGCCAAAGGGTGTTCCCGATCAGCCCGAGACGCTACAGGATGGCGTCGATCAGGCCCAGGGGCGGCGAGCCGAGATCGAGCAGGGCCTTGTGGAAGCGCTGCAGGGTGAATCCGGCGCCCCACTCCTTGCGGGCCCGCTCGCGAAGGTCCAGGATGAGCAGCTTGCCCCAGGTGTACCGCCCGTATGTCGGGTCGAACGACGCCCGCCGTGCCTCCGACAGCGCCGCCGGCCCCGTAAGGTGCGTGTCGGACTCGAAGCGCCGGGCACCGTCCTCGACCGTCATCTGGCCGGTGTGCACGCCGATCGCGCAGGCCAGCCGGGTGACGCGGATCAGCGCCTCCACCCACACGCCGATCTCGAAGCGCGGGTCGCCGGCCTCGAAGCCCTCCTCGACGCACAGCTCCTCGGCGTAGTGGGCCCAGCCCTCGACGAACGCCATCGACTGCAGCTGCCTGCGCACGTCGGACGGCGCCCGCCGCAGCGCCCTGGCGTGCGAGAAGTGCCCGGGCGCGACCTCGTGCACGTTGATCGCCGGCAGCGTCGTACGGCTGAAGACCTCCAGCCATTCCTCCTGGTCCTGCTCGGGCCAGGTGGGCTCGGGCGGCGTGATGTAGTACCACGAGGGGCCGTCGGGCTCGCCCGGCGAGTTCCACGCCATCATGGCCATCGCCCAGCGGCGCGACTCCGGCGCCGGCCCGACCAGGCACTCGCCGTCGTGGTAGGGCACGAGATCCTTCTCGCGGGTGAACGCGATGGCCTTCTCCGTTCCGATCCGCGCGGCCTCGATGACGCCGTCGGCGTCGGGGTGGTCCTTGACCAGCTCCCGTACGACGTCGAGCGGCGCCCTGCCGGTCTCCCCCAGCTTGGCGCAGGAGTCGGCGAGCAGCGCCATCAGCCGGTCGCGCTCGGCGTCGGCCCGCTCCGCCAGCCTGCCGAGGTCGACCGGCAGCCCTTCGGCGGTGCCCATGAGCCTGGCCAGCGCCTCGCCGCCGAGCGCCGCGTCGGGGTCGCCCTCGGCCGCGGCCCGCTCGACGTGGGCGACGAGCCCGCCGTGCGCCCGGAGCGCGGCCTCGTCCGTGACGCCCGCCGCCAGGCCCTTGGTGGCGCCGAGCAGGGACGTCGCGACGGGTGCCGGCACCTGGTCGAGCGAGGCGATCGCGTGGTCCACGGCCTCGGGCCAGAGCGCGAGGTGGGCCGCCTTGGCCGCGGCGCGCTCCTCCTCGGGGCCGTAGTCGCGGTCGTAGCAGGCCAGGTCGAGGTTGGAAAGGTGGATCAACGGGTTCTTGCGGTGCAGCTCCAGCTCGCCGAGCTGGGTACGCAGACTCTCCTCGAACACCTGTAGGTGCCTGGCGTCGTGCGCGTCCTCCGGCGCGGCGCCCTGGCCGAGACGGGCCAGCCCGGTCCGTACGCCGTCGGGCGACAGGTCCTGGATCTGGCCGTCGTACTCGTGCCTGCCGCCGCCCTCGCGCGCCTCGGCCACGAACAGGTCGGTGATGGCTCGCAGCCTGGCGTCAAGTTCACTCATGCCGCCGACGCTAGCGCACAGCTCTTATGGGCTTAAGTACCAATAAATGGGGCGCATTGGGGTCTTCCCCGGTGCAGGATGAGCCGCATGGCCTTGCAGATCACCACGCTCGCCGAGCGTCCCGAGTTCGCGTCGTCGTTGTGGGACATGGACCACACGTGGCGGGAGTTCATGATGCACGACCCGCTCGCTGACCTGTACTACGCGTGGATCACGACGTCCTACCAGGAGTACGTGCTCGTGGCCGACGACGACGCCGAGCCCGGCCGGCTGGTGGCGCGGGGCTGCATGATCCCCTATCCGTCGGACGGGACCGCCGGGCTGCCCGACGACGGCTGGGACGGCGTGATCAGGGCCGGCTGGCTGGCCCGCGAGCGCGGCCGGCCGGCCGACGCCGTCTCCGCACTGGAGATCACCATCCGGCGCGACCAGCTGGGCAAGGGCCTGTCGGCCCTGATGGTGGCGGCGATGCGCGACTGTGCCGCCCGCCACGGGCACCGCGAGCTCGTCGCACCGGTACGCCCCAGCGCCAAGCACCTCGAACCGCACACCCCCATGTCCGAGTACGCCTTCAGGACCCGTCCCGACGGCCTGCCCCACGACCCCTGGCTGCGCGTGCACGTGCGGGCGGGCGCGAAGATCGTCAAGGTGGCGCCGCGGTCCATGGTGGTGCCGGGCACGCTCGACGAGTGGCGCACCTGGACGGGCCTGCCGTTCGACCGCACGGGACCGGTCGAGGTGCCGGGGGCGCTGAGCCCGGTGCACTGCGACGTGGAGCACGACCACGCCGTCTACGTGGAGCCCAACGTCTGGGTCACCCACCCGCTGACCTGACCGGCTCGAACCGGTTCGAACCGGCCGCCCGCCGATGACGGCGGACGGCCGAAGCCGGCCGCCCGCCGGTGGCCTCTCCGGACCAGGTCAGCCTCCCGCCGGGCTGACCAGCCGCCGCAGCTTCTCCTCGTGCTGCGCGACATCCAGCCCTCGCTCGGCGGCCCACGCATCGTCGTGGCAGGTCGCCAAATGCCGCTCGGCCGCGTCGCCGATCAGCGACACCACGGTGCCGCTCTCCCCTCTGGCCCGCATGCGGTCGATCAGCTCCAGCGCCGCCCAGAGCGCGGTGCCCGACGAGCCGCCCACCGGCAGCCCCGTGACCTCCCTGATGTGCCTGGCCGCCGCCACGCCGGCCGCGTCGGGGACGGGGATGACCAGGTCGACGAGGTCGGGCCGGAACCCCGGCTCCATGCGCGGGCGCCCGATGCCCTCGATCCGCGACGGCATGCCGGTGGCGTAGTCGGGCACGTCGAGGGTCCAGCCCGGGAAATAGGCCGAATTTTCGGGATCCGCGACCGCGACCCGGCAGCTCCCGCCGTGGGCCCGGACCCAGCCGCCCAGCGTGGCCGACGTCGCGCCGGTGCTCGCGCCCGTCACCACCCAGTCGGGCCGCACCTGCCCGAA
The DNA here is from genome assembly GCF_040674815.1 of Nonomuraea sp. NPDC049709. Taxonomy (NCBI): domain Bacteria; kingdom Bacillati; phylum Actinomycetota; class Actinomycetes; order Streptosporangiales; family Streptosporangiaceae; genus Nonomuraea; species Nonomuraea sp. NPDC049709. The sequence goes on from NZ_JBFANM010000003.1 coordinate 214,652, forward strand.
CAGCTCCGCCGCCAGATCGTGCTCGGCCGCCCGCCCGAACTGGTCGAGGAAATGACCCTCGATCTCCCGCGCCGCGTCGTAGATGGCCGGCGGCGGCGTCACGAACCGGCACTCGCCGCCCAGCTCCTCCACCGGCCGGGCCCGCGCCCGGCTGTGCTCGCCCGGCATGACCACGATGTACGGCAACCCCAGCCGCCGCGCGAACCACGCCTGCGCCACGGCCGCGTTGCCGCCCGTCGCCTCCACCACGGTCGTGCCCGCGCCGACCAGCCCGTCGAGAACGGCCCGGCGGAACAGCGCCCTGGCGTGCCGGTGGCGCAGGCTGCCGGTCGGGTGCGCGGACTCGTCCTTCAGCAGCAGCCTGATCCCCGGCGCCCGCACGGGGAAGTCGATCAGCGGGGTGGGCTCCCCCGCCGCCAGCACGTCCAGGGCTCGCGCGTTCCAGCTCACGATCCCACCTTGTCAGGCGGGAACCGGGAAAACCGTCCCCGTTCGCCAGGAGCCGATCACGAGCCGATCAGCAGCCGGTCAGGAGAGCTCCGGGCGCTCGCCCGGCCCCGGCCGCCGGTCAGCCAAGTTCGGTGCGCTCCCCCGGCGCCAGCAGCCGCAGCCGGTCGCCGTACCCCTCGAACGCCTTCTCCAGCGTCTCCCTGCCCTGCGTGAAGTGCGCCCAGTGCTCGAAGTGCAGCGGCACCACGTGACGAGCCCCGAGGATCTCGGCCGCCGTGACCGCGTCCGCGCTGGTCAGCGTCAGGTAGCCGTCGATCAGCGGTGTCCGGGCCCCGCCCGCGAACAGCACCGCCACGTCCACCGGCCCGACCCGCCCGGCCACGGCGCGTACGACGTCGAGCGAGGCGTTGTCGCCGCTCACGTACACGGTCGGCAGCCCCTCGCCCGCCAGCACGAACCCGGTCACCTCCCCCACCAGGTGCTCGGTCCCGTCGGGCCCGTGCTGCGCCGGCACGCCGGTCACCCGCACGCCCCCGACCTCGACGGACGTCCAGTTCGGCAGGGCCCGCACGGGCTCGCCGAGCCGCTCGGCCGCCGCGCCGGTCGAGAGCACCAGCGGCGCGGAGGCCAGGTAGGCCCGCCCCGACCGGTCCAGATTGTCCGGATGCTGATCGTGCGACAGCAGCACGGCGTCCACCGGCCCCACCTCATCGGCCCCGAACGCGGACGCCGCCGTCTTCCGCAGTGCTCTGTTCCCGATCGGATAGTCGCCCGCCGCGTCGAACGTCGGGTCGGTCAGCAGCCGCACTCCGCCGATCTCCAGGACCGCCGTGGGCCCTCCGGCGTAACGAATCTCCATGTCAGCTCACGACATCCCGGGACGAGCGGTTATTCCATGAGGCAACGCGCCGGGAGCGCCGGACGGTACGGCGGGACGGCGCGGCGGGACGGGCGCGACCCGCACGTACGGCGACCCGGTGGCCGGGCGCGGATCCGGTTCACCGGCGTTCGGCCAGAACGACATGGCCCGCTCGGCCTGGGCGGTGATGGTCAGCGAGGGGTTGACGCCCAGGTTCGCGGAAACGGCCGAGCCGTCCACGACGTGCAGCCCGTCGTGCCCGTACACGCGGTGGTAGGCGTCGATCACCCCGGTCTCCGGCGAGTCCCCGATGGCGCAGCCGCCGAGGAAGTGGGCCGTCGTCGGGATGTCGAACAGGTCCAGCCACGTCCCTCCGGCCACCCCGCCGATCTCCTCCGCCGCGTGCCGCACCGCGTCGTGACCGGCGGGGATCCAGGTGGGGTTGGGCTCGCCGTGGCCGCGCGCGGAGCGCAGGCCCCACCGGGTGCGGCGGACGGTGATCGAGTTGTCCTTGGCCTGCATGACCAGCGCGATCAGCGTCCGCTCCGACCAGTGGCGCAGGTTCAGCAGCCGCAGGGCCCGCAGCGGCTGCCGGGTCACCTCGCGGGCGAACGCGCGCAGGCGCGGCCGCCCGCCGTCCACGAGCAGGGTGCGGAGCAGGCCCATGGCGTTGGAGCCGTCGCCGTAGCGGACGGGTTCGATGTGGGTCTCGGGGTCGGGATGGATGGAGGAGGTGATGGCCACGCCGCCGTTGAGCTTCTCGCCGGCGACGGCGGTGCGCTCGAAGCCGAGCAGCGCCTCGGAGTTGGTCCTGGTCAGCGCGCCGAGCCTGGCCGACAGGCGGGGCAGCGTCCCGTCGGCGCGCAGCTTGTGCAACAGCCGCTGGGTGCCGTACGTGCCGGCCGCGAAGACCACCTGGCCTGCCAGGAACGTACGACGCGAGCGCACCGACCCGGTCCTGCGCGCGAGCACCTCGTAACCCCCGGACGGCAGGGGCCGCACGGAGGTGACCGTGCACTCGGGATAGACCCGGGCGCCGGCCCGCTCCGCGAGGTACAGGTAGTTCTCGGTCAGCATGTTCTTGGCGCCGTGGCGGCAGCCCGTCATGCACTCGCCGCATTCGAGGCACCCGCGGCGCGCCGGTCCGGCACCGCCGAAGTACGGATCGACGCCGTCCTCGCCGAAGTAGACGCCCACGGGCGCGAGGCGGAAGGTGTCCGGCACCCCCATCTTCGCCGCGACCCTGCTCATGATCTCGTCGGCCCGGGTGAAGGTGGGGTTCACGACCGCGCCCAGCATGCGCTTGGCCTGGTCGTAGTGGGGGGCCAACTCCGCCTTCCAGTCGGTGATGGCGGCCCACTGGGGGTCGTCGAAGAACGGGGCGAGCGGCTCGTACAGCGTGTTGGCGTACACGAGGGAGCCGCCGCCGACCCCGGCGCCCGCCAGCACCATGACGCCGGTGCCGCGCTCGCCGCGCAGCACGTGGATGCGCTGGATGCCCTTCAGCCCCAGCCACGGCGCCCACAGGAAGTCGCGCACGTGCCAGGAGGTGGCCGGCAGCGTGGCGGCGTCGAAGCGGCGGCCCGCCTCCAGCACGCCGACCTTGTAGCCCTTCTCGCTCAGCCTGAGCGCCGCGACGCTGCCGCCGAAGCCCGACCCGATGACGATCACGTCGAAGCTCATTTGAGCCGGAGCCTCCGCATCGCCTTGAGCGTGCCCGCCAGGGTGCCGGCCCACTTCTCGTACGGCATCCCGAACGGCGGCTCGAACCCCAGCCACCCCGCCTGCGAGGCCACGGCCTTGACCTCGGTGTAGCGCAGCAGCCCCTCGACGCCGTGCCTGCGGCCCAGCCCGGACGCCTTCATGCCGCCCATGGGGGCGTCGTAGGAGGCGTAGGCGGAGGCGTACCCCTCGTTGATGTTGACCGTGCCGGCCCGGACCCGGGCGGCCAGGCGGCGGGCGCGCGGCAGGCTGGCGGACCAGATGGAGGCGTTCAGGCCGTAGACGGTGTCGTTGGCCAGCTCGACCGCCTCGTCGTCGGTGGCGAACGGGTAGAGCGCCACCACGGGGCCGAACGTCTCGTTGCGGCACAGCTCCATGTCCTCGCCGACGCCCGTGAGCACGGTCGGCTCGTAGAACAGCGGCCCGAGGTCGGGCCTGGTCCGGCCGCCGGTCAGCAGCGTCGCGCCCTTGGCCACGGCGTCGTCCACGTGCGCGCTGACCGCGTCGAGCTGGCGGCGCGAGGTGAGCGAGCCCATCTGCACCGACCAGTCGTGCCCGGCGCCGAGCTTGAGTGCCCTGACCTGCGCGACGAAGCGCTCGGCGAAGGCGTCGAACACGGACGCGTGCACGTACAGGCGCTCGATCGACAGGCAGAGCTGGCCGGCGTTGGTGAAGCAGGCGCGGACGGCCCCCTGGACGGCCACGTCCAGGTCCGCGTCGTCGAGCACCACCATCGGGTTCTTGCCGCCGAGCTCCAGCGAGCAGCCGATGAGCCGCTTGGCCGCCTCCTCGGCGATCTTCCTGCCGCCCCGGGTGGACCCCGTGAAGCCCACGTAGTCGGCGTGGTCGAGCAGCGCGTCGCCGATCTCGGCCGGCTCGCCCAGCACGACCTGCCAGATCTCCCGCGGCATGCCCAGCTCCGCGAGCAGGTCGATGGTCCACAGCGTGGACAGCGCGGTCTGGGTGTCCGGCTTGTGGACGATCGCGTTGCCGGCCAGCAGCGCGGGCACCGCGTCGGTGACGCCCAGCGCGAGCGGGTAGTTCCACGGGGTGATCAGCGCGACCACGCCCTTGGGCCGGCGCAGCTCCGTCACGCGGGTGGCGCCGGGGAAGACGCCCTTGCGGGCGCGCGGAGCGAGCAGGCGGGGGGCGCGGCGGGCGTAGTAGAGGCTGCAGCCCGCGACGTCGAGCACCTCCTCGAAGGCGTGCTTGCGGGCCTTGCCGGTCTCGTTCTGGACGATGTCGAGGATCTCGTCCCTGCGGTCGAGGATCGCGTCGTGCAGCAGCAAGAAGGGTTCCGCCCGCGCGGCCGCGGATTTCCCGGCCCATTCGACCTGGGCGGCCCTGGCCTTCTCGTACGCCGTACGCACGTCGTCGGCGTCTGATATGGGCAGCTCAGCGAGGGTTTCCCCGGTAAACGGGGCAATGATGGGCCGTGTCCTGCCACTGGACGTCACCTGCATGCCAGAAGGATATTCCGTGGTACTACCCGCGGGTAGTTTTTGCGGATCCGTTGCATAGCGACAGAATCCCTTCATGGCAACCTTCGCTCCGCTCCGACCCGGAGATCCACAACGGCTGGGGGGCCTGGATCTCCTCGGCCGGCTCGGCGAGGGCGGTCAGGGCGTCGTCTACCTCGCCAAAGACCCCTCGGGCAGCAACGTGGCCGTCAAGTGGCTGCGGCCGGACCTGTCGGGCGACCAGGTGAGCGTGGAGCGATTCCTGCGCGAGGTCCAGGTGGCCCAGCAGGTGGCGCCGTTCTGCACCGCCGCGGTCCTGGGCACGGGCGTCGAGCAGGACCGGCCGTTCATCGTCAGCGAGTTCATCGAGGGGCCTTCGTTACAGCGGGTCGTGCAGGAGGAGGGGCCGCGCACGGGCTCGGTCCTGCACCGGCTGGCCATCGGCACGGCCACCGCGCTGGCCGCCATCCACCAGGCCGGGATCGTGCACCGCGACTTCAAGCCGGCCAACGTGATCATCGGGGCCGACGGGCCGCGGGTGATCGACTTCGGCATCGCGCGGGCCCTGAACGCCACCTCCACGATCAGCAGCATGGTCGTGGGCACTCCGTCGTACATGCCGCCCGAGCAGATCATGGGGCACACCGTCGGCCCGGCCGCCGACATGTTCTCCTGGGCCAGCGCGATGATCTTCGCCGCCTCCGGGCGGGCGCCGTTCGGCAGCGACACGATGCCCGCGGTGATCAACCGGGTGCTCAACCAGCAGCCCGACCTGGGCGCGCTGGAGGAGGGCCCGCTGCGCGACGTGGTGGTGGCCTGCCTGGCCAAGGACCCGGCCCAGCGGCCCACCGCCGAGCAGGTGATCATGCGGCTGCTGCAGCAGCCGGCAGCGAACTCCGGCATGCTCGCGCAGGCCGCGGCGGAAGCGGCCCCCGCGCCGCCCTACCCGCCCGCTCCCAACCAGTACGGTCCCGCGTCCAATCCGCAGAGCCCGCCGTTCGGTCCCCCGTCCGGGCCGATGTCCGGCCCCGTTCCCTACGAGGGCCCCGTCCCGCAGGCGGCGCACCATCCCCAGGGGCAACCGCATCCCCGGGTCCCGTGGCAGCAACAGCCCACCCTGCCGCCCTACGGGCAGCAGGGCCCCTACCCCAACCCGCCACGCAGGAGCGGCAAGGGCCCGCTGATCGCCGGCATCGCGATCGCGGTCGCGCTGCTGGTGCTCGCCGGCGTGGTCGTGGTCATCCAGATCGACAAGACGTCGGTGGCGGGCCCGATCGGCGCCACGCCCGGACGGTCGAGGGCCACGGGCGGGTCCAGCCCCTCCGACACGTCCAACCCGTCCGCCGCCGACCCGTCCGCCACGGCAAGCCCGTCGGTCACGCAGGCGGCGGTGCCGCGCACCGGCACCAAACGGGCGCTGCCCGGCGAGACGGTCTCCCTCTACGAGAACCCGGCCGACAACATCGTCCTGACCTCCTACGAGGTCTTCGACAAGAAGAAGGACGACTGGATCGACTACGCGCGAAACTCGTTGCGCGGCACGTTCACGAAATACCAGCAGAACTGGGAGTCGATGGTCTCCCCCGACGGCCGCTACCTGGCCGGCCGGGGCAGGAGCTACAGCTCCGACGACTTCGACTTCATCGTCATCACCGACCGGCAGACGGGCGAGCGCTCCACGGTCAAGACGGTCAAGGAGCCGCTGATCAGCAGCATCCGGGCCTGGTCGAAGGACGGCTCCAAGATCCTGCTCAACACCGAGAAGAAGAGCGGCGACAAGTGGCTCTATCTCGGCTTCGTCATCGTGGACGTGGCCACGAACAAGGCCACCGTGGTCAACGTCAACGACACCTCCATCCGCGCCACCGCCTTCGGCTTCGACGGCGACGACGAGGGCGTGGTCAACGTCTACGGCGACGAGAAGAACCAGGGCCTGCGCTTCTTCAACCTCCAGGGCAAGGCCACCCGCTCGCTGCCGGGCATCGGCACGATGTCCGCCGGCACCCAGGACATCTTCTCGCCCTCGGGCAAGCTGTTCGTCACGAACTGCCCCAACGGCGGTGACGGCGACCACTGCGTCTGGGACTCCACCTCGGGCGAGCGGGTGCGCAAGTTCTACTCCGAGTGCGACAAGGTCCTCGGCTTCTACGACGAGAGCCACCTCTACTGCTGGGAGCAGGACAACAACGACAAGGACGAGATCCAGGTCATCGACTTCCAGGGCAACCTGCTGCGCAAGATGCTGGACGTGCCCGACGACGTCGACTTCAGCCCCGCCTTCACCTTCAGGCCGGCCGCCGGCTCCTGAACCATCCCGCCCGCCCAGCCGTGATGGAGGGCATGAACACGCTGATCCGTACGGCCGTGACCGCCGCGGCACTCGCGGCGGTCACGACCGCCTGCACCGCTTCGACGGGAGGGACCCCGAACCCGCCGCCCCCGAAGGTGAGCCTCGGCGCCGTCCGCCTGGTGGCCTACAGCAGCTGCGACGACCTGCTGGCCGGCCTGCGCGAGAAGGCCGCCGCGAACGTCACCCCGTACGGCTTCGGCAACGTCATGCCCTTCGCCGCCATTGAGGACACCGCGGCGAACGTTCCCCAGGGCAAGGGCAGGGCTGCCACGCCCGAGCACTCCACGACGAACGTGCACGAGGCCGGCGTGGACGAGCCCGACCTGGTCAAGACCGACGGCAACCGGATCATCACGGTCGCGGACGGCACGCTGCGGATCATCGACACGGCGACCAGGAAGGTCACCTCGTCGCTCAAGCTGACCGAGGGTGACAACGCCGGTCCGGGCGTACCCGCCGACCTGCTGGTCTCGGGCGACCGGGCGCTGGTGCTCATGCGCGGCGGCGACATCATGTACAAGTCGTTCGCCCCGCAGGCCGACACCCGCTACGTGGTGGTCGATCTGGCGGGCGAGCCGAAGGTCCTGAGCACGATCAGGCCGCAGGGCTCGTACGTGGACGCCCGGATGATCGGCTCCACGGTCCGCCTGGTCACCCGCAGCCAGCCGGACATCGCCTTCCCCGAGCCCCAGGGCGAGACCACCGAGGCCCAGCGGCTCAAGGACAACCAGGACACGGTACGCCGGGCACCGGCGGAGGCCTGGCTGCCCAAGATCGAGATCACCGACGCGTCGGGCGCCGTCAAGAGGGACACGGTCAAGTGCGAGCGGGTCAGCCACCCCGCCGACTACACCGGCACCTCGATGCTGACCGTGCACACCATCGACCTGGCGCAGGGCGTCACCGCGGCCGGCACCGACCCGATCAGCCTGGCCGCCGACGGCGACGTGGTCTACGGCACCGGCCAGAGCCTGTACGTGGCCAGCAACCCGCGCTGGTGGATGCCGGTGGTGCGCCCGCTCCCGGTCGACGAGCCCCCGGCCACCACCACGTCCGACGGCGTGGCCCCGGCCGAGGAGCCCACCCCCGGCGAGCCGAGCGTGTCCGCACCCCCGGGGTCGAGCACGGAGTCGAGCACGGTGCCCAGCCCGGCGCCCAGCCCGGTGCCCACGCCGACGATCCCGCCGGAGGAGACGGAGGTGCACCGGTTCGACATCACCTCGCCCGGCGCGCCCGCGTACGTGGCCTCGGGCAAGGTCCCGGGACGCCTGCTCAACCAGTACTCCCTGTCCGAGCACGAGGGTCACCTGCGCCTGGCCACCACCCTCAGCTCCGCCGACGGCAGGACCAGCTCCAGCGCCGTCTACGTGCTCAAGGCCGACACCTTGGCCAAGGTGGGCGAGGTCGGGGGCCTGGGTGAGGGCGAGCGCATCTACTCGGTCAGGTTCATCGGCGCGGTGGGCTACTGCGTCACGTTCCGGCAGGTGGACCCGCTCTACACGCTCGACCTCCGTGACCCGGCGGCGCCGAAGGTGACGGGCGAGCTGAAGATCACCGGCTACTCGGCGTACCTGCACCCCGGCTCCGAGGGCCGCCTGATCGGCATCGGCCAGGAGGCCAGCGAGAAGGGCAGGACGCTGGGCACGCAGGTCTCGCTGTTCGACGTCAGCGACCCGGCCGCCCCGCGCCGGGTGTCGCAGTACTTCCAGAAGGACTCGGGTTCCGGGGCCGAGTGGGACCCGCACGCGTTCCTGTACTGGCCGAAGACCGGCCTGTCGGTGATCCCGCTGAACAAGCAGAACGAGTCGGGCGCCCTCGTGCTCAGGATCGACGACTCCGGGGTCAAGGAGCTCGGCATGATCAAGCATCCGGCGCAGCGTCAGGACGGCCGGTACGCGTACGATCCGGGCATCCAGCGTTCGATGATCATCGGCGACTCGGTCTGGACGGTCTCGTACGAGGGAGTCCAGGTCAACGACGCGGCGACGCTCGCCTCACAAGCGTGGATCCCACTCCGTTAAGCAACCAAAGAGTGCCGGTTCGTAGCGAACCGGCACTCTTTTTATGGACTTATCCCGACAAATGGTGAAAGCTTTACTAACACTGTCATGTCGGATCGGGTGGATCCTGTCATAGCGGGGCGCTCCCGGTCCACGACCGAGAAAGGGCCCACGCTGCCATGCGATCACGCACCCCCCTGCTCGCATTGCTCGTCAGCGCGCTGGCGTTACTCGCGGCGCCGTTACCCGTCTCAGCAGCCGCCCCTGAGGGCACCTACATCGTCCAGCTCAACCCGTCGATGCGCGCGCCGCGCGGAGCCGCCGAGAGCCAGGTGGCCCAGCACGGCGGGCAGCTCGTCGGCGTGTACGAGCACGCCTTCAAGGGCTACACCGCCCGGCTGAGCGCGACCGCCGCCGAGCAGCTCAAGCGGAACCCCAACGTGCTCAGCGTGGAGCCCGACGCCGAGGTCACCGCGTTCGTCCAGACCGTCCCCACGGGCGTACGCCGGATCTTCGGCCCCAGCAATCCCAACCTGGACATCGACGGCACCGACGACGTACGCATCGACGTGGACGTCGCCGTGGTCGACAGCGGCGTGGACAACACCCACCCCGACCTGAACGTGGTCGCCCGCGCCAACTGCCAGACCGGCGCCTGCGTCAACAACTCGGGCACGGACGACAACGGCCACGGCACGCACGTCGCGGGCACCGTCGGCGCCATCGACAACACCGTCGGCCCGGTGGGCGTCGCACCCGGCGCCCGCATCCACGGCGTGAAGGTCCTCAACGCGGCCGGTTCCGGCACCCTGTCCGGCATCGCCGCGGGCATCAACTGGGTGGTGGCGCGCGCGTCCACCATCGAGGTCATCAACCTGAGCCTGGGCTGCAACGGCTGCACCAGCAGCGCGATCAGCACGGCGATCACGAACGCGGTCAACGCCGGCATCGTGGTCGTGGTGGCCGCGGGCAACAGCCACACGAACACCTCCTCGTTCTTCCCGGCCAACCACCCTGACGTGGTCACCGTCTCCGCGCTGACCGACAACGACGGTTTGGCCGGCGGAGCCGGGGGCAGCACGCTGTCGTGCCGCAGCGAAACCGACCAGGACGACACCTCGGCGTTCTACTCCAACTACGGCTCCACCGTGGAGATCACCGCGCCGGGCACCTGCATCTACTCGACCTGGCGGGGCGGCGGCTACAGCACGATCAGCGGCACGTCGATGGCCAGCCCGCACGTGGCCGGCGCGGCCGGGCTGCTCACCTCGGGCGCCAACAAGCCGACGACGCGGGCGGGCGCGCTGGCGGTGCGCAGCACGCTGATCTCCACCGGCAACTCCGACTGGACCGACGACTCGGGCGACGGCGTCAAGGAGCCGCTGCTCGACGTGCACGACGCCACGCGCTACCCGCCGTCGTGACCTTCGTGAGGTAGAGAACCATCCTGGAACGGGCGGTCCGCGGACCCCGCAGCGCCGCGGGCCGCCCCTCCTAATCGGCCAGCTCGCGCGCGACGTCGAGATGGCCGGCGTGCCGCATGTACTCCTCCAGCACGTGGAACATGATCCAGCCCAGCGTCGGCGGCTCGTGCGGCGGCTGGAACCTGCCGATCCGCGAGGCCACCTCGGACAGGCTCGCCCGCGCCACCACCTGCCTGGACCGCTCGCACTGCGCCAGGTAGAGCTTCCTGATCTCCTCGTAGGACTCGCTCGCGACCAGCCCGCCCTCGGCGTCGCGATCGCCCTGGGGATCCTCGATCGGCTCGCCCGCGAAGTCCCACACGAACCAGCGCCGCTCCATGTACGCCAGATGCTTGAGCATCGCCAGCGGCGTCCACCCGGAGGGCACCCGGCTCACCTCGGGCTCGGGAAACCCGTCGAGCACCCGCAGCACCTCGGCCCGGTAGTGGTCGAGATATCCCGACAACAACTCCCTGGGGTCGGACAACTGGCGGGACGGCTCGCTCATGAATGCTCCGGTGCGACGACGGGGACGATCTCGGGCGCGCCGAGCCTGATCGCGTCCGCCTCCTGGTCGGAGTCCTGCTCCTGCGAGCGGCGTTCGGACTCCACGCGCTTCGAGTAGTATTCCACCTCCCTCTTCACCTGCTCGCCGTCCCAGTCGAGCGGCTTGGCCATCAGCTCGGCCGCCTCCTGCGCCACCGCCATCCCGCGGTGGAAGGTCTCGATGGAGATGCGCGTGCGCCGGGTGAGCACGTCGTTGAGGTGCCGGGCGCCCTCATGGGTGGCGGCGTAGACGATCTCGGCCCGCAGATAGTCGTCGGCCCCCGTCAGCGGCCGGCCCAGCGACGGGTCGCGCTCGATCAGCTCCAGCACCTCGTCGATCAGCGAGCCGTAGCGCTGGAGCAGGTGCTCGATCCTGGCCACGTGCAGGCCGGAGGTCTGGGCGATGCGCCCTCGGGAGTTCCACAGCGCCTGGTAGCCCTCGGCGCCCACGAGCGGGATGCGGTCGGTGCACGAGCGCGGCACCCGCTGGTCGAGCCCGTGCGCCACGGCGTCCACCGCGTCCTGCGCCATGACCCGGTAGGTCGTGTACTTCCCCCCGGCGATCATCACCAGCCCCGGCACGGGATGCGCCACCACGTGCTCCCTGGACAGCTTGGAGGTCTCGTCGGACTCGCCCGACAGCAGCGGCCGCAGCCCGGCGTAGACGCCCTCGACGTCGTCGCGGGTCAGCGGCACGGACAGGACCGCGTTGACGTGGTCGAGCAGGTAGTCGATGTCCGTGCGGGAGGCGGCCGGGTGGCTCTTGTCGAGTGTCCACTCCGTGTCGGTGGTGCCGATGATCCAGTGGCGGCCCCAGGGGATCACGAAGAGCACCGACTTCTCGGTGCGCAGGATGATGCCGGTCAGCGAGTGGATCCGGTCTCTGGGCACGACGAGGTGGATGCCCTTGGAGGCGCGTACGTGGATCTGGCCCCGCCCTCCGACCAGCTCCTGGATGTCGTCGGTCCAGACCCCGGTCGCGTTGACCACCTGCTGGGCGCGTACTTCCAGCTCCTCGCCGCACTCCAGGTCGCGCACCCGCACGCCGGTGACCCGCTCGCCCTCCCGCAGGAACCCCACCACCTGCGCCCGCTGCGCGATGTGCGCGCCGTAGGTGGCCGCGGTGCGCAGCGTCGTCATGACATAGCGTGCGTCGTCCACCTGCGCGTCCCAGTATTGGACGGCGCCGGTGAAGGCCGACTTCTTCAGCGCGGGGGCCAGCCGCAGCGCCCGCGACCTGGACAGGTGCCGGTGGCCCGGCACGCCGCGGGTGAGCCCGGTCGCGAGGCCGAGCGTGTCGTAGAGCGCCACTCCCGCGCCGACGTAGGGCCGCTCCCAGGCGTAGTGGGTCAGCGGGAACAGGAACGGCACCGGCCTGACCAGGTGCGGCGCGATGCGCTGCAGCAGCAGGGCGCGCTCCTGCAGGGCCTCGCGGACCAGCTCGAAGTTGAGCTGCTCCAGGTAGCGCAGCCCGCCGTGGATCAGCTTGGACGAGCGCGAGGAGGTGCCGGAGGCGAAGTCACGCGCCTCGACCAGGGCCACGTCGAGCCCGCGCGTCACGGCGTCGAGCGCCACCCCCGCCCCCACGACGCCGCCCCCGACCACGACGACGTCGAGCTCCTGCGCCGCCATACGTTCCAGGGCCTCGGCCCGCTCCGCGGGCCCGAGCCGGGCCGCGCTCCTTCCCGACGCCATAACTCCCCCTGGGACGGCACTGTCGCCTGCGCTCCATTCCTACCCGCGCAGGACTCGACCTGTAACGCCGGAGTCGGTCAGAGACCGGCGTAAAACCCCTCGCTCCGCCACACACGGCCTTTACCTCGCAAGAGCCGACCAGCCGGACCCCCGCAAGGGCCGCTCAGGCGCGTACGACCTTGACTCCCGCGTCGGTGAGCTGGCCCGCGAGGGCGTCGGAGAGCCGCGCGTCGGTGACCAGCGTGTCGATCTGGTTGATCGGGCAGATGCGGGAGAAGGCCCGCTTGCCCACCTTGGACGAGTCGGCCACCACCACGACCTGGGCGGCCCGGCTGATCAGCAGGTGGTTGACGCTGGCCTCGCCCTCATGGTGGGCGGAGGCGCCCAGCTCGACGTCCAGCGCGTCGACCCCGAGGAAGGCCACGTCCAGCGTCACCTGCTCCAGCACCCCGTTGGCCAGCGGCCCGATGAGCTCGTACGACTGCTGCCTGGCCACCCCACCCGTCACCACGATCTTGACGTGCCGGCGGACGGTGAGCTCGGCGGCGATGTTGAGCGCGTTCGTGACGATCGTGAACCCGGTCTCCAGCGTGGAGAGGGTGGCCAGGGCCCGCGCCAGCTCGGAGGTGGTGGTGCCGCCGTTGAGCCCGACCACGGCGCCGGGCGTCACCAGCTCGGCCGCCGCCGCCGCGATGCGGTGCTTCTCGTCGGCGTGCCTGGCCGTCTTGTAGCGCAGCGGGAGGTCGTAGCTGACGCTCTGGGCCACCGCGCCGCCCCGGGTGCGCATGAGCATCTGCTGCTGGGCGAGCTGGTCGAAGTCCCGCCTGATCGTGGCGGTGGACACGTCGAGCGCCCGGGCGGCCTCCTCGACCGACAGCCTGCCCTCCTGCGCCAGCAGCTCGAGGATGGCGTTCCAGCGGTCGTAGCGGGACACGAAGGCCTCCCTGAAGGGACGAGGTCAGGAGCAAGCGTGGCACAACCTGGGGCGCCAGACCACCGGTGTTCATAACTGCTCTTTCCTGATATAAAAACAGCAGAAACAATCAATCAGGGGAGGTAAGTGGTGACCACCCACACCGAGGCCGAGATCGCGTCCCAGCCGTCGTGCTGGCGCCGCGCCGTGGCGAGCGTTCCCGCCGACGCGCTGCCGCGCCAGAGCGAGCGGGTCGCCGTCGTCGGCTGCGGTACGTCGTGGTTCATCGCGATGGCGTACGCGGTGCTGCGCGAGCGGGCCGGGCACGGCGAGACCGACGCGTTCGCCGCCTCCGAGTTCCCGTCCGGGCGCCGCTACGACCGCGTGCTGGCGCTGTCGCGCTCGGGCACCACGACCGAGGTCCTGGAGCTGCTCGCCAGGACGACCGGCACGAGGACCACGGCCATCACCGCCGACCCCGACACGCCGATCATGACGGCCGCCGACGAGGTCGTCGTGCTCGACTACGCCGACGAGAAGTCGGTCGTGCAGACCAGGTTCGCCACCACGCAGCTGGCCATGCTCCGCGCCGGCCTGGGCGAGGACCTCACGCAGGCCATCGCCGACGCCGAGGAGGCCGTGGCCGCGCCGCTGCCCGACGAGCTGGTCAACGCCGAGCAGTTCAGCTTCCTCGGCACCGGCTGGTCGGTCGGCCTGGCCCAGGAGGCGGCGCTGAAGATGCGCGAGGCGTCCCGCTCGTGGACGGAGGCGTACCCGGCGATGGAATACCGGCACGGCCCGATCAGCATCGCCGCCCCCGGGCGGGTGACGTGGATGCTCGGCACGGCCCCCGAGGGCCTGCGCGCGCAGGTCGAGGAGACCGGCGGGGAGTTCTTCGAGACCGGGCTCGACCCGATGGCCGAGCTGATCCGCGCGCAGCGGGTGGCCGTGGCGCGGGCCTTCGCCAAGCAGCTCAACCCCGACGAGCCCATGCACCTCACGCGATCTGTGATCCTTTCTTCATGAGCCTTACTCTTGCCGACGCCAGGATCGTGACGCCCGAGGGAGTTCACGAGGGGTGGCTGACCATCGAAGACGGCCGCATCACGCATGTCGGCCACGGATCCGCTCCGGGTCCCGGCCTCAGCCTGGGCGGGCGGCACGTCGTTCCGGGGTTCGTGGACATCCACAACCACGGCGGCGCGGGTGGCTCCTTCCCCACCGGCGAGCTGGACAGGGCGCGTGACGCCGTGGCGCTGCACCGGCGCCACGGCACCACCACGACCATGGCCAGCCTGGTCACCGACTCGATCGAGGGGTTGACCAGGGCGGCGTCGGCGCTGGCCGAGCTGTGCGAGGAAGGGCTGCTGGCCGGCATCCACTTCGAGGGCCCCTACATCTCCAGGGCCCGCTGCGGCGCGCACGACCCGACGCTGCTGCGCGAGCCGTCGACGCAGGAGTTCGCCGGGCTGGTGAAGGCCGGGCGCGGGCATGTGCGCATGGTGACCATCGCGTCGGAGCTGCCGGGTGCGCTCGACATGATCAGGACGGCCGTGGCGGAAGGCGTGATCGCGGCCATCGGCCACAGCGACGCCGACTACGAGCAGACGATCGCCGGCATCGAGGCGGGCGCGAGCGTGGCCACGCACCTCTACAACGCGATGCCGCCGCTCGGGCACCGCGCGCCCGGTCCCGTGGCGGCGCTGCTGGACGACGAGCGGGTGACGGTCGAGCTGATCAACGACGGGGTGCACGTGCATCCGGCCATGCTGCGGCTGGCGTACGAGGTGGCCGGGCCCGGCAGAGCCGTGCTGGTCACGGACGCCATGTCGGCCACCGGCCTCGGCGACGGCGACTACGTGCTGGGCTCGATGCGGGTGCGCGTGGACGACGGCGTGGCCCGGCTGGTCGAGGGCGGCTCGATCGCGGGCTCCACGCTGACCATGGACGTCGCGTTCCGGCGCGGGGTCCAGGAAGTGGGCATGTCGCTGCCCGACGCGGTCCAGGTGGCCTCGCTGACGCCCGCGCGGGTGCTCGGGCTGGCCGACCGGATCGGCTCGATCGCCGTCGGCAAGGCAGCCGACCTGGTGGTGCTCTCCGATTCCCTGGAGGTGGACGGCGTGTTGAAGGACGGCGTCTGGATCACGGAGCCCTGATGATCCTCACGGTGACGCTCAACCTCGCTCTCGATGTGACCTACCAGGTCCCCCGCGTGGACTGGGACGGTGTCAACCGGGTCAGCGCGGTGCACAGGCGGGCGGGCGGCAAGGGCGTCAACGTGGCCAGGGTGCTGGCCGCGCTGGGCCGCGACGTGCTGGTCACGGGGCTGGCGGGCGGGCCGACCGGGGAGGCCGTCGAGGCCGACCTGCGGGCCGCGGGGCTGCCCACCGCGCTGTACGGCATCGCCGCAGAGTCCCGCACGACCCTGGCCGTCTCCGACGCCCCCGCCTCAGGAGGCGTCCGGCGTACGGCGCTGTTCAACGAGCCCGGCCCCGAGGTCACGGCAGCCGAGCTCGACGGCTTCACCCGCCATTACGAGTCGCTCGTGGCCACCGCCGACGCGGTGGTCATCTCGGGCAGCCTCCCGCGCGGCGTCCCGGCCGACACCTACGCCGGCCTGGCCGCCATCGCGGCCGACCGGGGCGTCCCGGCCATCGTGGACGCCGACGGCGAGCCCCTCAGCCACGCGCCCAAGGGCCGCCCCTCCATCGTCAAGCCCAACGCCGAGGAGCTGGCCAGGGCCGTACCCGGCGGCACCCCGGCCGAGGGCGCGCACGCGCTGCGCGGCCGGGGCGCCCAGGCCGTCGTGGTGTCCATGGGCGCAGACGGGCTCCTGGCCGTGACCGGGGAGGGAACGTTCCGTGCGCGGATGCCGTACACCGTGCGAGGCAACCCGACCGGGGCCGGCGACTCGCTGGTCGCCGGGCTGGCGCTGGGCCTGGTGGAGCGGGCGCCGTGGCCCGACCGGCTCCGGCGGGCCGCCGCGCTCGGCGCCGCGGCCGTGGCCACGCCCGTGGCCGGGGAGTTCGACCCCGACGTGTACGCCGACATACACCCCCAGATCATCATCACGTAAAGGAGCCGGCCATGCCCCTCGCCACCATCGGCGACATCGTCACCCAGTCACCCGCGGGGGTGGGCGCGTTCAACGTGATCCAACTTGAGCACGCCACCGCCATCGTGACCGGCGCCGAGGCCCTCGGCCTGCCGGTCGTGCTGCAGATCAGCGAAAACTGCGTGCGCTACCACGGCTCCCTGGAGCCGATCGCGCTGGCCTCGCTCGCGGTCGCCCGGCGGGCCGAGGTGCCCGTCGCGGTCCACCTCGACCACGCCACCGACCGGGCGCTGGTCGAGGAGGCGGTGACGCTGGGGCTGGGCTCGGTCATGTACGACGCCTCGGCCCTGCCCGACGAGGAGAACGTCGCCGCCACGGCCGAGGTGGCGGCCTGGTGCCACGAGCGCGGCGTGTGGGTGGAGGCCGAGCTGGGCGAGGTCGGGGGCAAGGACGGCGTGCACGCGCCCGGCGCCCGTACCAAACCGCACGAGGCGGTGGACTACGTGACCAGGACCGGCGTGGACGCGCTGGCCGTGGCCGTGGGCACCTCGCACGCGATGACGACCAAGGACGCGGTGCTGGACCTGGAGCTCATCGCCGAGCTGCGCGCGGCCGTGCCGGTGCCGCTGGTGCTGCACGGCTCTTCCGGGGTGCCCGACGACGTGCTGCGCGAGGCCGTACGCCAGGGCATGAAGAAGATCAACATCGCGACCCACCTGAACAAGGCGTTCACCGGGGCCGTACGCGACTACCTCACTCACGACGAGCGGGTCGTGGACTCCCGCAAATATCTCAAGGCCGGCCGCGACGCGGTGGCCCGCGAGGTCACCCACCTGCTCGGCGTGCTCACGGGCTGAGCTGCTTGCGCATCAGCACGGCGGCCCGGCCCTCGACGCCTTCCCGGCCGGTCTCGACGTAGCCGAGTGACTCGTAGAGAGCGATGTTGGCGGCCATCTTGACGTTCGTGTAGAGGCGCAGCGCGCGCAGGCCCAGCCTGCGCGCCTCGTCCTCCGCGTACGCCATCAGCGCCCGCCCGATGCCCTTGCCGTGCAGCTCGGGGCGGACCGCGACGTTCTCCACCAGCAGGACGCCGTCCTCGGGGACGAGCACGACGAGCCCTTCGAGCCCGTCGGTGACGTGCACCCGGCCCGCGGCGACGAGCGCGGCGTAGTCGGCCTCCATCGGCAGCGGCCGCATTCCGATGATCTCGATCCACGGCGTGTAGGCGTCGCGGACGAGCCGCTCGACGGCGACGACGTCGCTCTGTTCGGCCAGTCTCATGCGCTCAATCTTGCCAAAACCCGCTCGACCTGGCGCTGGAAGGTGCCGGGCGGGTTGCGCGGGTGCTCGTGGGAGAGCAGGAAGAACCAGACCAGCGCGTGTGCCTTGCGGCACTCGCGCATCCGCCGCTCCTCCTGCGGGCTCAGCTCGAACCGGCGCGCGATCTCCACCTCACCGTCCACCCACATCGACACGTGCTCGGCCAGCTCCGCGAGCTCGAACGCCACGTCGCTGCGCCCGGAGTCCTCGAAGTCGACGATGCGTACGCGGGTGCCGTCCCACAGGAAGTTGGCCAGGTTGCCGTCTCCGGCCCCGAACACCGGCGTGACTCCCGCCTCGCCCGGCGACCAGCTCTCCAGCCACCGCAGGCCCTCCTTGACGGCCCGGTCCGCCGACGGCTCCCTCGGCTGCCACGCCGCGCACCGGCTCCTGACCCAGTCGACGATCGCCTCGCGCTGCCAGGGGCGCACGGGGAGGGTCCGCAGGACGTGGCCGGGCACCGCGGTGTGCAGCTCGCGCAGGGCCTCGGCCATGGCCGACACGTGCTTGGCGCGCGCGAACAGCCCGCGCAGCGGCACCCCGTCGATCCTGGACATGGTCACCACGCCGTCGTCGTACGCGATCGGCTCGGGCGCGAGGTCCGGGGCGTACTCGGCCAGCAGGTTCAGCGCCCGCCATTCGCGCTCGGCCGCGCCGGGCTTGCTGTCGACGTACCGCTTGACCACGCGGTCGCCGTCGTAGTCCAGCTCGTGCGTGTGCTGAAGATCAGCCATTCCCGCATGCTAGGGCACATCCGCCGGGCCGGCACGTCACCAGGGCAAGGGCGCCCCGTCCTGGAAGAACCCCCCGGTGGGCCCGCCGTCAGGCAGGTCGGCGGCCCACAGCACGCTCCTCGCCCCCTCGGCCACCGGCCGCCCGCCGGCCCCGCCCATGTCGGTCGCCGCCCACCCCGGGCAGACCGAGTTGACCAGGACGCCTTCCCGGTGCAGCTCGGCCGCCAGGATCCTGGTCAGCGCGTTCAGCCCGGCCTTCGACACCGCGTACGCCGGGGTCCCCGCCCCCATCGACGCCAGCGACCCCATCTCGCTGGAGACGTTCACCACCCGCGCGTGGTCGGAGGCCCGCAGCAGCGGCAGCAGGGCCAGCGTCACCCGCCACGCGCCCAGCAGGTTCGTCTCCAGCGCCTCCTGGACCACCGTCAGATCGGCGTCGGTGGCCCGCTGCCAGGTGTCGTAGTGAATGGCGGCATTGTTGACCAGCACGTCCACCCGGCCATGAGCCACCCCGATCTCCCCGGCGAACCTCTCCACGGATCCCGGGTCGGACACGTCGAGCTGCCACGCCCCCACGGCCTCGCCCAGCTCCCTGGCGGCCTTCTCCGCCTTGCCCAGATCCCTGGCCGTCAGCACCACGAGGTCACCGGCCAGCGCGAGCTGCCTCGCCACCTCGCGCCCGATCCCCCGATTGGCCCCCGTGACCACGCAAACCCGGCCACCCGCCATCACATCCTCCTCCGCAGGAACTCCCGCTCCACCTCGTTGCCGGACCGCGCGATGGCCGCCTCGTACGCCGCCACGGCCTCCCCCTCGCGCCCCAGCCGCCGCAGCAGGTCCGCCCGCACGGCATGCAACAGGTAATAGTCCACCTCGAGCCCGTCGACCACCCGCAACGCCGCCTCCGGCCCGTCGACCTCGGCCAGGGCCA
This sequence comes from Nonomuraea sp. NPDC049709, assembly GCF_040674815.1. Classification (NCBI taxonomy): domain Bacteria; kingdom Bacillati; phylum Actinomycetota; class Actinomycetes; order Streptosporangiales; family Streptosporangiaceae; genus Nonomuraea; species Nonomuraea sp. NPDC049709. The sequence continues at coordinate 234,150 of NZ_JBFANM010000003.1, forward strand.
CCGCCCGGTGCAGCGCCACCACCGCGGTGGGCGTGAACGTCAGCAGCAGGTCGTACAGCCGCAGGATCTGCCCCCAGTCGGTGTCCCCCGCCCGCGCGGCGTCGCTGTGCACGGCGTTGATCGCGGCCTGCACCTGGTACGGCCCCGGCTCGTCGCGCCGCAGGCACGCCCGGACGATGGCCTGCCCCTCCTCGACGAGCCCCCGGTCCCACAACCCCCGGTCCTGCTCGGCCAAGGGCACCAGCTCCCCGTCCGCCCCCGTACGGGCCGGCCGCCGCGACTCGATGAGCAGCATCAACGCCAGCAGCCCCAGCACCTCGGGCTCGTCCGGCATGAGCTCGGCCAGCAGCCGCCCGAGCCGGACGGCCTCGGCGCACAGCTCCTCGCGCACGAGCCGATCGCCGGAACTGGCCGTGTACCCCTCGTTGAAGATCAGGTAGACCACCGCCAGCACCGACCGCAACCGGTCGGGCAGGTCGGCGTCGCCCGGCACCCGGTACGGGATGCGCGCGTCCCGGATCTTGTTCTTCGCCCTGACCAGCCGCTGGGCCATGGTCGGTTCGGGCACGAGAAAGGCGCGGGCGATCTCGGCGGTCGTGAGCCCGCCCAGCAACCGCAGTGTGAGGGCCACCTGCGCGTGCACGGCCAGCGCCGGGTGGCAGCAGGTGAAGATCAGCCGCAGCCGGTCGTCGCGCACGGGCCCCTCCAACGGCGGCTCGCCGGGCGCTTGCAGGAGCGCGGCCTGCGCGTGCTTGTCGGGGCGGGCCGACTCCCTGCGCAACCGGTCGATGGCCCGGTTCCGTGCGGTGGTGATGATCCAGCCGGCCGGGCTCGGCGGCACCCCGGCCTCCGGCCACTGGCGCACCGCCACGGCGAACGCCTCCTGCACCGCCTCCTCGGCCAGGTCGATGTCGCCGAAGACGCGTACGAGCACGGCGACCGCCCTGCCGTACTCCTCACGGAACACCTGCTCGACATCCGGCATACCGCCTTACCGTAGTGCCCGCCGCTCACCTCCTACACGAACGCCGGGCACCCGGATCGACAGGCTCACAGCTGCCGGGCCATGGCCTCCACGGCGTTCTTGGCGTTGAGCAGCGAGGCCCCGGTGACCTCGCGGTAGATCTTGATGGCCTTGATCATCTTCCCGTTCCGCAACTCCTGGTAGAACTGCGGCGGCAGCTCCGGCCCGCCGGAGACAGAGTCGATGAACGCGGGATCGATGCCGAGGTGACGCTGGAGGTACGCGACCTGCCGCTCAAGCCGCGCGATCCTCTCCTCAAGGGGTTCCATGCCAGGAACCCTACGTAAAAGGCCGCCCCCAATCGCATGGGAGCGGCCCGAATCAGGATCGGCTTGGCTGGTCAGCGCTGGGTCGGCGCGACGACGACCTCGACGCGCTGGAACTCCTTGATGTCGGAGTAGCCGGTCGACGCCATGGTCCGCTTCAGCGCCCCCATGAGGTTCATCGACCCGTCCGCCACGCTCGACGGCCCGTGCAGGATCTGCTCCAGCGTCCCCACGGTCCCGAACGCGACCCGCCGCCCGCGCGGCAGGTCGGGGTGGTGCGCCTCCGAGCCCCAGTGGAACCCGTGCCCGGGCGCCTCGGCCGCGCGGGCCAGCGGCGAGCCCACCATCACGGCGTCGGCCCCGCACGCGATGGCCTTGGCGATGTCACCGGAGGTGCCCATGCCGCCGTCGGCGATCACGTGCACGTAGCGGCCGCCCGACTCGTCCATGTAGTCCCGCCGCGCCGCCGCCACGTCCGAGATCGCGGTGGCCATCGGCACGGCCACGCCCAGCACGGTACGCGTCGTGTGCGAGGCGCCCCCGCCGAAGCCCACCAGCACGCCGGCCGCGCCGGTGCGCATCAGGTGCAGGGCCGCGGTGTACGTGGCGCAGCCGCCCACGATGACCGGCACGTCCAGCTCGTAGATGAACTGCTTGAGGTTGAGCGGCTCGGCCCGCCCCGACACGTGCTCGGCCGAGACGGTCGTGCCGCGGATGACGAAGATGTCGACGCCGGCGTCGATCACGGCCTTGTGGTATTGGACCGTACGCTGCGGCGACAGGCGCACGGCGGTGGTCACCCCGGAGCCGCGGATCTCCTCGATCCGGCGGCCGATCAGGTCCTCCTTGATCGGCGCCGCGTAGATCTCCTGGAGCCGCTTGGTGGCCGCCTCCTGGTCGAGGGAGGCGCACTCCTCCAGCAGCGGCAGCGGGTCCTCGTACCTCGTCCACAGCCCCTCGAGGTCGAGCGGCGCCAGACCGCCGAGCCGGCCGATCTCGATGGCGGTGGCCGGCGAGACCACGCTGTCCATGGGAGCGACGACCACGGGCAGCTCGAACCGGTAGGCGTCGATCTGCCAGGAGATCGAGACTTCCTCCGGGTCACGGGTGCGCCGCGAGGGCACCAGGCCGATCTCGTCAAGCGCGTACGCCCGCCGCCCGGTCTTCCCCCGGCCGATCTCCACCTGCTGAGTCATGAACTTACCTTCTGTGATAGTTCGGAGCTTCCACGGTCATCTGGATGTCGTGGGGATGGCTCTCCTTGAGGCCCGCCGCCGTGATCGGCATCAGCTCGCAGTCGGTGTGCATCTGGCCGATCGTGCGGCAGCCGGCGTACCACATGCCCTGGCGCAGCCCGCCGATGAGCTGGTGGGCGACGGCAGCGACCGGGCCGCGGTAGGGGACCTGGCCCTCGATGCCCTCGGGGATGTACTTGTCCTCGCCGCCGACCTCGGCCTGCGCGTAGCGGTCCTTGCTGAAGGAGGTGCCGCCGCGCTCGCGGTTGCGTACGGCGCCGAGCGAGCCCATGCCCCGGTACGACTTGAACTGCTTGCCGTTGATGAAGATCAGCTCACCGGGCGACTCCTCGCACCCGGCGAGCAGCGAGCCCAGCATGACCGTGTCGGCCCCGGCGGCGATCGCCTTGACGATGTCGCCGGAGTATTGCAGCCCACCGTCGCCGATCACCGGCACGCCGGCCGGCGCGCACGCCTTGGACGCCTCGTAGATGGCCGTGACCTGCGGCGCGCCGACCCCGGCCACCACCCGGGTGGTGCAGATGGAGCCCGGGCCCACACCCACCTTGACCGCGTCGGCGCCGGCGTCGACCAGCATCTGGGCGCCGGCTCTGGTCGCGATGTTGCCGCCGATGACCTGGACCTTGCTGTTGGCCTTGATCTTGGCGATCATCTCGGCCAGCCCCTTGGAATGACCGTGGGCCACGTCCACGACCACCACGTCCACCCCGGCCTCGATCAGCGCCTTGGCGCGCAGCTCGGCGTCGCCGCCGACGCCCACGGCCGCCCCGACGATGAGCCGGCCGTCGGCGTCCTTGGTGGACAGGGGGTACTGCTCGCTCTTGGTGAAGTCCTTGACCGTGATCAGGCCACGGAGCCTGCCCTCGGCGTCCACGAGCGGCAGCTTCTCGATCTTGTTCTTCCTGAGCAGGGCGAACGCGTCGTCACGCGACACCCCCACGGGCGCGGTGACCAGCGGCATCTTGGTCATGACCTCGCGCACGGGCCGCGACTGGTCGTTCTCGAAGCGCATGTCGCGGTTGGTGACGATCCCGACGAGAGTGCCGGACATGTCGGTGACGGGCACCCCGGAGATCCGGTACGTGGCGCACAGCCGCTCGACGTCGGCCAGCGTGTCGTCCGGGCTGCAGGTCACGGGGTTGGTGACCATGCCGGCCTCGGACCGCTTGACCAGGTCGGCCTGCTGGGCCTGCTCCTCGACCGAAAGGTTGCGGTGCAGGATGCCGATGCCGCCCTGCCGGGCCATGGCGACCGCCATGCGAGCCTCGGTGACGGTGTCCATGGCGGCGGAGACCAGCGGGATGGACAGCGTGATGCCCTTGGACAGGCGAGATCGGGTGTCGGCCTCGCCTGGTTGGAGGTCTGAATATCCAGGCACCAACAGCACGTCGTCGAAGGTCAAACCCATCTCGGTGAACTTGGACATGCTGCGGCCCCCTCCTGCCGTTGCGCTGATTCAGCTAAGTCTAGGGCCTGCCTCCAAAACACATCGGCACCGGGAGCACGACGCCCGGAACACACCGATGCCGGAAGCACGACGACCCCCACGGGGGGTCGCGTCCAGCGACCCCCCGCAGGCAGCGGTCTCCGCGCCTACGGGCGATCGCGTCCAGCGACCCACCGCAGGCAGCGGTTCCCCGTGCCTGCGGCCCGTCGTACTCCCGGCATCAAAAAGTGCCGGGGGATGGGACGGGTCGGTGATCCCGTCTCATCCCCCGGCCACCGGCATCCGGGCGATGGCAGTGCACCGCACCACCGAACCCCCCTCCGCGTCCTGATGGCCGTGACCGCCGCGCCTTTGTGTGGATGCCGACGCTAGGTAAAGCCTGCGTTACTCAACGGAACATCGCAATGTGAAAACGTGCAATTGCACGAAGTTGCACGGCGCGGCGACCTAGTCGGCGGAACGAGCGGACAGAGGCCTGATGCGGGGTTATTCTCGCGGCACGCCCGTGTCCCCCCAACGGAGCCGCCCATAATGCGCAATGAGCCGCGAACCATGTCCGATCCCTTCGAGACGCTGGGCCTCGACCCGGCCCAGACGGCGCTCTACTCCGCGGTGCTCCGCCTGCACAAGGCGACCCGGACCGATCTGGCGCAGGCCATGGACGGCACCGTGGAGAAGGTCGGCCGCCAGCTCGACGACCTCGTGAAGCTGGGGGTGATCGACGAACAGAGCGGCCAGTACCTGGCCAGACACCCCGCGGCGGCTCTGGGCCGGGTGATCGCCGAGCGCCTCGACCGGCTGGCCGAGGAGAGCCGCATGATCGACTCGGCGCTCGGCTCGATCCGCAGCCTGATCCGCGACTACGACGCCGGCCGCGACTACCGCAGCGGCCCTTTCACGGTCGAGATGGTGAGCGGCGCGGACATCCTGTACGAGAGCGTGGTGGGCATCGCCGTTCAATGCCAGACGCCACCGATGCCATTACTCACCGCGGTTCCCGACGAGCGCACCATGACAGATTTTGCCCGGAAATTTGCAGATCCCTGGATTGACGCGCAAAAACGAAACCTTCTCACCGTTCATACGATCATTCCGGTCTCCACGCTCACGGTCCCCGGCGTTCGCGAACAGCTCACCCGCCTCATCGAATCGGGCGGCAAGGTACGTACGCTGGACCGGGTGCCGAGCTGGTTCCTGACCGCCGGCGCGGAGGTGGCGGGCATGCCCGCGCACTGGGGCGGCAACCTGCCCGACCACGCCTACAACTTCTACCTCGTCCGCACCTCCGTCGTGGTGGGCGTGCTGCGCTCGCTCTTCCAGGAGCTGTGGGCCCGGGCCATGCCCCTACCGTGGGGCAGCAGGCGCGACGGCATGGTCCAGGTGCTGCGCCTGGCCGCGCAGGGCATGTGCGACGACTCGATCGCCCGCCAGCTCGGGCTGTCGGTACGCACGGTGCGGGGGAGGTTCGCCGACGCCATGACCGAGTTGGGCGCTCAATCCCGCTTTCACGCAGGTGTGGAGGCTGCCAGACGTGGATGGCTGAGGTAATCCCCACCGCTGGGGCCGCTTCGGTCATATGGTGGGAAGGTGCTGGAAGACGTCCCCCGCGATCCGTTCGCGGACGACCCTAACGACCCTTCCTCGGCGATGGGCGCCCTCGACGACGCCGAGCCGCTCACGGCAGCCGAACGCGACGAGGCCATCACCGACCTCGCCGACGTCGAGGTCTTCCGCTCCCTGCTCGAACCGCAGGGGGTGCTGGGGCTCGTACTCGACTGCCCGGAATGCGGCGAGCAGCACTTCTTCGACTGGGAGCTGCTGCGCGGCAACCTGAAACAGATGATCGAGAAAGGCCAGCCGCAGGTCCACGAGCCGGCCTTTCACCCTGACCCCGCCGACTACGTCAGCTGGGACTACGCCAGAGGCTATGTCGACGGCGTCATCGACACGGAGGAGCGCCGCTGACCGACATCCTTCCGCAGCGCGGCCAGCAGCCGCGCCGCCACATCGCCTGAGCCAGGCGTCTCTCCACGACCGAGCGCGTCGAGCAGCGCGTCGGTCTCCTCCTCAGGCGTCAAGCCGACTCCAGCTCGGCCATCTGCCGCAACCTCGCCAGCGCCCGATGCTGGGCGACGCGAACCGCACCCGGTGACATGCCGAGTACATTACCGGTCTCCTCGGCGGACAGCCCCGACACCACCCGCATCAGCAGCAACTCGCGCTGGTTGTCGGGCAGCCTGGCCAGCAACCGCCGGGCGTGCTCCACCTCGATGTACCTGACCACCGTCTCCTCTGGCCCCGGCCCGTCGTCGGGCCCGTCGGGCAGATCCTGAGTGGGTACGGCCGACCGCACCGAACTGCGCAGCGCGTCGGCCACCTTGTGCGAGGCGATCCCGAACACGAAGGACGCGAATGGCCGCCCCATGTCCCGGTATCGCGGCAACGCGGACAACACCGCGATGCACACCTCCTGGGCTACGTCGTCGGCAATGTGATATTGCCCTGAAACCCTGCCCAGCCTGGCGCGGCAATACCGCACCACCATCGGACGCAACTCACCGAGCAGAGATTCGATCGCACTGCGATCTCCCTGCACGGCGAGGCTCGTCAGTTCCCTAAGGTCGGAGTCATCCGTCCGTGCCGGAAGTCTCGACGCGAGCCTTACCCCAATTTTGGCGTCGGCGACGCTTCCCTCGCTCACGATAGGCATGATGCCCGCACTGATCCTGCCTGTCGTCATAGCGAACGGCTACGGATTGGTCACATTGAAGCGACGATAACCAGCAGTAATCAACCGACCACACTAAGCCTTAATATTGACATAATGTTTCACTTGATAACCCGGAATGCACGATATTTGTCAGACCGCCGACGCTTATGGCCCGCACCCGGTTTACTCCAATAATCCACCTTTTCCCACACTTCCCCCCATCCCGCCCAGAACCTCCCCGGGCACAAATGCGAACCCATCGCAACAAGGCAGGCACCGCAGCGACCTTCGGATAGCAAACCCGCCGGCGCGATCACTCGCGTTCGTCACGCGCGTCGAGCAGATCCAGGTACCCCCGGACCGCCTCCCACAGATGATGCTCCGGATACCGCCCCAGCCCCCGGTGCTCCCGCCGCCACCGCCGGTCCCAGTACGCCTCGTGCACGGCCCGCAGGTGCTCCAGGGCGGTCCCCAGCTCCCCCGCGACCTGAGCCACCCGCGCCTCGCCACCACCGGCGGCGCCGCGTACCGACTCGAACCGCCGCTCCCGCAGCGCCTCCAGCACGCCCTTCTCGATCCCTTCGAGCGACCAGAACCGTACGGGCTCCCGGATGCGATGGTTGGCCACCGGATCCCGATGGGACCGCCACCAGTAGGCGATCCCGCCCTTGTCCAGGCGCAGGAAGTCCACCAGCCAGGCGGTGCCGGGCGGCTGGGTCTCCCAGGCCACCTCCTCGGGCGGCAGATTCAGCACGAGGACGACCTCTACCGCGTCGATGGGATCGGCCCCGTCGAGCAGGTCGCCGAACACGTACGCCGCCCGCAGGAACGGCTCGTCCGCCGGGACGCGCCTGGTCCGCTCGCACTCCTCGGCGAGCATCCGCAGCCGCTCCACCGCCCGCGCGTACCGCATCCCGCCCCGCCTCCCCACACCGAGCCCGCGACCAGCGTACGGCCCCTCACGGCCCCCGACGGCCCGGGAACGCGTACGGCCCGCACCCCCTCAGGGTGCGGGCCGTGACGCGTGCGTACGGAAGACCGGTCAGTGGCCGTGGCCGTGACCGTGACCCTGGCCGCCGGCCGGGGCCTCCTCCTCGGGCTTGTCCACCACGAGCACCTCGGTGGTGAGCAGCATGCCCGCGATCGAAGCCGCGTTCTGCACGGCCGACCGCGTGACCTTCACCGGGTCGATGACGCCCTGGTCGAGCAGGTTGCCGTATTCGCCGGTCGCGGCGTTGAGGCCGTGACCCGCCTCCAGCTCGGCGACCTTGTGCGTCACCACGTAGCCCTCGAGGCCGGCGTTCTCGGCGATCCAGCGGGCCGGCTCCACCAGCGCGCGGCGCACGACGCCGACACCGGTGGCCTCGTCGCCCGTCAGGCCGAGGTCGTCGAGCTCCTTGGAGACGTGGATGAGCGCGGAGCCACCGCCGGAGACGATGCCCTCCTCGATCGCGGCGCGCGTCGCGGAGATCGCGTCCTCGAGGCGGTGCTTCTTCTCCTTCAGCTCCACCTCGGTGGCGGCGCCGACACGCAGCACGCACACACCGCCGGCGAGCTTGGCCAGGCGCTCCTGCAGCTTCTCGCGGTCCCAGTCGGAGTCGGACTGCTCGATGGCGAGCTTGATCTCCTTGACGCGGTCCTCGATGGCCTGCGCGTCACCGGCGCCGTCGACGATGGTCGTGGCGTCCTTGGTGACGACGACGCGGCGGGCCGTGCCGAGCACCTCGAGACCGACGTGCTCCAGCTTGAGGCCGACCTCCTCGCTGACGACCTGGCCGCCGGTGAGGATGGCCATGTCCTGCAGCATCGCCTTGCGGCGGTCACCGAAGCCCGGGGCCTTGACGGCCACGGAGGTGAAGGTGCCGCGGATCTTGTTGGTGACCAGGACGGCCAGGGCCTCGCCCTCGACGTCCTCGGCGACCACGAGGAGCGGCTTCTTCGTCTGGGCGATCTTCTCCAGCAGCGGCAGGAAGTCCGCGATGGAGGAGATCTTGCCCTGGGTGAGCAGGATGTAGGCGTCCTCGAGGACGGACTCCATCCGCTCGGGGTCGGTCACCATGTAGGCCGACAGGTAACCCTTGTCGAACTGCATGCCCTCGGTGAACTCGAGCTCCATGCCCATGGCGTTGGACTCTTCGACGGTGAGGACACCGTCCTTGCCCACCTTGTCGAACGCCTCGGCGATCAGGTCGCCGATCTGCGCGTCCTGAGCGGAGATCGTCGCGACATTGGCGATCTCCTTCTTGTCCTCGACCGGACGGGCGCTGGCGAGCAGCTTGTCGCTGATCGTCCTGGCCGCCTTGTCGATGCCGCGCTTGAGCGACAGCGGCGAGGCGCCGGCCGCCACGTTGCGCAGGCCCTCGCGGACCATGGCCTGGGCCAGGACGGTCGCGGTGGTGGTGCCGTCGCCCGCGATGTCGTTGGTCTTGGTGGCAACTTCCTTGGCGAGCTGGGCGCCGAGGTTCTCGTAGCGCTCTTCCAGCTCGATCTCACGAGCGATGGTCACACCGTCGTTCGTGATCGTCGGCGCACCGAACTTCTTGTCGATGACGACGTTGCGGCCACGCGGGCCGAGAGTTACCTTCACGGCGTCCGCGAGGGCGTTCACGCCGCGCTCGAGCGCGCGGCGGGCGTCCTCGTCGAACTCCAGGATCTTCGCCATTGCTGAATGTCCTCTCCTAGCGTCGAAAGCCCCGGCCGCCCTCAAGAGCGCCCGGGGCTCGACACATCCGGCCTACTTCTCGATGATCGCGAGAACATCGCGGGCGGAGAGCACGAGGTACTCCTCGCCGCCGTACTTGACCTCGGTGCCGCCGTACTTGCTGTAGAGGACGATGTCGCCCTCAGAGACGTCGAGCGGAATCCGCTTGTCGCCGTCCTCGTCCCAGTTGCCCGGGCCCACCGCAAGAACCTTGCCCTCCTGCGGCTTCTCCTTGGCGGTGTCAGGGATGACCAGGCCGGAAGCGGTGGTCTGCTCGGCCTCAAGCGGCTGAACCACAATGCGGTCGCCGAGCGGCTTAACGGGAACCTTGGTGGCGGTCGTCACGATCGGACCTCCCCTTCAGATTTGAATGATCTAGAAGAGGCGACCAGCTGGGCCTGCCGTCGCGGGTGTCAGACCTGCCTCGTCGCACGTTGGCACTCTCAAGGGGAGAGTGCCAACAGGAAACATATGCAAGAGGGGCTTGACAGTCAACACGAACGCGTCTGCTGAGAGCGATCAGACCGTAATCAGACGGTAGAGCTCCCGCGCGTCCCCTGCGTGACGGGTACGTGCCCGGTGCCGCTAACGTCAGGTGACGTGGACCTGGACGCCTTCACCGAGTTGCTCACCCCGCGCGGCCGGCGGGCGCTCGTGGAGGCCGGAGAGCTGGTGGGCGCCGATCCGGTCGCCGCCGCCACCACCCTGCGCAGGACCTACGACGCCGGGCTCACCTCCGCCGCCCTCACCCAGGCCGGGCTCAGGGAGCGGGCCAGGGCCAAGTTCGGGCAAGACGCCGGCAAAATGTATTTCACGTCACACGGCCTGGAGCAGTCCACCCGGGCGGAGGTCGCCGAGCACCGCGCCCGCCGCCTGTTCGCCCTTCGCCCCGCGGGAGCGCCCCACGTCCTGGACGCCTGCTGCGGCGTCGGCGGCGACCTCCTCGCGCTGGCCCGCGCCGGCTGCACCGTGACCGCCGTGGACACCGACCCGCTGACCGTCGCCGTGGCCAGGGCCAACGCGGAGGCGTTCGGCGTGGGCGAGCGGGTGACGGTGACCGTCGCGGACGCGGCCGGGGTGCGGCCCGAGGACTACGACGTGCTGTTCGCCGATCCGGCCAGGCGTACGGGCAGGGGCCGGACGTTCGATCCCATGGCCTACTCCCCGCCCTGGCCCGTGGTGCTCGACCTGGTCTCCCGGGCCGCCCTGGCGTGCCTCAAGGTGGCCCCCGGCCTCCCGTACGAGTTCATCCCCGAGGGCGCCGAGGCCGAGTGGATCTCCTACAAGGGCGAGGTCAAGGAGGCCACCCTCTGGACCGGCCAGGGCGGAGGCCGGCGGGCCACCCTGCTGCCGGGCGGCCACACCCTGACCGCCGCCGGAGTCCAGGCCCCGGTCGGCCCCGCCGGCCGCTACGTCTACGAGCCCGACGGCGCCGCCATCCGCGCCCACCTCGTCGGCGAGGTGGCCGAGCTCGTCGGCGGCAGGCTGCTCGACCCGATGATCGCCTACATCACGGCCGACGACCCGGTGGACTCCCCGTGGGCCACAAGATACGAAATAGAGGACATTCTTCCTTTCTCGCTGAAAAGACTCCGCGCCGCACTCCGTGACCGAAAAATCGGCAATGTCACCATCAAAAAGCGCGGCTCCGCCATCGACATCGAACGCCTCCGCGCTGACCTGCGACTCAAGGGCGACAACTCGGCGGTCATCATCCTGACCAGGATTATCGACAAACCATCGGTTCTCATCTGCAAGGCCCTCTCACCTGGCTGAACCCTCAAATCCGGTCATCCGCGCGTTAACCGCGATCTTTCACTTCACCACTGACGGACCTTGATCGAAAGGCTAAGGTGGGCGGGCGGGAGTTCTCCCCCCTAATGCGGTTGACCGCGTTCTCGCTCTTTCAGAAATGAACCGGACCTTACCCCACCGCTGCGCGGCAGACCGTCGGCGAGCGAAGGAGCTTTCGGTGGACCATTCCAACCACACCACCCTTCTTCAAACGGGCGCTTACGACGCCGTCCCCAAGAGGATGCGGGACCTGCTCGCGCGCGCCGCCCAGGACCACGTGTACGAGCAGCGCACCCAGGGCGCCGTGCTCGACGAGATCCGCCAGCGGCTCGAAGGCATGGAGTGGCTCCTGCGGGAGGTGCGAGAGCGCGAGCTGGGGGGCCTCAGCGGCACTCTTGAGTCGGTGAGCGGGCGGCTCGAGGAGATCTCCGCCAAGCCGCCGATGTGGGCGGAGGGCCTGGCTCAGCACGTGGAGGCCGTGCGCGACCACGTGGACGCCGTGGGCGAGAAGGTGGGCCACGTGGACGCCCGCGTGACTCCGGTCGCCGAGCTGCCGAGCCTGTGGGCCGACTTGGGGACCGTGGGCGAGAGCGTGGACGAGGCGCTGAGCCGGCTGCAGTCGGTGCTCGACACCACTGACGGCATCACCAAGGGCATGTCCGACTTCGCGGCCACGCTGGCCGGCCTCAACTCCAGCATGGAGGCCGCCGCCAGCCGCTTCACCCGGCTCGACAAGTCGATGGCCGAGCTGGCCGACCGTACCGACCGGGTCGAGGCCGTGGTCAACGACATGTCGGACGGCGTCGGTGAGCGCCTGGCGGGCACGGCCGAGCAGCTTGCGAGCAAGGTGGACGCCGCCGAGCAGCGCTTCACCGTCCGGCTGGACGAGACCGACAAGCGCCTGACGGCCCGCCTGGACGACGCGGACCAGCGGCTGACCCTCCGCCTCGACGAGACCGACCAGCGGCTGGCCACGGCCCTCCTGGAGGCCGACGAGCGCCTCGTGAGCCGGCTCAAGGAGGCCGACGAGCAGCTCACCAGCCGCCTGTCCGGTGTCGAGCAGCGCCTCACCACCAGGCTCGACGAGACCGACCAGCACCTCGCGGTGCAGCTCGGGGAGAGCGAGCAGCGCCTGACGGCCCGGCTCAGCGGCGTGGACGCCCGGCTCGACCGGGCAGAGGGCAAGCTCATGGGCCTCGACACCAGGCTCACCGGGTTCGACAGCCGGCTGGAGTCCGCCGACGAGTGCCTGGCCGACATCGACACCAGGCTCGACGGCATCGACGGCCGGATGAGCGGCGTCGACAAGCGCATCCTGTCCATGGACGGCCAACTCGGCGCGGTCGACAAGCGGCTCGGCACGCTCGACGGCCACCTGGGCCGCCACGACGACCGCTTCGACGCCCTCGACGTACGCGTCGACGCCCGCTTCGCCTCGCTGGACGAGCGCCTGGTCGCCACCGGCCAGCACGTCAGCGAGAGCGCCACCCGCAGCGAGGGCCGCTTCAACAAGCTCGACAACCAGATCGACGCCATCGACGAGCGGCTGGTGGAGGCCGAGGAGCACATGACCGGCCGCTTCGACGCCATCGACTCCCGCTTCAACGGCCTCGACACCCACATGAACGGCCTGGCCACCCGCGCCGAGCAGGCCGGCGAGCACCTGGAGTCGGTGGACGACCGCATCGAGGCCGTCAACCAGCGGATGAGCCAGCTCCCCGCCACCCTGGCCATCCCCGAGCGGGTCGGCGAGCTCATCCAGTCCCACACCGGCGAGCAGGCCGAGCGCCTGACCGCCGCCGCCGACGCGCTCACCGACCTGGTCAGGTCGCGGCCCGACCGCGACGAGCTGGCCGGCACGGTGTCCGGCATCGTCCAGCCCGCGACCGAAGACCTGAACAAGCGCCTGGGCGCGCTGGAGGAGACCATGCTGGCCCTGGCGGAGGCCCTGCTGCGCCCGACCCGGGCCAAGGACTGAGCGCCCCTGTGAGGCGGCTCACAGCCGTTCCTGTCACGTCCGGGAGGTCATGACCGTCCGTTGCTCGGAGCGAAAGGAGCAACGGATGTTCATCAAGATCACAGTGGTCGTAGCCGCGGCGACGATGCTCGTCGCCGGCGTGTGGATGCGGATCGATCCGACGGGCTTCGCCGCATGGGCGAACTGGCCCGACCACGTCCACTTCCTGCACGACGCCGGTGTCTTCCAGATAGGCATCGGCATGATGATGTTGTGCGCCCTGTGGTGGCGCGACGTGATCGCGGTGGTGCTGGCGGGCTACGTGTTCACCAACACCTTCCACGCGATCAACCACCTGCTGGACCGGCACCTGGGCGGCAGTGACTCCGACTGGTGGCAGATCGGGCTCTTCTCCGTACTCGCGGGTGCCGCGCTGGCCGTGCGCCTGCGCGCCCTCCGCGGGCGCGAGGAGCTCGGACGTGCGCGGTCGTGATCGGCGGCGAGGAGCTCAGACGTGCACCGTCGTGATCGGCAGCGACGAGTCGGCCGGGATCTCCAGCGTCGAGGGCGTGATGCCGGCCGCGACCAGGTCGGAGCCCAGGGCCGCGACCATGGCGCCGTTGTCGGTGCACAGCCCGGGACGGGGCACGCGCAGGCGTACGCCCGCCGCGTCGCACCGCTCCTGGGCCAGCGCCCGCAGCCGGGAGTTGGCCGCCACCCCGCCTCCGATCAGCAGGTCGTGCACGTCGTATTTCCGGCACGCCTGCAGCGCCTTGCGGGTCAGCACGTCCACCACGGCCTCCTGGAAGGAGGCGGCCACGTCGGGCACGTGGATGGACTCCCCCGCCGTCTCCCTGGCCTCGACCCAGCGCGCCACGGCCGTCTTGAGCCCGGAGAAGGAGAAGTCGAGCGTGCCGTCGTCGACCTTGCCGCGCGGGAAGGCGATGGCCGTCCCCGAACCGTCGCGGGCGGCGCGGTCGATGTACGGTCCGCCGGGGAACGGCAGCCCCAGCACCCGCGCCACCTTGTCGAACGCCTCGCCGGCCGCGTCGTCGACGGTGGAGCCGAGCGAGATCACGTCCTCGGCCACGTCGGGCACGAGCAGCAGCGAGGAGTGGCCGCCCGAGACGAGCAGGGCGATGCACGGCTTGGGCAGCGGCCCGTGTTCGAGCTGGTCGACGGCGACGTGGGCGGCGAGGTGGTTGACACCGTAGAGAGGGACGCCGAGGCCGAGCGCGTAGGACTTGGCCGCGGCCACGCCGACCAGCAGCGCCCCGGCCAGCCCGGGGCCGGCCGTCACGGCGATGGCGTCGATGTCGGAGAACTTCAGCCCGGCCTCGGCCAGCGCGGCCTCCACCGTGGGCGTCATGGCCTCCAGGTGGGCGCGCGAGGCGACCTCGGGCACCACGCCGCCGAACCTGGCGTGCTCCTCCATGCTGGAGGCGATCGTGTTGGCCAGCAGCGTGTGGCCCCTGACGATGCCGATGCCGGTCTCGTCGCAGGACGTCTCGATGCCCAGGACCAGGGGTGCGTCAGTCACCTAGCTTCCTTCTCATCATGATCGCGTCGGTGCCGTCGTCGTAGTAGCGGCGGCGGGTGCCGATCTCCTCGAACCCGAAATGCCGGTAGACCGCCTGCGCGCGCGGGTTGTCGGCGCGTACTTCCAGGAAGATCTCCCGGGCGCCCCGGCGGCTCGCCTCGGCCAGCAGCGCGGTCAGCAGCGCGCTGCCGATGCCCGTGCCCTGGTGTTTCTCCAGCACCGCGATGGTCTGCACGTCGGCCTGGTCGGCCGCGGCGGCGAGCCCGGCGTAGGCGACGATCTCGTCGTCCACCAGGGCCACCACGTAGTGACGGGAGCGCGGCATCTCGGCCAGCTCGCCGCGCATCATGCCCTCGCTCCACGCGTCGAGCGGGAACGTGGCACG
Organism: Nonomuraea sp. NPDC049709; assembly: GCF_040674815.1. Lineage (NCBI taxonomy): Bacteria > Bacillati > Actinomycetota > Actinomycetes > Streptosporangiales > Streptosporangiaceae > Nonomuraea > Nonomuraea sp. NPDC049709. Next base: position 249,230 of record NZ_JBFANM010000003.1, read on the forward strand.
CTCGATGGCCATGACCGCCGGAAGGTCGGCCGCGGTCATCGGCCTGAGGTTCACGCCGTCACCCTCTTGGGTGCTCCCGGCGCCACGGCGTCGGGTCTGCGCAGGTAGATCGGGCGCGGCGGGTCGAGCGGGATGCCCTGGGCCAGCCGCTCGGCCGCCAGGGCGGCCAGCGCGCCGGCGTAGGGGTAGGGCGGCGCGTCGCCCCCGCCCCCCAGGAGGTCGGCGTAGAGCTGGGCGCCCGCGCCCACGACCGGCAGCCCCTCCACCGGCACGTCGGCGGGCCGGTCCACGAAGGGACCGTCGAGCCGGGTGCGCAGATCGGAGTAGCGCGCCCAGAACACTTCCTTCCGCCGCGCGTCGGTGGCGACCAGGAAGGGCCCGGTGAGCCCGCTGCCGTAGGCGACGGCGTCGAGCGTGCAGATGCCGTACGCGGGGACGCCGAGGGTGGTGGCGAGCCCCTGCGCGGTCATCAGCCCGACGCGCAGCCCGGTGTAGGGACCGGGGCCGCTGCCCGCCACGATGGCCGTCACGTCGCGCGGGGAGGCGCCCGCCTCCCCCAGGACGAGCTCGATGGTGGGCGCGAGCAGCTCGCCGTGTCGCCGCGCGTCGATCGTCGTCGACTCGGCGAGCACGCGCTCCCCGTCGTGGAGCGCGGCGGTGACGGCGGGCGTCGCGGTATCAAAGGCCAGGACCAGCACGACTGTTTAGCCTACCCGCCGGAAGGGTCACGCCCAGCCCGTACGCCGCTTCAGCCAGTCGAGGGCCACCACTCCCTGGGCCCGCTGGAACGCTCTGATCGTGGGCAGGCCGGGCGGATCGGGCAGGCGGCCCTGCCGGACGAGGTAGCCGGTGACCGCCGCCACGACCTGGGTGACCGGGAGGCCGGGCAGGTCGAACAGCTCGTCGGCCGGGGGCCCGCCCTGCATGCTCACCGAGGGCAACATGCCCACCGTGTCGAACCAGGGCGCGCCGCGGCAGGCCCACGGCCAGTCCACGACGAAGACGCGGTCGTCGGTGAGCAGGATGTTGTCGGCCCGCAGGTCGGCGTGGACCAGGGTGTCGCCCGCCGCGGCCGCGGCCCAGCCGGACTCCAGCTCGGCCAGCTCGCCGAGGTGGCGCAGCGCCCAGGGGTCGAGGCCCGAGGTGTCCTCCTCCAGCAGGCGGCGCCAGCCCTGGAACGCCTGCCCGAACACCTCCCCGATCTCCGGGGCGTCGATCGGGGACGGCGTGAGCGCCTCCGACATCTCCTTGACGGCCGCCAGCACCCGGTCGAGCTGGTCGCGCCGCCACGGCAGCTCGGGGTGCTCGGCCTCGACGTCCTCGAAGACCAGCGCGACCCACCCCGCCAGCTCGAAGCCGGTCAGCAGCCTGGGGGCGGGGACGGACTCCGGCAGGGCGGCGGCGATCTTGAGCTCGGCCTGGTAAATGCGTACGGTGTCGGCGTTCGGCTCGGGGCCGACGGCCTTGACGAAGGCGCGCCTGCCGTTGTCCGTGCGCAGTCGTACGGCGGCGGCCGGGGAGAAGCCGCCCGGCTGTGTGTCGGCTGAGGTCACGCGGCCGCCGAGGAACTCCTCGACCGCGGCGCGCACCCCCGGGTGCACCTCGTGCCAGGGTACGCGGGTCCCGGCGGCGGGCGGGTTGGCGGTCATGTGCTCTCAGATCTGGGAGGCGTACACGATGACATTGTCGAGATATTCGCCCTTGGCGTAGTCGAACTTGCCGCCGCACGTTACCAGCTTGAGCCCGTCCTCCAGGTAGACCCGCTTGGTGGGGAAGCTGTCCTTGTGCACCTGCTCGATCGAGTCCACCTTGTACCGCACGACCTTGCCGTCGCTGCGCTCCACCTTGACGGTCTCGCCCTTGCGTAACTGCCTGAGCTTGTAGAACACGGCCGGAGCGGTCTTGGTGTCGACGTGGCCGATGATCACCGAGGCGCCCTTCTCGCCGGGAACGGCGCTGCCGGTGTACCAGCCGGCCACCTTCGGCTTCTCGTAGGGCGGCAGCTCGACCTCGCCGTTCTTCTGCAGGTCGAGCTTCATCAGGTCGGCCTCGACGTCGATCGAGGGGATGTCGATGCTCTGGGGCACGACTGCTGCGGCAGGGGTGGTGCCGGTCTGCATGCTCTTGCCGAACGCGACCAGCAGCAGGCCCGTGACGGCGCCGGCGAGCACCACCCGTCCAGGGCGGGCCACGATCTACGCCCGGCTGCGACGCTTGATCGCGTAACCGACGCCCCCGGCCAGGGCCAGGGCGATGAGCACGCCTGCCGGGCCGAGCGGGATCGAGGACTCCTCGGAGGCGTCCTGTGCGTACGTGCCGCCGCCGCCGGCCCTGGGCGCCCTGGTGGGCAGCGTGGTGGTCGGCTCGGCCTCGGTCTCGGCCGCGACCACCCTGAGCGTGGCCCTGCCCAGGTCGTTGGTGCCGTCGCACTTGACGTCGACGCGGTAGCTGCCGCGCCGGATCGTTCCCGAGACCTGCGCCTCGCCGCGCACCCAGGGCGAGCCCGCGGCGGGGGTGGCCGTCGAGGTGGGGGTGATCGAGGCCGCGGGGACCGGGTTGAGCGTGACGCCGTTGATGAACGCCCTGGACGTGGCGGTGCCGGTGTGGGCGGGCCCGCCGGTCGGGACCGGGCAGTTGGCCAGGATCCACACCCTGGACGTCTCACCGGCGGTGACGCGGTCGGGGTTGAGCTGGACCGAGATGGTCTGCCTGGTCGTGGTCGTCCGCGGGGTGCTGGTCGCCGTGGTCGTGGCGGTGGTCGTGGCGGTGGTCGTGGGGGAGGCCGTGCCACTGGCCGTGGGGGTGGGTGTGCCTGTTGGATCGGTCTCCGCCGAGGCCGTGCAGCCGGTCAGACCGACCATGACGATGGCTCCCGCGTACGCGACTCGCCTGACCCTGAGCACCGGCCGCACCCCACTTTGCCGTCTTGCACCCCAGCATCCACCAAAAGTGTGGATGTCGCCCCTCCTGATACCCAGAAATTCTGGGCGAATCCCTGACCAACGATCATGATTTATATCTTTGGCCTGGTAAGTCAAGGGTGCCAGCTATACCCGGGTTTGACGGGCGTTTTAGCCTTCTGGCGGATCAGACGGCGTGTCGGACCACCTGGGGCCCACACCTCGCAGCGTGACGATGCGCGCCTCGTCGCCCGCCTCGCGGTCGATGTGGATCTCCAGCCGGTCGTCGGCCAGCCCCTCGACCAGCCCCTCGCCCCACTCCACGACGGTGACCGACTCCTCCAGCGAGGCGTCCAGGTCGAGGTCGTCCACCTCCAGGTCGCCGCCCAGCCGGTAGGCGTCAGCGTGGACGAGCGGCGGGCCCTGGCGCAGCGAGGGGTGCACCCTGGCGATCACGAACGTGGGCGAGGTGATCGGGCCGCGCACTTTGAGGCCCTCGGCGATGCCCTGGACGAGCGTGGTCTTGCCCGCGCCGAGCGGGCCCGACAGGACGAGCAGGTCTCCGGGGCGCAGGCGGGCGGCCAGGCGGGCGCCGTAGGCCCGCATGTCGTCGGCGGTGGCGAGCCTCATCAGAGCTCCACCCGCTTCACCAGGTCGCGCAGCGCGTCGTTGACGATGCCGGGCCGCTCCAGCTGGATCAGGTGGGAGGTGTCGGGCACCTCGGTGAGCTGCGCCTTGGGCAGGGCGGCGGCGATGGCTTTGCTGTGGTCGGGCGGGGTCAGCCAGTCGCGCTCGCCGACCAGGATCGCGGTGGGCACCGGGTCGAGCACGTGGAGGGCGGAGAGCTTGTCGTGGTTCATCAGCGCCGGGTAGAAGTCGGCGAACACCTCGGTCGGCGTCGCCCTGATCATCGACTCGGCGAAGTCGACCACGGTGGGGCTGATGTTCTTGGAGTCGCCGAAGCCCATGTAGCGCGTGATCAGGAAGGCGATGTCGCTGCCCACGTGGCGGGCCCGGTCGGCCAGCGCGCCGCGCTTGCCCAGCATCGAGACCGTGGAGGGGGCCACCTTGTGCACGGCCTTGGACAACATCGCCGGCATGCCCAGCGTCAGCTCGGCGAGCTTGCCGGCCGAGGTCGCGATGAGCGCCACCGCGCGGATCTTGTCGCCGAACAGCTCGGGGTATCGGTCGGCCAGCGCCATGATCGTCATGCCGCCCATGGAGTGGCCGACCAGCACGCACGGGCCGGGCACGTACTGCCGGATCACCTCGGCCAGGTCCTCGCCCAGCCGGTCGATCGTGCTGTCCTCGGCGCTCGAGCGCTGGGAGCGACCGTGCGAGCGCTGGTCCCACAGCACGATCCGGTAGTTGTCCCGCAGGTCTTTCCGCTGGTAGTGCCACGACTCCAGGCTGAGGCAGTAGCCGTGACAGAAGACGACCGTCAGCGGCGCGTCCTCGGGGCCGTCGACCTCGATGTGCAGGGCCTTGCCGTCAGAGGTGACGAGCGTGCGCTCCCGGCCCCTCAGCTCACCGAACGGCTCGCTCGCCTCGGTGTCGGGACGCAGCCTGATCCGGCCGACCGCGTAACGTTTGGCCAGCGCCGCCGCCGCGACGCCGGCGGAAGCCGCACCGACGAGCGCGCCGGCGATCCCTACCCTGCGCCGTGTTGTCGTCGTCATGTCCCCGATCCTTCTCCGCTCATGGCCGCCGCGATGTGCCCTTCATCACTGCCGGTAAACCCGGGGCACGCGCGCACCGATCCTGGTCACGATCTCATGCGTGATCGTGCCGAGAGTATCCGCCCACTCCTGGGCGGTCGGCTCGCCCCCGTCACCTGGCCCGAACAGCACGACCTCGTCGCCCGCCGAGAGCGGGTCGTCACCCATGTCGATCATGAACTGGTCCATGCACACCCGGCCGGCGATCAGCCTGCGGCGGCCACCTGCCAGGACCTCGGCCCGCCCGGTCGCGTGCCGGAGTATGCCGTCGGCGTATCCGAGGGGGACGAGGCCGAGCGTGGTCTCGCGCTCGGTGGTGTAGAGGTGCCCGTAGGAGACGCCCGCGCCCTCGGTGACCCGCTTGACCAGGCCCACCCGCGCCACGAGCGTCATGGCCTGGCGGAGGCCGAAGTCGCCCAGCTCGGGGATGGGGCTCAGGCCGTACATCGCGATGCCGGGCCTGACCAGGTCGTAGCGGGCGGCGGGGAGTGTCAGGGCGGCGGCCGAGTTGGCGATGTGCCTGATCACGTGGGAGCCGGCCGCGCCGGCCTGCTCGGCCAGCTTGAGCGCCGCCTCGAAGGCTTCCAGCTGCCGCTCGATCGACGGGTGGCCCGGGATGTCGGCGCAGGCGAAGTGGGACCAGAGGCCGACGATCTCGATGACGCCCTCGGCGCGCAGCTCCAGCGCCCTGGCCAGCAGCTCCGGCCAGGCGGCGAGCGGGGCGCCGCCCCTGCTCATGCCGGTGTCGGCCTCCAGGTGCATGCGCGCCGTGCGGCCCGTGCGCCGTGCGGCGGCGGCGATCTCGTCGAGCAGCCGCGCGTCGGCGGCCGACAGCTCGATGTCCTGGGTCAGCGCCGCGTCGAGCGGCTCGCCCGGGGTGATCAGCCAGGACAGGATCGGCGCGGTCACTCCGCCCTCGCGCAGCTCCAGGGCCTCCCTGACGAACGCGGTGCCGAGCCGGCCCGCGCCTGCCTGCAGCACCGCCTCGGACACCGGCACCAGGCCGTGGCCGTAGGCGTCGGCCTTGACCGCGCCCATGAGCTCCACCCCGCCGACCCGCTCCTTGAGCAGGGCCACGTTGTGCCTGATGGCGGCCAGGTCCACCCGGGCCTGGGCGGGCGTGTCCATCGAGGAGTACATCCTTCTAGTGTGGCAGCTCCCGCACGTGGCCGAGCGCGATTCCCGTCGCTCGCCCGTCACGAACTCGCGCTGGTCACGGCACGGATGGCCGCCGGGATCGCGGTCGCCACGTCGGCGGCGGCCAGGGGCGCGCCGTCGGCGGCCAGCCGGCCGGCCAGCCCGTGCACGAAGGCGCCGCAGGAGGCGGCGTCGTAGCAGCTCAGGCTCTGGGCGAGCAGCGCGCCGACCACGCCGGACAGCACGTCGCCGGTGCCGCCGGTGGCCAGCCAGGGCGTGCCGGTGACGTTCACGCGCACCGGCCTGGAGTCCTCGGCCACCACCGTGGTCGAGCCCTTGAGCAGCACGGTCACGCCCAGCTCGGCCGCCGCCCGGCGGGCGTGCTCGAGCCGGGCCGCCTCGATGTCGTCGCGGTCGGCGCGGATGAGCCGGGCCAGCTCCCCCGCGTGCGGGGTGAGCAGGACCGGCGCGGACCGGCGCAGCAGCCCGCGGTCCCTGGCCACCAGGGTCAGCCCGTCGGCGTCGATCAGCACGGGAACGTTGGAGGCGAGCACCCTGCCCGCCAGCTCGTACGCCCAGTCGTCGGTGCCGAGGCCGGGCCCCAGCACCCACGCCTGCACCCGGCCCACCTGCTCGATCGAGGGCTCGTCCAGCAGCGTGACGACGGCCTCCGGCCAGTGCGCGCGCACCTGGTCGACCGGCGCCCGCCGCCCGGCGTAGCGGACCATGCCCGCACCGCCCCGCAGCGCGCCGCCCACGGCCAGCACGGCCGCCCCGGTGAACAGGTCACTCCCGGCCGCGACGCCCAGCACTCCCCGGCGGTATTTGTCCGACTCGTTGCCCGGCCGCGGCATCAGGTCGTCCACGTCGCCGCCGGTGAGCGCGGCCACGTCGGGATCGGGCAGGTACGCCCCCAGCCCGATGTCCACGAGCTCGACCTGCCCCGCGAAGGCGGCACCGGGATCGACCAGCAACCCCGTCTTGTACGCCCCCATGGTCACGGTCACCCTGGCCCGCACGGCCGCCCCGGCCACCTGCCCGCTGCTCGCGTCCACGCCGCTCGGCACGTCGACGGCCACGATCGTGCCCCTGGCCGCGTTCGCCTCCTCGGCCAGCCCCGCGTACGGCTCCCGCAGCGCCCCCGACGCCCCGATCCCGACGAGCCCGTCGACGATCAGGTCGGCCCGCTCCAGGGCCGAGCGGTCGACGACCCGCCCGCCCGCGTCCAGCAGCGCCCGCAGGCCCGCCTCGTGCGTCTTGGACCCGGCCAGCACGGCGCCCACCCACGCCCCGCGCCTGGCCAGCCGCTCGCCCGCGTAGAGCGCGTCGCCTCCGTTGTCGCCGCTGCCGACGAGCAGCACGACCCGTCTGCCGTAGACAAGGCCCAGCAGGTCGGCGCAGGCGGCGGCGAGCCCGGTGGCGGCCCGCTGCATGAGCGTCCCCTCGGGCAGCAGCGCCATGAGCGCGTGCTCGGCGCCCCGGATCTGGATGGCGGAGTAGGCAGTGCGCATGATCCGAAGCTATCCCTCCGCGATCACATAGGCCACGGCCACGCCCGCGTCGTGGCTCAGGGAGATGTGCCAGCGCTGGACCCCGAGGTCGTAGGCCGCCTCGGCCACCTTGCCCGAGACCCGCAGCTCGGGCTTGCCGAGCTCGTCGCAGTGCACCTCGGCCTCCAGGTGCCCGAGGCCCTTGGGGGCGCCGAGCGCCTTGGCCACGGCCTCCTTGGCGGCGAACCTGGCGGCCAGCGAGTGCACCGGCAGCGGCCGCTCGACCTCGGTGAAGAGCCGGTCCTTGAGCCGCGGCGTACGCGCCAGCGCGGCCTCGAAGCGGGCGATGTCCACGACGTCCACGCCGATACCCAGGATCATCGTCCCAGCGTACTCAGAACGGGCCGCGCTCCCACGGCCCCCAGATGGCGATGGACATCCCCTGTTTGGCCTGGATGTTGACGTAGAGGGTGTGGCCGCCTGGACCGAACGTGGAGCCGGCGAACTCCGCCCCCTCGTCGCCGGAGATCGGCGCCAGGCGGCAGAAGTCGAAGATCTCCCCCGCCTTGCTGAGCCCGCGCAGGTAGTTGTCGCCGTCGCCGTCCTCGCACAGCACCAGCGTGCCGCGCCTGCTGACCGTCACGTTGTCGGGCAGGTCGAGCACGGACGAGCGGGGCGACTCGTAGGCGAGCTTGAGCCGCCCGCTCCACGTCTCGTACGCCCACACCTGCCCCCGGCCGTTCCCGAACCCGTCGGGCGCCGTGTCGCCCGGCGCGGTGGCCCCGCCCTGCGTGGAGACGAAGTAGATCGTCCCCTGGTGGTGGACGGCCCCCTCCAGCCTGGCGAAGACGGCCGCGCCCTCCTCCCGGCCCTGCCTGCCCACCGCCTGGGCGGCCTCGTCGTAGGAGGGCCTGCCCTTGAAGGCGGGGTCGGGGTCGTCGATGTCCACCCAGCGCGTCTCGTACGTGGCGCCGGGTGCCTGCCCCACGGACAGGTTCTTGCGCTCGGCGCCCTTGACGGCGAGCATCTGCAGCCGGCCGCCGTCGAGCAGCCGCCCGGCCAGGACCGGGTGCTTCGGCGGCAGATAGCGGTAGAAGCCGGACGGAAAGCTGTAGTTGTCCTCGGTCAGGTAGATCGCGCCCGAGGAGGGGTCGAAGGCGGCGGACTCGTGCGGGAAGCGCCCGGCCGACCGGATCGGCCTGGCGGTGGCGGCCCGGCCGACCGGCACCTCGAAGATGTAGCCGTGCCCGCGCTCGAGCCTGGCGTTGTCGCCACCGGAGAAGTCGCCGGCCACGTCGGGCCCGTTGACCGTCTCCTCGCAGCTCACCCAGGCCCGCCAGACCATGGGGCCGCCCGAGCAGTTCATCATGGTGCCGTTCAGCGAGGGCGCGCTCTTGATCACCTCGCCGTAGCGGGTGACCTGCAACGTGGAGGTGCCGCCCCCGGCCATGCGGTCGTAGGCCTTGTCCCTGTCGCCGAACGCGCCAACGGGCCCGTTGACCTCGTGGTTGCGGATCAGGATGGCGCTGTCCTTCGGTCCGGCGAAGGCCGCCATGCCGTCGTGCCGGCCCGGGACCGTGGATCCGTCGCTGAACTTGTCGCCGGCCACGCTGAACGAGCGGTATTTGAACCCGTCCGGCAGGTGCAGCCGCGCCTTCCCGTCACGCAGGTCGCGGACGGGACGCAGCGGGCCGTAACCGGGTACGGGCCTGGCCCCGCCATGGGCCCCGGCGCACGCGACCCCCGCGAAGGGCCCGGCGATGCCGGTGACCACGTTGGTGATGAAGCGACGACGGTCCACGGAAAACCTCCCGTCCGGACAGTAGCCGCCGACCCACCGTTGCATAACGGATTTGGGGAAGGCCCCCTATCTTTCCCCGAACTGGGTCCTGGTAATCCCACGTCTTTATCCACAGGCTGTGGATTCACGGGGGCCGCCCCGGACGAGATCCGGTTTGTCGTACATCGCTACGCTGCCTAGGTGAACAACGGCTACGTGGAACTGAGCAGGGAGCAGTGGAGCGAGCTCCGCAAGAACACGCCCTTGACTCTCACCGCAGACGAGCTGGAAGAGCTACGCGGCCTCGACGACCCCATCGACCTCACCGAAGTCACCGACATCTACCTCCCGCTGACCCGGCTGCTCAACCTGCACTTCACCGGGTCCAAGCAGCGCAGCAGCGTGCTGAGCGCGTTCCTCGGCCATCCCGAGCAGCGCGTCCCGTACATCCTGGGCATCGCGGGCAGCGTCGCGGTCGGCAAGTCGACCACGGCCCGCCTGCTGCACACCCTCCTGGCCCGCTGGCCCGAGCACCCGCACGTGGAGCTGATCACCACCGACAGCTTCCTCTACCCCAACGCGGTGCTCGACGCCAAGAAGATCATGCATCGCAAGGGTTTCCCGGAGAGCTATGACCGGCGGGCGCTGGTCAGGTTCGTGGCGGAGGTGAAGGCGGGAGCGGCGGAGGTGCACGCACCGGTCTACAGCCACCTCGAGTACGACATCGTCCCCGGCATCACCCAGACCGTGAAAAGTCCCGACATCTTGATCATCGAAGGACTCAACGTCCTCCAACCCGCCCCGCCCACCTCCCTCGCGGTCAACGACTACTTCGACTTCTCCATCTACGTGGACGCCAAGGTCGAGGACATCCGCTCCTGGTACATCGACCGCTTCCACAAGCTCCGCCGGACCGCCTTCGAGGACCCGAAGTCGTACTTCCGGCACATCGCGGAGCTGTCCTACGACGAGGCCACGAACTTCGCGGTCAACGTCTGGCGCGACATCAACGAGCGCAACCTGGTCGAGAACATCGCCCCCACCAGGGGCCGGGCCGACCTCGTCCTCAAGAAGGGCGCGGACCACTCCGTACGGCGGGTACGCCTCCGCCAGACCTGAACGCCTCCTCGAACAGATAACGGGCGAACCTGCCACCGCACTCCTGGTCGTCCACGTCGGCGAACCAGCACTCCTCACCGTGGTCATGGCACCTGTACCGGATCATGTGAGGAAGCCTCGGGTAATCGCGTCAACACATCGTCAACGTCCGATCGACGACAATGGGCCGCGTGCTCCATCTACGACTGATCATCCCGGCCGCGCGCACCGACGAGGTGACGACGGTGTTGGAGGACTGCCCCGGCGTCACCAACATCGTCGTCCTGCCGGGCGCGGCCCGCGAGCCACGCGGCGACGTGGTCCTGTGCGACGCGGCCAGAGAGTCGGCCAACCAGGTGCTGACCCAGCTCAAGTGGCTGGAGACCGAGGGGTCGATAGCCGCCGAGCAGATCGATCTGTCGCTGTCGAAAGTCGCCGAGGACGCCGTCAAGGAGGCGCCGGGCGAGCCCGACGACGCGGTGATCTGGGAGGAGCTCGCCCAGAAGGTCTACGCCGACACCCGTGTCACGTGGGCCTACCTGGCCTTCCTGGCCATCGCCACGCAGCTCGCGGGCATCGGCGTGCTGCAGAACTCCCCCATCCTGATCGTCGGCGCGATGGTGCTCGGCCCCGAGTTCGGCGCGGTCGCGGCCATCTGCTTCGGCCTGCTGCGCCGCAGGGGCCACCTGATCGCGACCGCGCTGCGGACGCTGGTGATCGGGTTCGCGGTGGCGATCGCGATCACCTACGCCTGCGCGCTCGTCTCTTACTGGCTCGGCTGGATCGACCTCGGCAACCTCACCAGGAACGAGGAGGTCCAGTTCATCGTCAAGCCGGACCGGTGGTCGTTCATCGTGGCGCTGCTGGCGGGCGCGGCCGGGGTGCTGTCGATCACGGCCGGCAAGTCCTCGGCCCTGATCGGCGTCTTCATCTCGGTCACCACGGTGCCCGCCGCCGGCTACGCCGCCGTCGCGCTGGCGCTGAGCGACTGGAAGGAGGTCGCGGGGTCGGTCTCGCAGCTCGCCGTGAACATCCTCGGCATGGTCATCGCGGGCACCGCCACCCTCCTGGTCCAGCGCAGATTCTGGCCTCAAGTAGGACGGCGTTCATCCGTATGACCGAGGCGCCGGCCATGGCGGCCCCGGTAGTGTCCGGCACATGCACATCCTCGCCACCGAGGGGCTGACCAAACGTTTCCCCACCGTCACCGCGGTCGACCAGCTCACGGTCACCGTGGGCGCCGGGGTCACCGGTCTGGTCGGGGCGAACGGCGCCGGCAAGTCCACGCTGATCAAGATCCTGCTCGGCCTGCTGCCGCCCACCGGCGGCGCCGCGCGCGTCCTCGACCTGGACGTCACCGCGCAGGGCGCCGAGATCCGCAGGCTCGTCGGCTACATGCCCGAGCACGAATGCCTGCCCCCCGACGTCTCCGCCACCGAATTAGTCGTCCACCTCGCCCGCATGTCCGGGCTGCCACGAACCGCCGCCCGCGAGCGCGCCGCCGACGTCCTGCGCCACGTCGGCCTGGCCGAAGAGCGCTATCGCGCCGTCGGCACCTACTCCACCGGCATGAAACAGCGGGTGAAGCTGGCCCAGGCGCTCGTCCACGACCCCAAGCTCATCTTCCTCGACGAGCCCACCAACGGCCTCGACCCGCGCGGCCGCGACGAGATGCTGACGCTGATCAGGCGCATCGGCACCGAGTTCGGCATCAGCGTCCTGGTCACCTCCCACCTGCTGGGCGAGCTGGAGCGCATCTGCGACCACGTGATCGTCATCGACGCCGGGCGGCTGCTGCGCTCGTCCGCGATCGGCGAGTTCACCCAGGCCACGCAGACCGTGACGGTCGAGGTCGACGAGGGCCTCGACGAGCTGGCCGCCCGCCTGGCCGCCGACGGACAGACCGTCTCGCGTCAGGGGCGCCTGCTGGTGATCAAGGTGCTGGGGCCCGAGACGTACGACGCGATCCGCGACGCCGCCGTCGACCTGGACCTGTGCCTGATCCGCCTCGAAGAGGGCCGCCACCGCATCGAGGACGTCTTCAGGGATGAGGTCGCACATGTCTGAGATCTACGACATCGGCTATCGGCACTACGACGGTCCCCGGCTCGGCCGGGGCTACTCGGCCAGAGCGCTGGCCGTGCACAGCCTGCGCGGCATCTTCGGTCTCGGCCGCCCGGCGCGCAGCAAGGTCGTGCCGTTCGCCCTGGTCGCCATCATGATGCTGCCGGCGGTCGTGAACATCGCCATGATGGCGCTGGCGCAACAGCGCGGCATCCCCTACAGCGGGTTCGCCGTGGTCATGCAGGCCGTGGTGGCGATCTTCCTGGCCGCCCAGGCGCCCACCGTCGTCGCGCCCGACCTGCGCTACCGCGTGCTGCCGCTCTACCTGTCGCGGCCGGTCTCCGTCGCCGAGTACGTCGGCGCCAAGGTCGTGGCCATGACCGTGGCGGTGTTCGCGCTGGTCGCGGCCCCGCTCACGCTGATCTTCGTGGGCGAGCTGGTGGTGGACATGCCGGGGCCGCCGGCCACCGGCGAGTTCCTGGGCGCGCTGGTGATGGCGCTGGCGCTGGCGCTGCTGCTGTCGGCGTTCGGGCTGGCGCTGGCCTCGTTCACGCCGCGGCGCGGGCTCGGCGTGGCCTCGGTGATCACCGTCTACCTGCTGTCGTTCGGATCGGTCCCGCTGATCTACGGCACGCTGTACTCGTCGGGCAACGAGTCCGTGGCTCCCTGGGCGTGGCTGATGAGCCCGTTCTGGCTGGTCGACTCCGTACAGGTCTGGCTGTTCGACACCCCGCGGCACTCCATCGAGAGCGCGCCCTACCCGAACGGCCCCGCCTCGGCGGCGGTGCTGGTGGTGCTGATCGGCCTCGCCCTGCTCGCGCTGGGGCTGCGCTACAGGAAGGCGGCCGCGCAATGAAGATCGAGCTCTCGCAGGTCTCCCGCTGGTACGGCAACGTGGTGGCGGTCAACGACGTCACGATGACCATCGGCCCGGGCGTCACGGGCCTGCTCGGCCCGAACGGCGCGGGCAAGTCGACCCTCCTGCACATGATGGCCGGCTTCCTGGCCCCGTCGGGCGGCACGGTCACGCTGGACGGCACCAAGGTCTGGAAGAACCACCACATCTACCGAAATATCGGCCTAGTTCCCGAAAAGGAGGGCGTGTATGGCTTCCTGACCGGCTGGCAGTTCGTCCTCTCGGCCGCCCGCCTGCACGGCCTGGGCAACCCGGAGGAGGCCGCCCGCAAGGCCCTGGCCACGGTGGAGATGGAGGAGCCCAAGGACCGGCGGGTCGAGACGTACTCGAAGGGCATGCGCCAGCGCGTCAAGGTCGCGGCGGCGCTCGTCCACGACCCGCCCGTGCTGCTGCTCGACGAGCCGTTCAACGGCATGGACCCGCGCCAGCGCATGCACCTCATGGACCTGATCCGCGCCATGGGCACGGCCGGCAAGACGATCCTGTTCAGCTCCCACATCCTGGAGGAGGTCGAGCGGGTCGCCCAGCACATCGAGGTCCTGGTGGCCGGGCGGCACGCGGCGTCCGGCAACTTCCGCGAGATCAGGCGCCTGATGACGGACCGGCCCCACCTGTTCATGATCCGCTCCAGCGACGACAGGAAGCTCGCCGCCGCCCTCGTACGCGACGACTCGACCGGCGGCATCGCGCTGCGCCCGGAGGGCCTGGAGGTCCAGGCCACCGAGCTCCGCCGCTTCACCCGCCTCCTGCCCCGGGTCGCCCAGGCCGAGGGTGTGCGCCTGCACCAGGTCTCCCCGGCGGACGAGGACCTGGAGAGCGTCTTCTCCTACCTGATCAACAGGAGCACCTGACCATGAACACAGTCGTCGCCGGCATCACCTACCGGGCCCTGCTGGGCCGCCGGCGGATCCTCCTGCTCCTGCTGCTCCCGGTGGCCCTGATCGGCCTGGCCGTGATGCTGCGCGTGTTCGGCGCCGACGACCAGCGCACGACCGTCCAGCTCATGGAGAAGTTCGCGCTGGGCACCATGCTCCCGCTGCTGGGCCTGATCGCCGGCACCGGCGTCATCGCCCCGGAGATCGACGACGGCACGATCATCCACCTGATGTCCAAGCCGATCTCCCGCCCGGTCATCGCCCAGACGAAGTTCCTGGTGGCGGTCACGCTGCTGGCCTTGTTCGCGACCGTGCCGACGTACGTGGCGGCCTGGATCCTGGTGGGCAACGAGGACGGCATCGCCCCTGGCTTCGCCGTGGGCTCGCTGGTGGCCGGCATCGCGTACGCGGCCGTCTTCCTGCTGCTCGGCGTCGTCACCCGGCACGCGGTCACGATCGGCATCGTCTACGCCCTGGTCTGGGAGACGCTGGTGGGCAACCTCATCGCGGGCGCCCACAAGTTCTCGATCCAGCGCTGGGGCCAGTCGATCGCCGACCAGATCAGCGACTCGGCGTTCCTCAAGACGGACGTCACGCTGGGCTTCGCCGTACCGGCCCTGCTCCTCGTCACCATCGGCGCGGTCCTCTGGGCCGGCCAGCGGTTGCGCGCCTTCTCGCTCACGGGCGACGAGTAGACATGGATACGGCCCGCGGGAATCCCCGCGGGCCGTATCCGAAAAGGGTGTTGTTCAGACGCAGGCCGTACGCACCACGTCGGCCAGCCGCCCCGCCACCTGCGTGGCGTGCTCCTCCGACGCGGCCTCGACCATGACCCGGATCATCGGCTCGGTCCCGCTCGGCCTGATCAGGACCCGGCCGGTCTCCCCGAGCTCCGCCTCCGCCTCCGCCACCGCGGCGACGAGTTCGGGCACCGAGGACTTGCCCTTGTCCACGTCCTTGACGTTGATCAGGATCTGCGGCAACGGCGTCATCACCGCGGCCAGCTCCTTCAGCGGCACCCCCGACTTGGCCATCACGCCCAGCAGGTGGAGCGAGGTGAGCAGGCCGTCACCGGTGGTGGCGTGGTCGAGCATGATGACGTGGCCCGACTGCTCGCCGCCGAGGTTGAAGCCGTCCGACTTCATCCGCTCCAGCACGTAACGGTCGCCCACCGCGGTCTCCACCACGGTGATCCCGGCATCGCGCATGGCGAGCTTGAAGCCGAGGTTCGACATCACGGTCGCGACCACGGTGTCCTTGGCCAGCAGACCCTCGCCGTGCATGGCGGCGGCCAGGATGGCCATGATGTGGTCACCGTCGATGATCGAGCCCGTGTGGTCGACCGCCAGGCAGCGGTCGGCGTCGCCGTCGTAGGCCACGCCCAGGTCCGCCCCGCGCGAGATGACCACCTGCTGGAGCTTGTCCAGGTGGGTGGAGCCGTAGCCGGCGTTGATGTTGAGGCCGTCGGGCCGCGCGCCGATGGCCTCGACCCGGGCCCCCGCGCGCACCAGCGCCTCCGGAGCCACCATGTGGGCGGCGCCGTGGGCGCAGTCGACCACGATGTTCAGGCCGTCGAGCGCGGCACTCATCGTGGTGAGCACGTGGGAGATGTAGCGGTCGGCCTCGCCGTACGCGTCGCGCACACGGCCCACGCCGGAGCCGACCGGGAAGCTCCACTCCTCGCCCAGCCGCCGCTCGATCTCGTCCTCGACCACGTCGGACAGCTTGAAGCCGCCGCGGGCCAGGAACTTGATGCCGTTGTCGGGCGCGGGGTTGTGCGACGCCGAGAGCATGACGCCGAGGTCGGCGCCGAGCGCGGCGGTGAGATGGGCGACGGCCGGGGTGGGCAGCACGCCGAGGCGCAGCACATCCACTCCAGACGCCGCGAGGCCGGCGACCACGGCGGCCTCGAGAAACTCTCCCGAGGCACGCGGGTCCCGGCCCACGACCGCTACCGGACGGCGTCCGGTAGCGGCGAACGCGCCTGCATCGCCGAGGACATGAGCCGCCGCCACGGAAAGATCCATGGCGAGCTCGGCCGTGAGGTCGCGACCCGCGACCCCACGTACCCCGTCGGTGCCGAAAAGGCGCGCCAATTTAGCGCTTGCTGTACTGCGGAGCCTTGCGGGCCTTCTTGAGGCCGTACTTCTTCCGCTCCGTGGCGCGGGCGTCACGGGTGAGGAAGCCGGCCTTCTTCAGCGGCGGCCGGTTGACTTCGACGTCCAGGATCGCCAGGGCGCGGGACAGGCCCATGCGCAGCGCGCCGGCCTGGCCGGTCACGCCGCCGCCGTCGATGCGCGCGATGACGTCGAACGCCTCCTCGGCGCCGAGCACCACGAAGGGCTCGTTGACGATCTGCTGGTGGACCTTGTTGGGGAAGTAGACGTCCAGCGAACGACCGTTGATCGTCCACTTGCCGGTGCCGGGGACGATGCGCACGCGGGCGATCGCCTCCTTACGGCGGCCGGTGCCGTACGAGTTGCCCGTGGTGACGGGCTTGCGCACGGGAGCGTCAGCGCTGGCGGCGGACTCGGTGGTGTACTCGGACGGGAAGTCCTCGCTGGAGACTTCCTCCAGCTCGGCCGTCTCTACGACCGTCTCGACACCGGTGGGCTCAGCCACGGTTCTCCTCTAACTCTTTCGAACTACTACTGGGCGATCTGGGTGATCTCGAACGGCACCGGCTGCTGGGCCTGGTGCGGGTGCTCGGAACCCGCGTAGACCTTCAGCTTCTTGGCCATCTTCCGACCGAGGGAGTTCTTCGGCAGCATGCCCTTCACGGCCTTCTCGACGGCCTTGTCGGGGCGCTTGTCCATGAGCTCGCCATAGCTGACGGAACGCAGACCGCCCGGGTAGCCCGAGTGGCGGTACGCCTTCTTCTGCTCACGCTTGTTACCGCTCAGCGCGATCTTGTCGGCATTGATGACGATGACGAAGTCACCCGTGTCGACGTGGTTCGCGAAGATCGGCTTGTGCTTGCCGCGGAGCAGGGTCGCGACGTGGCTGGCCAGCCGGCCCAGCACGACATCGGTCGCGTCGATGACGTACCACTGACGCTGGACGTCGGCGGGCTTCGGTGAGTACGTGCGCACGGTCGTAGCCTTCTTTATGCTCGCGTCTTCGGCGCTGTCGGATGCGACAGCCACATTTGTCGGTCGGTGCGGGCACACGACGGCCCGGACCTTCCGTCTCCGCAACACGGGAGATGACGCCGGACGCGCCGCGCATTGGTCACGCTGGACCTATGCACACAACGAACCTAAGCTACCCGCCCAATGGCGTGCAGGTCAAAGTGACCGGTAACCCGAAGCGAGTCTACCTGACCGCAGAACGGTTCGATTTCGTTTCCCTGGGACCTCTTCTTTCCCAGGACCCGACATCCCTATCGTTAGCGGCGGTATGTGGCAGAACACTCACACCCGGCAAACCCAGCGGGGCCCCCGGCGCCGGAGCCACCTGGGTGTGCTGGCCTGCCTCATGGCGGTCCTCTTCACGGGCGTGCTGATCGGCCGGCTGATCGACGACGCGGAGCCGGCCCCCCACATCTACCTCAACGAGACCGTCCCGCCCGCGGCCGCCACCGCCAACCCCGCGCCGACGGCGGCGAAGAAGGCGCAGCCGCAGGTCGACCGGATCCCCCGGGGCGTCACGACCAAGAAGATCCCGAGCGAGGCCGCCACACCAAGGCCGACCAGGACGCCCGAAGGGCAGATCCCCGGCTTCAACTCGCACGACGACCCCGCGGTGCTCGGCGACCAGGACGACGGCGTGCGGGTGCTGGCCGGCATGGCGTACGAGGTCGTCTCCCTGACCAACACCGCCCGGGCCAGGCGCGGCTGCGGGCCGCTCCGGGTGGACGACGGGCTCACCCGGTCCGCGCGTACGCACTCGCTGGAGATGGCCCGTACCGGTCGGCTCGCGCACAACTCCCCCGACGGCGCCTCGCCCTGGGACCGGATGGAGCGCGCCGGATACCGCTGGGGCGCCGCCGAGAACATCGGCGCCGGCTACAGCACGCCCGATGAGGCGGTACGCGGCTGGATGGACAGCCCCGACCACCGCAAGAACATCCTGGACTGCCGCCTGAAGGCCATCGGAGTCGGCGTCGCCTCCGGCCCCGGCGGGCTGTGGTGGACCCAGGACTTCGGAACCCAATGACAAACCTCACGGTAATGTCTCCGCATGGGTTCTCCCCAAGAACGTGAAAACGGCACGGGCGACGCTCCCTTCGCCCCCTTCGGCCCCGGCCCCGCCGGCGGCGCCCCCTACGGGATGGGTGGCGCCCCCAGGAGCGGCCCGCCCAACGGCGGCGGCCCCGCAGGCGGCGGACCCGCGGACGGCGGCCCAGCAGGTCGTCGCCCCGCAGGTGGCGACGCCGCGGGCGGCAGCCTGGGGGGCGCATTCAACGGCGGCGGCCCGGCGGGCGGCGCCTTCAACGGCGGCGGTTCCACCGGCGGCCCGTTCAACGGCGACGGACCCGCGGGCGGCGGGCCCGCGGGCCCGTTCAACGGCGGCTCGTTCAGCGGCGGCTCGTTCGACGGCGGCGCGCCGATGAGTGGCGCGCCCGGCGACGGCGGGCCCTCCCGTGGCAGGCGAGGCCGCGGCGGTAGCCACGCGGGCGGCCCCTCGGCGCCCGGCTCCTTCGGAGACGACCCGTTCGCCGCAGGCCCCGCAGGCGGCCAGCGGCCCGGCGGCCCCCCTGGCGACGGCTCGTTCGGAGGCGGCTCGTTCGGCGCAGGCCCCGCAGGTGGGCCGTCCGGTGGCCGCCCGTCCGGTGGCGGCTCTTCCGGCGGACGCGACCCCTTCGGCGGCGGTGGCGCCTTCGGCGGGGGTGACGCGTTCGGCAGCGGCGGAGGCGCGTTCGGCGGCGCACCATCCGGCGACGGTCCGGGAAGCGCCGCCCCAGGAGCCGGCGACCCCTCGGACGACGGCCCCGCGACCGGCAAGTCCCGCCGCTCCCGCAAGGAGCGCAAGGGCAAGGACAAGGAAACCTCCGCCAACGAAGGCTCCACCAAGGAAGACGCCGCCGGCGACACCACGAGGGCACCACAGAGCAAGGTCGGCTGGAGCCCCTACGACGAGGGCAAGCGCTCGCGCGCCCCGCTGTGGGCCGCGCTCGGCGGCGTCGCGGTGCTCGGCCTGCTCGGCGGCGGCCTCGCGCTGATGTGGAACACCGACGACCCCGTCACCGCCGAGGCCACCGCCGCACGCCAGACCTCGGCGCCGCTCCCCTCACCCCCGCCCGGCAAGTACGGCTACGCCGCCGAGCGCAGCACCGACCCTGACCCGATCTCGGTCAAGGAGGTCTTCGGCTCGAAGAAGAAGCTCTCGGTCTCCGGCCGCAGCTACGAGATGACGATCACCAGCAAGGACAAGAAGTGCACTGACGGCGCCCTGGGCGACGCGCTCCACAAGGCGCTCAAGGCCGCCAAGTGCACCCAGTTCGTACGCGCGAGCTTCCGCGACAAGGACGGCAAGGTCATCGGCACGGTCGGCGTGGCCAACCTCAGCTCCAGCAAGCAGGCGAGCAAGGTGGCCAAGGCCGGCGACACGAAGAACTACGTCAAGCCGCTGGCGGGCAAGGACACCGTCACCAAGTTCCTCGGCTCGGGCAGCGGCGGCGCGAAGATCTCGACGTACGGCCACTACGCGATCTTGTACTGGTTCCAGAACAAGGACGGCACCAAGCCCGACTCGAAGGGGTCGAAGCGGATTTCCGAGGCCATCAACGACATCACCAAGGCCACCTTGTTCCTGGCCCTGGACAACCGGGCACTCACCGGAAGTCCGCTGGGCTGAACCGGGCATCGAGCGTCAAATGTGCCTGAAGGGGATGCCGGATGCCTCTGGGAACACCCATACCGACATAACGATCTCGCTACTCTCGCTAGGCTCCAGCTATGCGTGGCCAGGAACCCGGGTCTGAGCACGATCGCAGGGAAGCCGACCGCTCGGCCGTCCCCGCGACGCCACCGCCGAGCTTCGGCCAGACCAGCGGGCGAGACGTTCCACCGGCGTCCACACCATCCGATGAGGCGGCGGACGCCGAGGCGCGTCCCGTCCCTCCCGTCTTGCAGGGGCCCCCTCCGCCGGATCTGGAGGGGCCGCCCGGCGCCCAGCCATGGGAGGTGCCGGGCGGCGACGACGACGTCCCGTACGACTGGTTCTCCGACCCCACCGACCCCGAGGTGATCCCGCCGGAGCCCTTCGGCGCACCACAGCCCGGCCTCCGACCGCCGGGCCTGCCGCACCAGGAGCACCAGCCGTTCATCCCGGCACAGGCGGGCCAGCACGCCTTCGGCCCGCCCCCCACCGACGCCCCGCCCTTCGGCGCGCCCGAGACCACCCCCACGCCCTTCGGCACACCCGATACGGACCACGCGCCCTTCGGCACGGCAGAGACCAACCCCGCTCCCTTCGCCGCGCCTGAGAGCGACCACGCGCCTTTCGGCACGCCCCAGACCGACCACACAGCCTTCGCCGCGCCTGAGAGCGACCACGCGCCTTTCGGCACGCCCCAGACCGACCACACGGCCTTCGAGGTCGAGCCCGAGCACGCCTGGCCCGGCGAGCCGCACACGCCTCAGGCGGCGAGCGACCAGACCCGGCCCGGGCGGCTCCACGACATCCGCCCGTGGGACGAGCCGAAGCAAGCCCCAGGCGAGCAGCCCGGCAGCTGGCCGGTCGAGCCGGTGGTGCCCGGTGCGCCGCCCTGGGAGCCGCCGCCCGCGTTCACCGCCGCCGCGGCGGGCATGCCGGTCTGGCCCGCGCCCGTCACCGACCCGAACGCCGTGCCACCCTGGCCGGCCGCCACGGGCGAGCTGGTGGCCGAGCCCGACGCCGACGAGCCGAGCCAGCCCTTCGACCCGAACGCCACCAACCCGGAGGGCTTCACCCGCCCGGCCCACCTCTTCGCCCCGAACGCCGCAGAACGGGACACCGCCCAGCACCCCACGGCAGCCCAGCACCCGGCGTCCGGCCCGAACCCAATTCCGGACCCGAACCCGAACCACCCCGCACCCGCCCAGCCGGGCACCCCGCAGGCCGACAGCACCCGCACGGACCCGGACACCACGCAGTCCGCCACCGTCCACCCAGCCCCAGCCCCAGCCCCAGCCCCGGCCCCGGCCGTCCCGCACATCCCCGAGCCCGACGACCAGTCAGGCGACACCCGGCCGGGCCTCCGGCTCCCGGCAACCGCCTACCCAGACGACTCGGAAGCGGCCCGACCGGACACCCGGCCACCGGCCCCGGGCGGGCCCGACGCCACGCCCGACCGCAAGGTCCCCCTGTCCGCCCCCGTGGCGGAGCACGCCGACACCCGCCCCGCCGTCCGCAACGACCCCGCCCGACAGCAGGACGACACCACCCGCCCAGCCCACTACTTCGACCCGAACGCGGCCAGGCGCGACCCCGCCAACCCGTCCATCCGTCCCCCGGAGCCCGGCGACGTACCCGTCTGGCCTCCCCTCCCCCCTGCCGGTGACAAGCTGCCCGAGCTGCCGTTCTCCAGAGACACCTGGGGCCAGAAGGCCTCGACCTCCCTCGACCTGCCCACACCCCCCACGGGCAGCCCCGCGTTCCCACCGGGAGCGTTCAAGCAGCCCCCGTTCCAGACCCCGCCCCCACCCCCGCCTCCGGGCAAGAGCAAGCGGGCCCTGCTGGTGACGCTGGGGGCGCTGGCCCTGGCCGGCGTGGCGACGGCGGGATTCTTCGCCGTCCAGACCCTGAGCCCCGGGACGCCCACGGCGGCCGAGTCCCGCCCCGCCGTGTCCACCCCGCCGACCGACACGGAGCCGTCCGCCGCCCCGCCCGCCGACGGGGCCGGCACGTCCGTGCTCAACTCCGAGCAGACCGACCCGCAGAAGCTGTCGCTGTCGGAGGCGTTCCCGAAGAAGAAGGTGAGCGCGGCGGGCACGACGTTCACCAGGGTCAAGGCGGACATGGAGACGACCTGCGACAAGGCCGCCACCGGGGACTTCGCCGACGCGCTGAAGGAGCAGAAGTGCAGCCGCGTGCTGCGGGCCACGTACGTCGACAGCAAGCGCCGCTACGCCGTCACCACCGGCATCGCCGTGCTGCCTGACAAGGACGCCGCCGCCACCGCCGACCAGGCGAAGAACCTCTCCCGCAACATCTGGTTCCGCCCGCTCCCCGGCGCCTCCGGCTCGGGCGGCGAGCGCGTGCACATCGCCGGCGGCTACGCCGCGGGCCTGGTCTGGGGCCGCTACATCGTCTTCAGCTACGCCACCCACGCCGACGGCCACACCCCGGCGGCCAAGGAGAAGACGCTGCCCAAGGTCAGCGGCGCGTTCCGCGACCAGACCTCGCTCGTGCTGGAACGCCGCATCACCGGCAACTGATCACTCGGACGCCGTACGCACTCGCCGCGTGGCCTGGGCCCGCGCGGCGAGCTCGGCCTCCGGCGGGTAACCGACCTCCTCCAGGCACAGCCCGTGCGCCGGAGCCACGTGCACGGCGGAGTCGCGTACGGCCCGCGTCAACACCTCGCCCGGCCACTCCACCGGCCGCCGCCCGTCCCCGGCCGCCAGCAGTGACCCCACCAGCGCCCGCACCATCGAGTGGCAGAAGGCGTCCGCCACCACGGTGGCCACCAGCACCCCGTCCGCCTGCCGCACCCAGTCCAGCCGCTGCAGCTCCCGGATCGTCGTGGCCCCCTCGCGCTTCTTGCAGAACGCCGCGAAGTCGTGCTCGCCGAGCAACCGCGCGGCGGCCGCGTTCAGCGTCCCGAGATCCAGCGGCCGGTTGTGCCAGACCACCTCTCGCCGCCGCAGCGGGTCGACACCGCCAGGGCCGTCACCCACCCGGTACGCGTACCGGCGGAACATCGCCGAGAACCGTGCGTCAAAGCCCTCAGGAGCCACCGAGACCCGATAAATCCGTACATCTGGTTCCAGGACCCCACCGAGCCGCCTCACGAGCGCAGAGAGCCGCTCATCGACGCCCAGCGTCCCCCGGTTCCCGTCGAGCTCGCCCAGCGACCCCTCGGCCACGTCCACGTGAGCGACCTGCCCCCGCGCGTGCACCCCCGCGTCTGTACGCCCCGCCACGGTCAGCTCGGCCGGCCCGCCGAGCCGCAGGATCCGCCCGAGCGCCTGCTCGATCTCCCCCTGCACCGTGCGCAGCCCCGGCTGCCTGGCCCATCCCGAGAAGTCGGTCCCGTCGTACGCGAGGTCGAGGCGGAGCCGTACCACGATGATCCTCCCTAGATATGGAAAACGGGCCCGAACCCCCGCAAGGGGATCCGGGCCCGTCTCATCCGGCCTGGAAGATCAGGCCTCGTCCTTCTTCGCCTCGGCGGGAGCCTCGGCGGCCGGGGTCTCCTCGGCGGCGGCCTCGGGAGCCTCAGCAGTCTCGGCCTTGGCCTCGGTGGCCTCCTCGGCCGCCGGCGCCTCGGTCTCCTCGGCGGCCGGCGCGGGCGCGGCGGCAGCGGCGGGAGCCTCGGTGCGGCGGGTCGTGACGCCGTTCAGCGGCTCGGTCACCAGCTCGATGACCGCCATGGGGGCGTTGTCGCCCTTACGCGCACCGATCTTGGTGATGCGGGTGTAGCCACCGGGACGCTCGGCGAACGTCGTCGCGATCTCGGTGAAGAGGTGGTGCACGACGCCCTTGTCCCGAACGACGGTCAGGACCTGACGCCGGTTGTGGATGTCGCCCTTCTTCGCCTTGGTGATCAGGCGCTCCGCCAGCGGGCGCAGGCGCTTGGCCTTCGCGACCGTCGTACGGATCTTGCCGTAGCGGAACAGATCGGTGGCGAGGTTCGCCAGGATCAGCCGCTCGTGCGCCGGGCTGCCGCCAAGACGTGCACCCTTGGTGGGCTTGGGCATGGTCTTTCTCCTCCTGGATCAACCCGCCCCGGCCGTACCAGGTACCGGAGTCGGGCCGGACCGCGGTCGCTCGCGCGGTCCGTTATTGAACCCCGCGCCGCACGGGCGGCGCGGGGAAAAGCGAAGATCAGTACTGCTCGGTCTCGACGTACGCGCTGTCGTCGTCGTCGTAGCCGCCGCCGGCCACCGCGCTCGGGTCGAACCCGGGCGGGGAGTCCTTGAGCGCCAGCGACATCTCGTGCAGCTTCTGCTTGACCTCTTCGATCGACTTGGCGCCGAAGTTCCTTATGTCGAGCAGGTCCTGCTCGCTGCGGGCGACGAGCTCACCCACGGTGTGGATGCCCTCGCGCTTGAGGCAGTTGTAGGAGCGAACGGTGAGGTTCAGCTCCTCGATCGGCAGCGCCAGGTCTGCGGCCAGGGCGGCGTCGGTCGGCGACGGGCCGATGTCGATGCCCTCTGCCTCGACGTTGAGCTCGCGGGCCAGGCCGAAGAGCTCGACGAGGGTCTTGCCGGCGGAGGCCACCGCGTCGCGGGGCTTCATCGCGGGCTTGGTCTCGACGTCGAGGATGAGGCGGTCGAAGTCGGTACGCTGCTCGACTCGGGTCGCCTCGACCTTGTAGGTGACCTTGAGCACCGGGGAGTAGATCGAGTCGATCGGGATCCGGCCGATCTCCTGACCCGGCTGCTTGTTCTGGGCGGCGGAGACGTAGCCGCGACCGCGCTCGACGGTCAGCTCCATCTCCAGCTTCGCCTTCCCGTTGAGGGTGGCGATGCGGAGCTCGGGGTTGTGCACCTCGACACCGGCCGGAGGCGCGATGTCGGCGGCGGTGACCTCACCCGGGCCCTGCTTGCGCAGGTACATCACGACCGGCTCGTCGTGCTCGGAGGAGACGACCAGCTCCTTGAGGTTGAGGATGATGTCGGTGACGTCTTCCTTGACCCCGGGAACGGTCGAGAACTCGTGCAGGACGCCCTCGATGCGGATGCTCGTCACGGCCGCGCCCGGGATGGACGACAGCAGCGTGCGACGCAGCGAGTTGCCGATGGTGTAGCCGAAGCCCGGCTCCAGCGGCTCGATGACGAATCGGGACCGGGTCTCGTCGATCGACTCTTCGAGAAGAGTCGGACGCTGAGCGATCAGCATGTTCGGGTTCTCCCCTTTTCGTGTGGCGCCCGCTATATGACGCCACTCCGATAAACAGCCTAGCCCGGGTGCGGTCTCCCGCACCCGGACCGGACGAGTGACTACTTACTTCGAGTAGTACTCGACGATGAGCTGCTCCTGGACCTGGGTGTCGATCTGCTGGCGAACCGGCAGCTGGTGAACCAGGACGCGGAGCTTGTCCGGCACGACGCCGAGCCACGCGGGAACCGTGCGCTCGCCGGCGGTGGCGCGAGCCACCTCGTACGGCAGCAGGTTGCGCTTGGTCTCGCGGACCTCGATGATGTCGTGCTCGCGAACGCGGTAGGACGGGATGTCGACCTTCTTGCCGTTCACCAGGAAGTGCCCGTGACGGACCTGCTGGCGGGCGGCGTCGCGCGACTGAGCGAAACCGGCGCGGTAGACGACGTTGTCGAGACGGCTCTCCAGGATCTGGAGCAGCACCTCACCCGACTTGCCGGTCTTGCCCGCGGCCTCCTCGTAGTAGTTGTGGAACTGCTTCTCGAGGACGCCGTAGATGCGCCGGGTCTTCTGCTTCTCGCGAAGCTGAAGCTGGTACTCGGTGTCCTTCGGACGACCGCGGCCGTGCTCACCCGGCGGGTAAGGACGGATCTCGATGGGGCACTTGGCGGACTCACACTTGCTGCCCTTGAGGAAGAGCTTGGTCTTCTCGCGACGGCAGAGCTTGCAGTCCGCGCCCGTGTAACGAGCCATTTCTCTGTATCTCCTGGGCTAATTCAGACGCGGCGGCGCTTCGGCGGCCGGCAACCGTTGTGCGGAACCGGGGTGACGTCCTGGATCGAGCCCACCTCGAGGCCGGTGGCCTGCAGCGAGCGGATCGCGGTCTCACGGCCGGAGCCGGGACCCTTGACGAAGACGTCGACCTTGCGCATGCCGTGCTCCATGGCGCGACGAGCGGCGTTCTCGGCGGCCATCTGAGCGGCGAACGGGGTGGACTTACGGGAGCCCTTGAAACCCACGTGGCCGGCGCTGGCCCAGGAGATCACGTTCCCGTTCGGGTCGGTGATCGAGACGATCGTGTTGTTGAACGTGCTCTTGATGTGGGCGTGCCCATGAGCGACGTTCTTCTTCTCCTTGCGGCGCACCTTCTTAGGCGCACCCTGGCGGCTCTTAGGAGGCATTCTTTGCCTTCACTCCTGAGGTCTTCGGTCCCGCGGCTGCGTGGACTACTTCTTACCGGGCTTCTTCTTGCCGGCGACGGTCTTCTTCTTGCCCTTACGGGTGCGCGCGTTGGTCTGCGTGCGCTGACCGTGCACGGGCAGGCCCTTGCGGTGCCGGATGCCCTGGTAGCAACCGATCTCGATCTTGCGACGGATGTCGGCCTGAACCTCACGGCGCAGGTCACCCTCGATCTTGAAGTTCGCCTCGATGTAGTCACGCATCGGGACGAGCTCGGTGTCGCTGAGCTGGTGGACCCGGAGGTCACCGCTGACACCGGTGGCCTGGAGGATCTCCTGGGCGCGGGTGCGGCCGATTCCGTAGATGTAGGTGAGAGCGATCTCCAGCCGCTTGTCGCGGGGGAGGTCGACGCCAACCAGGCGAGCCATGGTCGGGCATTCTCCTTCTTTGTGGCGGAGGTCTTGCGCCTCACAACCCCTCCCCAATGCCCGGGGTGAGGGCCCCGGCCTCCGACCGGGGGTCTCCTGAGTGGTTCGACCGGAGTCGCCTGCTCAGGCGTGACACGCGATTACTGACTCAGGCTCCTCATGCGTCGAGCCCGCTCCCTGATGGGGCGGACTCGGAGGAGCCTTGCGGCGACTAACCCTGGCGCTGCTTGTGGCGCAGGTTGTCGCAGATCACCATGACGCGACCGTGCCGGCGGATCACCTTGCACTTGTCGCAGATCTTCTTGACGCTCGGCTTTACCTTCATTGTCCTTCGTGTTCCTCAGACGTTGCTTCCTTGCGGGCGAAGCTCGCGTCTCACGACGGAATGTCTTCGCTACGCTGCGGATTCAGTCGTTACTTGTATCGGTAGACGATCCGCCCACGACTCAGGTCGTAGGGGCTCAGTTCAACGACAACCCGGTCGTCAGGAAGGATCCGGATGTAGTGCATCCGCATCCGTCCGCTGATGTGGGCCAGGACCTTATGGCCGTTGTCGAGCTGAACCCGGAACATGGCGTTCGGGAGCGACTCGACCACAGTGCCCTCGATCTCGATGGCGCCGTCTTTCTTGGCCAAAATTCCTCGCGTTTCACTGATCGGTCGTCTGAGGCTCCGGTTCACTACGCAGCCGCGACCTTCACGCTTCGAAGAGAGCGACGATCAGCAAAGATCGCCGACGCGTGATAGTCATAGTGAGCCGACTAAGGAGTGTACGACACCTGAGCCCAAAACGCGAAACGCGTGCCAGGTGTCCTGACACAACCATGTAAGAGTGTACCCCACGCTCCGCGCGACATCCCCCGCTCCGGCATGGCGGAAGGCCCGCCGGAGATTCTCGGCGGGCCTTCCACGGAACGGGGGCTTCCTAGTAGATGCGGTGCACCGAACCGCAGTACTTGTTCTTGCCGCCCCAGCAGGTGTAGGTGTAGATCTTCGAGATCCCCTTGCCCGACCAGGTCTCGTTGTACGAGCCGTTCCACTGGCGGTAGAACTTGTGCCACTTGCCGCCGGAGTAGTACTTGAACCAGACGTAGCCGTACTTCGGCGAGTACTCCTTGCCGTACCACCGGGTGTAGACCTTCTTGCCCGACTTGTAGGTCTTGCCGTAGGTGTAGGCCTTGTTGTTGCTGGAGTAGTACTTGCCCCAGTTACCCATGGAGCTGCTCGCCTGAGTGGCGGTGGCGGTGGCGGCCTGGGCGGCGGGGGCGACGGCGAGTCCGGTGACGGCGATCGAGCCGGCGAAGGCGGCTGCTGCAAGGACCTTACGCATTTGGTTTCCTTCGTGAGTGGTGTTCTCGACACACCTCACGTTAGGAATCCGGACGTATCCGGACTGCGGACGAATGCACACAGTGCACTAGTGCACAAAGTCCTCAGGAGCGCTTCGGATGGCCGTTGCCGAAGATGGTGCTCATCAGCAGGATCACGCCCCACGGGCCCATGACCCACAGCGGCCACGGATAGACCAGGTCACCCGACGTGATGCTCACGATCAGCCAGATCACCCAGTTGATGCCGCTGGCCACGGCCCAGGCGCTCCAGGCCGCCATCATCCCCGAATGCATGCGGCGCTGCTCGGGCGCCGGCGCGGGGGCCGCCCTGGCGGGCAGGTGGCGCATGTCCACATCGGGCAGGTCAACCGTCAGCTTGGCCAGCTCACCGTAGGTCTTGCTGCGGTAGAGCTCCTCCAGCCGCTCGTTGAACTCCTCCATCGTGATGCGGCCCTGCGCGGTGTGCTCGCGGAGGATGGCGGCGACACGATCGCGGTCGACGTCGGAGGCACGCATCTCGGGGCTGTTCGCCATCCCACCCACTCCCGGCTAGTTCTGCAGTTGGGTCAGGCGCTCTTTGCCCCCGTCCAGGGCGGTAAGCACCCAAGGACCATTATGTGTCACGGCGACGCTGTGCTCGAAGTGTGCGGAGTGCTTGCCGTCAATCGTGACCACGGTCCAGTCGTCGGCCAGCACGCGGGTGCGCTCGGTGCCCAGGTTCACCATGGGCTCGATGGCCAGGCACATGCCCTCCTCCAGCACCGGGCCGCGGCCGGGCTTGCCGTGGTTGGCGATCCACGGGTCCATGTGCATCTCGGTGCCGATGCCGTGGCCGCCGTACTCGGGCGGGATGCCGAAGCGGCCCTGCGACTTCACGTACCGCTCGACCTCGTAGCCGATGTCCGACAGGTGGCGGCCGGGGGTCAGCGCGGCGATGCCGCGCCACATGGCCTCCTCCGTGATCCGCATCAGCTCGGTCAGCTTGGGGTCCACCTCGCCGACCGGTACGGTCACCGCCGAGTCGCCGTGCCACCCGTCCAGGATCGCCCCGCAGTCGATGGAGATGATGTCCCCCTCGCGCAGCTTGCGGGCGTTCGTCGGGATGCCGTGCACCACCTCGTCGTTCACCGACGCGCAAATGGTCGCGGGGAAGCCCTGGTAGCCCTTGAACGACGGGATCGCGCCCTCATCCCTGATCGCCTTCTCGGCGACGACGTCGAGGTCGAGCGGCGTCATCCCGGGCTCGACGGTGCGCCTCAGCAGGTCGAGCGTGCGCCCCACCACGAGGCCGGCCGAGCGCATCTTCTCCAGCTGCTCCGGCGATTTGATCTGGATGCCGTGTCTGTTGCGTTTGAACATCTTCTGCCCCCCTGGGTCTCAACGGGCCACGGTGGGAGCCCAATTCCCCCCACAATAGCCGCGAGGTGGCACGGAAACCCGTGCCACCTCCGCAAATCGGTCGTGCTTCGGCTATCCCATGAACGGCCGGATCGCGTCCATGGCACGCTGCGTGACCTCTTCGACCGGTCCGGTCGCGTCGACGCCGACCAGGATGTCCTCGTCGGCGTAGTAGGAGACCAGCGGTGCCGTCTGCTCCTGGTAGACCTCCAGGCGGTGCCTGACGGTCTCCTCCTTGTCGTCGTCACGCTGGAACAACGCGCCCCCGCACGCGTCGCACCTGTCGTCCTTCTTGTCGTCGAACTCGACGTGCCAGATGCGCCCGCACTGGCTGCAGGTGCGCCGGCCGGCCAGTCGCCTGACCACCTCGTCGTCGTCGACGACGAGCTCGAGCACGAGGTCGAGCGCCTGGCCCCAGTCCTTGAGCATGTCGCGCAGGATCTCCGCCTGCGCGACGTTCCTCGGGAAGCCGTCGAGCAGGAAACCGTCCTGCGCGTCGTCCTCGGACAGACGGTCGCGGACCATGGCGATGGTGACCTCGTCGGGCACCAGGTCGCCACGGTCCATGAACGTCTTGGCCAGCTTGCCAAGGTCCGTGCCGCCCGAGACGTTGGCACGGAAGATGTCACCTGTCGAGATCTTCGGGATGGACAGGTTCGATGCGATGTACTGGGCCTGTGTCCCCTTACCCGCTCCGGGGGGCCCGACCAGAACGAGACGCACTACCGCAGGAAACCTTCGTAGTTACGCTGCTGCAGCTGGCTCTCGATCTGCTTCACCGTGTCCAGGCCGACGCCTACCATGATCAGAATGCTCGTCCCTCCGAACGGGAAGTTCTGGCTCGCACCGGCCACCGCCAGCGCGACGATCGGGACCATGGAGATGAGACCCAGATAGAGCGCGCCAGGCGCGGTCAGACGGGTGAGCACGAAGTTCAGGTATTCAGCCGTCGGACGGCCGGGACGGATGCCCGGAATGAAACCACCGTACTTCTTCATGTTGTCGGCGACTTCAGCGGGGTTGAACGTAATGGACACGTAGAAGTACGTGAAGAAAATGATCAGCAGGAAGAACGTGGCCATGTAGATCGGCGTGTCGCCGGTGGCCAGGTTCTGCGAGATCCAGGTGATCACCACGTTTTCGCTGGTCGAGAAGAGCGAGGTGACCAGCTGAGGCAGGTAGAGCAGCGAGGACGCGAAGATGACCGGGATGATGCCGGCCTGGTTGACCTTCAGCGGGATGTAGGTGGACGTGCCGCCGTACATCCTGCGGCCCACCATGCGCTTGGCGTACTGCACCGGGATGCGGCGCTGGGCCTGCTCGACGAACACCACGGCGGCGATCATGAAGACGCCGACGACCAGCACCACGGCGAAGGTGAACTTGTTCGCCTGGAAGATGTTGGCCAGCTCGGACGGGAAGACCGCGACGACCTGGGTGAAGATCAGGATGGACATGCCGTTGCCGACGCCACGGTCGGTGATGAGCTCACCGAGCCACATGATCACGGACGTACCGGCGGTCATGATGATGACCATCGTCACGATCTGGAAGATGTTGTCGGGGTCGAGCAGAACGTCCTGCTGGCAGTTCGGGAAGAGCTGGCCGGTACGGGCCAGCGCGATGAAGGCGGTCGACTGCAGGACGGCGAGCCCGATGGTCAGATAACGCGTATACTGCGTGATCTTGGTCTGGCCGGCCTGGCCTTCCTTCTTCAGCGCTTCGAGACGTGGAATGACCACGACGAGCAGCTGCAGAATGATGCTCGCCGTGATGTACGGCATGATGCCCAGCGCGAACACCGAAAGCTTCAGCAGCGCGCCGCCGCTGAACAGCTGGACCATCCCGTAGATGTTGCCGGTTTCGCCACTACGGGCCTGATCGAAACAGGCGGCGAGGTTCTGGACGTGGACTCCCGGAGTCGGAAGAACCGAGCCGAGACGGAAAAGCGCGATGATGCCCAGGGTGAAGAGCAACTTCTTGCGCAGGTCCGGTGTCCGGAACGCCCGGGTAAACGCGGTCAGCACGGTCCCTCCTGCGCGCCTTTACGGCGGTGTGAGTATGCGATGGTGCGGGGATCTGCCATCTGAAGTCTCATGTCAAACGAGCCGGACAGAAGCCTGCCGTCTCGCGAACTCTAACGCACTACGGGCGTGGGGGCCCATTGTCAAAGCCCCCACGCCTCGTAATAGCTCTTACAGCTCGGTAACGGAACCACCGGCAGCGGCGATCTTCTCCTTGGCGGAGGACGAGAAGGCGTGAGCCTGCACGTTCACCGCGACGGAGATCTCGCCGGTGCCGAGCACCTTCACGAGCTGGTTCTTGCGAACAGCACCCTTGGCGACCAGCGTCTCGACGGTGACTTCGCCACCCTCGGGGAACAGCTCGCCGATCCTGTCAAGGTTGACGACCTGGTAGGTCGTCTTGAACAGGGCGTTGGAGAAGCCCTTGAGCTTCGGCAGACGCCTCTGCAGCGGCACCTGGCCACCCTCGAAGCCGAGGGGGACCGTCGTACGGGCGTGGCTGCCCTTGGTGCCGCGACCGGCCGTCTTGCCCTTCGACGCCTCGCCACGACCCTTGCGGATCTTGGCCTTGTTGGAGCCGGGGGCAGGACGCAGGTCGTGAATCTTGAGCGGAGCCTTGTCAGTCATGACTAGTCGACCTCTTCCACCTCGACGAGGTGCGTCACCACGGAGACCATCCCGCGAATCTCGGGACGGTCCTCCTTGACGACGACATCGCCGATTCGCTTCAGGCCAAGCGAACGCAGCGAGTCACGCTGGTTCTGCTTGCCACCGATCTTCGAGCGAACCTGAGTGATCTTCAGGCGTGCCATGACTAGCTCACCGCCTTCGCCGCCGCGGCCTCTGCGATGCCTTCGCGCTGAGCCTTCAGCATCGCCGGCGGAGCGACGTCCTCGATCGGCAGGCCACGGCGGGCGGCGATCTCCTCGGGGCGCGAGAGGCCCTTCAGAGCCGCCACAGTGGCGTGCACGATGTTGATCGGGTTGTCCGAGCCGAGCGACTTGGACAGCACGTCATGGATGCCGGCGCACTCCAGGACCGCGCGCACCGGGCCACCGGCGATGACGCCGGTACCGGCCGAGGCCGGACGCAGGAAGACGACACCAGCCGCCTCCTCGCCCTGCACGGTGTGCGGGATGGTGCCCTGGATCCGAGGCACCTTGAAGAAGTGCTTCTTCGCCTCTTCGACGCCCTTGGCGATGGCCGCGGGGACTTCCTTGGCCTTGCCGTAGCCGACGCCGACCAGGCCGTTGCCGTCACCGACGACCACGAGGGCGGTGAAGCTGAAGCGACGACCACCCTTCACGACCTTGGCCACTCGGTTGATCTTCACTACGCGCTCGATGTACGAGACGCCCTTGTCGGCGGCGCCACCGCGGCGATCGTCACGACGGTCCCGCCGCTCGCCACCGGTGCCGCCACCGCGACGCGGAGCTGCAGCCATCAGTGGTTCCTCATCTCAATTGCGGTCATCAGAATTCGAGCCCGCCTTCGCGGGCGCTGTCCGCCAGAGCAGCGATGCGCCCGGCGTAGCGGTTGCCACCGCGGTCGAACACGACCGCCGTGATCCCGGCTTCCTTGGCCCGCTGAGCGAGGAGCTCGCCGACCTTCTTGGCCTTCTCCGTCTTGTCCGCCTCCAGCGTGCGCAGCGAGGGGTCCATGGTGGACGCGCTCACCAGCGTGTGGCCGACGGTGTCGTCCACGATCTGGACGAACATGTGACGGGTCGAACGGTTCACGACCAGACGCGGGCGCGCAGTCGTACCGACGACGTTCTTGCGGACGCGGCGGTGACGGCGGGCCCGCGAGACGGTGCGGGCAGCCGTGTGCTTGCTGAACGCAGTCTTCGGAGCCATGCCTACTTACCAGCCTTTCCGACCTTGCGGCGGATCTGTTCGCCCTGGTAACGCACGCCCTTGCCCTTGTACGGGTCAGGCTTGCGCAACTTGCGGATGTTGGCCGCGACCTCGCCGACCTTCTGCTTGTCGATGCCGTCCACGTGGAACAGGGTCGGCTTCTCGACGCGGAAGGTGACGCCCTCGGGGGCGTCGACGATGACCGGGTGGCTGAAGCCCAGAGAGAACTCCAGTTGCGTCGGCCCCTTGGCCTGGACGCGGTAACCCACGCCGACGATCTCAAGGCTCTTGGAGTAGCCCTGAGTGACGCCCTGCACCATGTTGGCGATCAGCGTCCGGGACAGACCGTGCAGCGCACGGACCTTGTTCTCGTCGTTCGGGCGGGTGACGGCAATGGCGCCGTCCTCGTCGCGAGCCACAGCGATGGGCTCGGCGACCGTGTGAGAAAGCGTGCCCTTCGGGCCCTTGACCTGGACATCCCGGCCGTCGATCGTGATGTCTACGCCGGTGGGCACAGGGATGGGCAGCCGTCCGATTCTCGACATGCTGTGTTCCTCCCCTCTACCAGACGTAGGCGAGGACTTC
Source organism: Nonomuraea sp. NPDC049709 (assembly GCF_040674815.1). Classification (NCBI taxonomy): domain Bacteria; kingdom Bacillati; phylum Actinomycetota; class Actinomycetes; order Streptosporangiales; family Streptosporangiaceae; genus Nonomuraea; species Nonomuraea sp. NPDC049709. The sequence continues at coordinate 282,980 of NZ_JBFANM010000003.1, forward strand.
CCCGCCCACACCACGCTTGCCGGCCTGCTTGTCGGTCATGAGACCGGCGGACGTCGAGATGATCGCGACGCCCAGCCCGCCCAGGACTCGAGGCAGGTTGTCCTTCTTTGCATAAACCCGCAGACCGGGCTTGGAAACCCGGCGCAGGCCCGCGAGCGACCGCTCACGGGTGGGCCCGAACTTGAGCTCCACCACGAGGTTCTTCCCAACCTTGGCGTCCTCGACGGTCCAAGCCTGGATGTAACCCTCCTGCTGGAGGATCTCGGCGATGTGCGCCTTGATCTTCGAGTACGGCATCGACACGCTTTCGTGGTACGCCGAGTTCGCATTGCGCAGACGTGTGAGCATGTCTGCGATCGGGTCGGTCATCGTCATGGCCAGTGGCCTTCCTCGCCGCGGTTTCCAGTCGGTGAAGCGCGATGCTCTACCGGTGGACCTACGGCGTGGTCACGGACGCGGAGTGCGTCCTGTCTTCTACTACCGAATATGAGTGCCTGGGGGACGGCGCGAGACCGCCCCCCAGGTTATCTACCAGCTCGACTTGGTGATGCCGGGCAGCTCGCCCCGGTGCGCCATCTCGCGGAAGCACACGCGGCACAGCCCGAACTTGCGGTAGACCGCACGCGGCCGGCCGCAGCGCGAGCAACGAGTGTATGCCCGGACCTCGAACTTCTGCTTGCGCCCCGCCTTGGCGATCAGCGACTTCTTCGCCATTGGATCAGGCCTCCTTGAACGGGAAGCCGAGGAGCTTCAGCAGCGCCCGGCCCTGGTCGTCGTTCTTCGCCGTGGTCACGATCGTGATGTCCATGCCCCGCGGCCGGTCGACCTTGTCCTGGTCGACCTCGTGGAACATGACCTGCTCGGTCAGACCGAAGGTGTAGTTCCCGTTGCCGTCGAACTGCTTGGGCGACAGACCGCGGAAGTCCCGGATACGGGGCAGCGCGAGCGCCAGCAGCCGGTCGAGGAACTCCCACATGCGGTCGCCGCGCAGCGTGACGTGAGCGCCGATCGGCATGCCCTCGCGCAGCTTGAACTGGGCGATGGACTTGCGCGCCCGGACGACGGCCGGCTTCTGGCCGGTGATCGAGGTGAGGTCGCGAACGGCACCCTCGATGAGCTTGGAGTCGCGAGCCGCCTCGCCGACGCCCATGTTGACCTTGATCTTGGTCAGGGCCGGGATCTGCATGACGTTCTCGATGCCGAACTGCTCGCGAAGCTGGGCCGCGATCTCCTCGCGGTACTTCGTCTTGAGTCGCGGCGTCGGGCGCTCGGTCTCAGTGGTGGTGGCAGTCATCAGCTGTCCTCACCCGTCTCGTCGGCCTTGTTGTCGACCTTCTCGTCGTCGGCCTTCTTCTCGGCGGGCTTGTCGTCCTTGAGCTTCTTCACGTTGGACACGTGGAGCGGAGCCTCCATGGTCTGCACGCCGCCGGTCTTGGCGCCGCGCGGGCCCTGGTGGGTCTCCTTGGTGTGCTTCTTGATCATGTTGACGCCCTCGACCACCACGCGGTCCTCGCGCGGCAGCGTGGCGATCACGCGACCCTTGGCACCCTTGTCCTTGCCGGCGATGACCTGAACCAGGTCACCCTTCTTCACATGCAGCTTCGGCATTACAGCACCTCCGGGGCGAGCGAGATGATGCGCATGAACTTCTTGTCGCGCAGCTCGCGGCCGACCGGGCCGAAGATACGAGTGCCACGAGGGTCACCGCTGTCCTTGATGATGACCGCGGCGTTCTCGTCGAAGCGGATGTAGGAGCCGTCGGGCCGGCGGCGCTCCTTGACCGTGCGGACGATGACGGCCTTGACCACGTCGCCCTTCTTGACGCCCGTGCTGCCCGGCAGCGCGTCCTTGACAGTGGCGACGATGACGTCGCCGATACCGGCGTAGCGTCGGCCCGAGCCACCGAGAACACGGATGCAGAGAATCTCCTTCGCACCCGTGTTGTCGGCGACCTTGAGCCGCGACTCCTGCTGGATCACGTCTGAACTCCTGTTAGTCGCGCCGGTTCTCCCGCGGGGTCTCCGCCCCCGCGAACCCCGGAAGACGTGCTTCGCACGTTTCCTGGGACTCGCGAAAGCAGAGCTTTCGCGTGAGCCTGGCGGAACCTGTCATTGTCTTGTTCCCCCGGCCACAGCGCCCCGTAGGGCGCCGCACCGCAGGCGACGCGAGGCCGGGAGGCCCCGCGTCCTTGGACGCCGTCATGGGGGCTCTGAGAGCCCCCACGAGGCGCGGTGTATCAGAGAGGGCCCGGGTTACTTGGCCTTCTCGAGGATCTCCACGACCCTCCACCGCTTGGTGGCGGAGAGGGGGCGGGTCTCCATCAGCAGCACGCGGTCGCCGACGCCACAGGCGTTGGCCTCGTCGTGCGCCTTGTACTTGGTCGTACGGCGGATGACCTTGCCGTACAGACGGTGCTTGACGCGGTCCTCGACGGCGACGACGACGGTCTTGTCCATCTTGTCGCTCACCACGAGGCCCTCACGGACCTTGCGGAAGTTCCGCTGCTCGTTCGTCGTCTCGGTGGTCTCGGTCTCAGCCATCGCTCGTCTCCTTCTCGACCGTGACGATGCCCAGCTCGCGCTCGCGCATCACGGTGTAGATACGGGCGATCTCGCGGCGGACGGCACGCAGCCGCCCGTGGCTCTCCAACTGACCGGTCGCTGCCTGGAAACGGAGGTTGAACAGCTCCTCCTTGGCTTCCTTGAGCTTCTGGACGAGGGTGTCCTCGTCCTCCACTCGCAGCTCGCCGGCGGTCAGGCCCTTAGCCATCACGCCTCACCCACTTCACGCTTAACGATCTTGCACTTCATCGGCAGCTTGTGGATCGCCCTGGTGAGCGCCTCACGCGCGACCGACTCCGCCACGCCGGACAGCTCGAACATCACGCGTCCGGGCTTGACGTTGGCGATCCACCACTCCGGCGAGCCCTTACCGGAACCCATGCGGGTCTCGGCGGGCTTCTTGGTGAGGGGACGGTCGGGGTAGATGTTGATCCACACCTTGCCGCCACGGCGGATGTGACGGGTCATGGCGATACGAGCGGACTCGATCTGGCGGTTGGTCACGTAGGAGTGCTCAATCGCCTGAATGCCGAACTCGCCGAACACGACCCTGGTGCCACCCTTGGCGGCTCCGCTGCGGTCAGGCCGGTGCTGCTTGCGGTGCTTGACCCTGCGCGGGATCAGCATGGTCAGCTCCCTTCAGCACCCGGCTGCGCAGCCGGGCCGGTCTCGGGGGCGGCCTGCGAGGCCGCCTCGGTGCGGGGGGCGCGGTCGCCGCGGCCACCACCACGACGGGGGCGGTCACCGCCACCACGACGCGGACGGTCACCGCCGCCGCCGCCACCGCGACGGTCGTCGCGGTCACGACGCTGGCCGGCCCGAGCGCCGGCGGCAGCCGCCTCACGCTCGGCGCGGCTCGTCGGAGCCTCGCCCTTGTAGATCCAGACCTTCACGCCGATGCGGCCGAAGGTCGTACGGGCCTCGTAGAAGCCGTAGTCGATGTCCGCGCGAAGGGTGTGCAGCGGCACGCGACCCTCGCGGTAGAACTCCGACCGGGACATCTCGGCGCCGCCCAGACGACCGGAGCACTGGACACGGATGCCCTTGGCGCCGGACTTCATGGCCGACTGCATCGCCTTGCGCATGGCGCGGCGGAACGAGACACGGCTGGACAGCTGCTCGGCGACGCCCTGGGCGACCAGCTGAGCGTCGATCTCGGGGTTCTTGACCTCGAGGATGTTCAGCTGGACCTGCTTCTTGGTCAGCTTCTCCAGGTCGCCACGGATACGGTCCGCCTCGGCGCCGCGGCGGCCGATCACGATGCCGGGACGCGCGGTGTGGATGTCCACCTGCACGCGGTCCGTCGTGCGCTCGATCTCGACCTTGGAGATGCCGGCCCGCTCCATGCCCTTCTGCAGCATGCGGCGGATCGCCACGTCCTCGGCGACGTATGCCTTGTACAGCTTGTCGGCGTACCACCGGCTCTTGAAGTCGGTCGTGATGCCGAGGCGGAACCCGTGCGGGTTAACCTTCTGGCCCACTATCGGGTCCTTCCCTTCGGCTCGCGGGACTCCACGATCACGGTGATGTGGCTCGTCCGCTTGTTGATCCGATAGGCGCGACCCTGTGCACGCGGACGGAACCGCTTCAGCGTCGGGCCCTCGTCGACCCACGCGCGGCTCACGACGAGCGTGCTGGGGTCGAGATCGAAATTGTGCTCGGCATTCGCCATGGCGGAGCTGAGCACCTTGTAGATCGGCTCGCTCGCCGACTGGGGAGCGAACTGCAGCACGGCCTGCGCCTCCGAAGCGGGCAGCCCGCGAATAAGGTCCACCACGCGGCGGGCCTTGAGGGGCGTGACACGGACGAACCGCGCCTGAGCCCTGGCTTCCATCGCTTTCTCCTACTTTCGGGACGCTTACCGCCGGCTGCGGCGGTCTTCCTTGACGTGGCTGCGGAAGGTACGCGTGGGGGCGAACTCTCCGAGCTTGTGACCGATCATCGACTCGGTGACGAACACCGGGACGTGCTTGCGGCCGTCGTGCACGGCGATCGTGTGCCCGAGCATGTCGGGAACGATCATGGAGCGCCGCGACCACGTCTTGATGACGTTCTTGGTGCCCTTCTCGTTCTGGACGTCGACCTTCTTCTGAAGGTGCTCGTCCACAAAGGGACCCTTCTTAAGGCTACGTGGCATTTCGGCTGCTCCTACCGCTTCTTCCTCTTGGACCGACGGCGGATGATCAGCCTGTCGCTGGCCTTGTTCGCCTGACGGGTACGGCCCTCGGGCTTGCCCTTGGGGTTCACCGGGTGACGACCACCGGAGGTCTTACCCTCACCACCACCGTGCGGGTGGTCGACGGGGTTCATCGCGACACCACGAACGGTCGGGCGCTTGCCCTTCCACCGCATACGGCCGGCCTTGCCCCAGTTGATGTTGGCCTGCTCGGCGTTGCCGACCTGGCCCACCGTGGCGCGGCAGCGCACGTCGACCATGCGCATTTCGCCAGAGGGCATACGCAGCGTGGCGTACGTGCCTTCCTTGGCGAGCAGCTGGATCTGGGCGCCCGCGGAACGGCCGAGCTTGGCGCCACCGCCCGGACGGAGCTCCACCGCGTGGATGAAGGTACCGGTCGGGATGTTGCGCAGCGGCAGGCAGTTGCCCGGCTTGATGTCGGCGGCCGGGCCGTTCTCGATGCGGTCACCCTGCTTGAGACCCGTCGGCGCGATGATGTAGCGCTTCTCACCGTCGGCGTAGTGGAGCAGAGCGATGTTGGCGGTGCGGTTGGGGTCGTACTCGATGTGAGCGACCTTCGCCGGGATGCCGTCCTTGTCATGCCTACGGAAGTCGATGATCCGGTAGGCGCGCTTGTGACCGCCGCCCTGGTGGCGAGCGGTGACTCGGCCGTGTACGTTCCGGCCGCCCTTGCTGTGAAGGGGTGCAAGCAACGACTTCTCAGGGGTGCTGCGGGTGATCTCGGAGAAGTCCGAGACACTCGATCCGCGGCGACCCGGAGTCGTCGGCTTGTATTTACGGATGCCCATCTTTTTCGTTCATCCTTCGTCGGTTACATGGGTGAGCCCGCCGCACCGGAGTGCGACGGTCTCAGCCCCGCGGACCTCTCGGCCCACTCACTTCTATGGCTGTCAGCCGATCTGACCGAAGATGTCGATCCGATCGCCCTCCACCAGGCTCACGATGGCGCGCTTGGTGTCGGGACGCTTGCCGAAACCGGTACGGGTGCGCTTGCGCTTGCCCTGCCGGTTGATGGTGTTCACGCTGGTGACCTTGACCCCGAAGATCTGCTCTACGGCAATCTTGACCTGGGTCTTGTTCGCGGTCTTCCGCACCAGGAACGTGTACTTGTTGTTCTCATCGATCAGGCCGTAGCTCTTCTCAGAGACGACCGGCTTGATGATGATGTCGCGCGGGTCGGCGATCTTCTCCATCAGGCGTCTTCCTTCCCGCCACTCAGCCGCGACACGACCTGGTCGTACGCCTCCTGGGTGAAGACCACGTCGTCGTGCACGAGCACGTCGTAGGTGTTGAGCTGCCCGGCGTCCAGCAGGTGGACCTCCGGAGCGTTGCGCAGGCTCAGCCAGGTCAGCTCGTCGTCCGAGTCGACCACGACGAGAACGCGCGCCGACTCGGTGATCTTGCGCAGGGCCTCCAGAGCGGCCTTGGTCTTGGGCGTCTCGCCCGTGACCAGGGAGCTCACCACGTGGACGCGACCGCCGCCGGCCCGGTCGGACAGGGCGCCACGCAGGGCGGCGACCTTCATCTTCTTGGGCGTCCGCTGCGCGTAGTCACGCGGGACGGGGCCGTGGACAGTGCCACCGCCGGTGAACTGCGGCGCACGGGTCGAACCCTGACGGGCGCGGCCGGTGCCCTTCTGGCGGTACGGCTTCTTGCCACCGCCGGAGACCTCACCACGGGTCTTGGCCTTGTGGGTGCCCTGCCGGCGAGCGGCGAGCTGGGCCACGACCACCTGGTGGATCAGCGGAATGTTGACCTTGGCGCCGAAGATGTCTTCGGGCAGGTCAACCGTGCCGGTCTTCGCGCCGCTGGCGTCGAGGACGTCAATAGTGGTGCTCACTTGGCAGCCCCCTTCTTGGCAGCGGTACGGACGAGGACCAGGCTGCCGTTGGCACCGGGGATCGCACCCTTGATCAGGATGAGACCGTTCTCGGCGTCCACGGCGTGAACCTTCAGGCTCTGCACGGTGGTGCGGACGTTACCCATCCGGCCAGCCATGCGCAGACCCTTGAAAACGCGGCCCGGGGTGGCGCAGCCACCGATGGAACCCGGCGAGCGGTGCTTGCGCTGCGTACCGTGCGACGCGCCCAGACCACCGAAGCCGTGCCGCTTCATGACGCCGGCGAAGCCCTTGCCCTTGCTCTTGCCCGTCACGTCGACGAACTGGCCGGCCTCGAAGGTGTCGGCCAGCAGCTCCTGGCCCAGGGTGTAGTCGCTCGCGTCGTCGGTGCGGATCTCCGCGAAGTAACGGCGCGGGGTGATGTCGTGCTTACGCAGGTAGTCGCCGAGCGGCTTGTTGACCTTCCGGGGGTCGACCTGCCCGAACCCGAGCTGGATGGCGGAGTAGCCGTCCTTGTCGGCAGTGCGGACGCGGGTCACCACGCACGGACCGGCCTCGACCACGGTCACCGGCACCATCCGGTTGTCCGCGTCGAAGACCTGGGTCATGCCGAGCTTCTTGCCCAGGACGCCCTTGATCGTCTTAGCCATGTCAGTGCGTTCCCTCAGAGCTTGATCGAAATGTCGACACCCGCGGGGAGGTCGAGCCGCATGAGCGAGTCAACCGTCTTGGGGGTCGGGTCGATGATGTCAATCAGCCGCTTGTGCGTGCGCATCTCGAAGTGCTCGCGGCTGTCCTTGTACTTGTGCGGCGAGCGGATGACGCAGTACACGTTCTTCTCGGTCGGCAGCGGCACCGGGCCTGCGACCTTCGCGCCAGTCCGCGTCACCGTCTCGACGATCTTCTTGGCCGAGCTATCGATGACCTCGTGGTCATAGGCCTTAAGCCGGATGCGGATCTTCTGTCCCGCCATAATGGCCTCGGTGTCCTTCGCTGTCGTCTGAAAAAGTATCGTGCGGCCTGTTGCCGCTGTGTGTTCATGCAGGTCTAGCCCGCACTGACCCCACGAGGCAGACGTAGTCGATCTGCCTTTTCTTCCGTGATCCGGCAGTGACTTCGGTCACTGTGTCTCCACCGCCGGCCGAAGCTACTGCTGGATCACGGCGCCTTGCATGGGGCCTTACGTGGTGCGGCGGTCGGTCCCGAGGTCCGGGGCCGACCGCCACCCCGACGGTTCAGCTACTTGATGATCTTGACGACCCGGCCGGCGCCGACGGTACGGCCACCCTCACGGATCGCGAACTTGAGGCCTTCCTCCATGGCGATGGGCTGGATCAGCTCAACGCGCATTTCGGTGTTGTCACCCGGCATGACCATCTCGGTGCCCTCGGGGAGGTTCACCACACCGGTCACGTCAGTCGTACGGAAGTAGAACTGCGGGCGGTAGTTGTTGAAGAACGGCGTGTGGCGGCCGCCCTCGTCCTTGGACAGGATGTAGACCTGGCCGGTGAACTCGGTGTGCGGGGTGGTCGTGCCCGGCTTGATGATGCACTGGCCGCGCTCGACCTGCTCGCGCTTGATACCACGGAGGAGCAGAGCGGCGTTGTCGCCGGCGTGACCCTCGTCGAGCATCTTGTTGAACATCTCGATGCTGGTGACGGTGGTGGTCGTCTTCTCTTCCTTGATACCGATGATGTCAACCTGCTCGTTGACCTTCACGATACCGCGCTCGATACGGCCGGTGACGACCGTACCGCGACCGGTGATCGAGAAGACGTCCTCGACCGGCATGAGGAACGGCTTGTCCGTCTCACGCGGGGGCTCGGGAACGTTCTCGTCCACGGCGTTCATGAGCTCGACGATGCTGTCGGCCCACTTCTCGTCACCCTCGAGAGCCTTGAGGGCGGAGACGCGGACGACGGGCAGGTCGTCGCCGGGGAACTCCTGAGCGGACAGAAGCTCGCGGACCTCGAGCTCGACGAGCTCGAGGATCTCCTCGTCGTCGACCATGTCGGCCTTGTTGAGAGCCACGACGATGTAGGGGACGCCGACCTGGCGGGCCAGGAGGACGTGCTCCTTCGTCTGCGGCATCGGGCCGTCGGTGGCGGCGACCACCAGGATGGCGCCGTCCATCTGAGCGGCACCGGTGATCATGTTCTTCACGTAGTCGGCGTGACCGGGGCAGTCAACGTGAGCGTAGTGACGCTTCTCGGTCTGGTACTCGACGTGCGCGATGGAGATCGTGATGCCGCGAGCCTTCTCCTCGGGCGCCTTGTCGATCTTGTCGAACGGGGTCGCCTTGTTGAGCTCGGGGAAACGGTCGTGAAGCACCTTGGTGATCGCCGCGGTCAGCGTGGTCTTGCCGTGGTCGATGTGCCCAATGGTGCCGATGTTCATGTGCGGCTTGGTCCGCTCGAACTTGGCCTTAGCCACTGGTTCTCTCCTTGAGAATCTGACTGACTTTCGTCTACACACTCGGGCCCGGGAACTCCCGAAACCCTTGGCGGTGGGGTGGCTCTCACCACCCCACCAGGGACCAGGACTGAAGTCCTGGTCCGATCCCTCGCGGGACCGGACCGGAAACTACTCGCCCCGGGCCTTCGCGACGATCTCCTTGGCGATGCCCGGAGGCACCTCCGAGTAGGAGTCGAACTGCATGCTGTAGCTCGCGCGCCCCTGCGTCTTGCTACGCAGGTCACCCACGTAGCCGAACATCTCAGACAGCGGCACGAGCGCCTGGACGACCTTGGCGCCTGCCCGGTCATCCATCGCCTGGATCTGCCCGCGGCGACCGTTGAGGTCACCGATGACATCACCCATGTAGTCCTCGGGCGTGGTGACCTCAACGGCCATCATCGGCTCGAGAAGAACGGCGTCCGCCTTGCGCGCGGCCTCCTTGAAGGCCATCGAGCCGGCGATCTTGAAGGCCATTTCCGAGGAGTCCACGTCGTGGGCCGCACCGTCGGTCAGCGTAACCTTCACGCCGACCATCGGGTAACCGGCCAGCACGCCGAACTCGGCGGCCTCCTGCGCGCCCGCGTCGACCGACGGGATGTACTCCCTCGGGACGCGGCCACCGGTGACCTTGTTCTCGAACTCGTAGCCGTCGTTGCCTTCGCCCAGCGGCTCGAGGTTGATGATCACCCGCGCGAACTGACCGGAACCACCGGTCTGCTTCTTGTGGGTGTAGTCGATCTTCTCCACCTTGCGGCGGATGGTCTCGCGGTAGGCCACCTGCGGGCGGCCCACGTTGGCCTCGACCTTGAACTCGCGACGCATGCGGTCGACGAGGATCTCCAGGTGAAGCTCGCCCATGCCCCAGATGACGGTCTGACCGGTCTCCTCGTCACGACGGACCTGGAAGGACGGGTCCTCCTCGGCCAGGCGCTGGATCGCGATCGACAGCTTCTCCTGGTCGCCCTTGGTCTTGGGCTCGATGGCGACGTTGATGACCGGAGCCGGGAACGTCATCGACTCGAGCACGACCTGGTTCGACGGGTCGGACAGGGTGTCGCCGGTCGTGGTGTCCTTCAGACCCATGACGGCGACGATCTGACCAGCGATCGCCGACGGGCGCTCTTCGCGCTTGTTGGCGTGCATCTGGTAGATCTTGCCGATCCGCTCCTTCTTACCCTTCACAGAGTTGATGACCTGTGAACCGGTCTCGAGCGTGCCCGAGTAGATGCGGATGTAGGTGAGCTTGCCCAGGTGCGGGTCGCTGGCGATCTTGAAGGCCAGCGCGGAGAACGGCTCGGTCGGGTCGGCGTGCCGCTCGATCACCTTCTCCTCGTTGCCGACCGCGTGGCCCTTGAAGGCCGGGATGTCGGTCGGGGCGGGGAGGTAGGCGACGATCGCGTCGAGCAGGGGCTGAACGCCCTTGTTCTTGAACGCGGTGCCGCACAGGACCGGGTTGATGGCGCTGGCCAGCGTGGCGCGGCGGATGGCCGCCACCAGCTGCTCCTCGGTCGGCTGCGTGCCTTCGAGGTAGAGCTCCATCAGCTCGTCGTCGTTCTCGGCGACGGTCTCGATCAGCCTGTCGCGCCACTCGCGGGCGGCGTCGACGTGGTCGGCCGGGATGTCGACGACGTCGTACATCTCGCCCTTGGCCGCCTCGGCGGACCAGATGAGACCCTTCATCTTGATGAGGTCGATGACGCCCTTGAAGTCGGCCTCAACGCCCCACGGGAGCTGGATGACGGCCGGGGTCGCGCCCAGGCGGCCGATCATCATGTCGACGCAGCGGTGGAACTCCGCGCCGACACGGTCCATCTTGTTCACGAAGCAGATGCGGGGCACTTCGTAGCGGTCAGCCTGGCGCCACACCGTCTCCGACTGCGGCTCGACACCGGCGACGCCGTCGAACACGGCGACCGCGCCGTCGAGCACGCGGAGCGAACGCTCCACCTCGATGGTGAAGTCGACGTGACCCGGAGTGTCGATGATGTTGATCGTGTGACCGACCCACTCGCAGGTGGTCGCGGCAGACGTGATCGTGATGCCGCGCTCCTGCTCCTGCTCCATCCAGTCCATCGTGGCTGCGCCTTCGTGGACCTCACCGATCTTGTAGTTGATACCGGTGTAGAACAGGATGCGCTCGGTCGTGGTGGTCTTGCCCGCGTCGATATGGGCCATGATCCCGATGTTTCGGACCTTGGCCAGGTCAAGAGCGGTCTGGGTGGCCACTTCTCTCGCGTCCTCGTCGTCTCGTCGAACCCACTACCAGCGGTAGTGAGCGAAGGCCTTGTTGGACTCGGCCATCTTGTGGGTGTCCTCGCGCTTCTTGACGCTCGCCCCGAGGCCGTTGCTGGCGTCGAGGAGCTCGTTCATGAGGCGCTCGGTCATGGTCTTCTCGCGGCGGGCGCGGGAGTACTGCACCAGCCAGCGCAGGGCCAGGGTGGTGCTGCGCGCCGCGCGCACCTCAACCGGCACCTGGTAGGTCGCGCCACCGACACGACGGCTGCGGACCTCAAGAGTCGGCTTGACGTTGTCAAGCGCGCGCTTCAGGGTGACGACCGGGTCGTTGCCCGTCTTCTCCCTGCAGCCCTCGAGGGCGCCGTAGACGATCGACTGCGCGATGGAGCGCTTGCCGTCCAGGAGCACCTTGTTGATCAGGGCGGTCACCAGAGGCGAGCTGTAAACCGGGTCAGCCATGAGCTGACGACGGCCAGGAGAACCCTTACGAGGCATTGTTAGCTCTTCTCCCTCTTCGCGCCGTAGCGGCTACGGGCCTGCTTGCGGTTACGGACACCCTGGGTGTCGAGCGAACCGCGGATGATCTTGTAGCGAACACCAGGCAGGTCCTTCACACGACCGCCACGCACGAGCACGATGGAGTGCTCCTGCAGGTTGTGACCCACACCCGGGATGTAGGCCGTGACCTCGATGCCGTTCGTGAGCCGAACGCGGGCCACCTTGCGCAGTGCCGAGTTGGGCTTCTTCGGAGTCGTGGTGTAAACGCGCTGGCACACACCGCGCCGCTGCGGACTCCCCTTGAGGGCAGGAGTCTTGGTCTTGGAGACCTTGTCCTGCCGGCCCTTGCGGACCAACTGCTGAATAGTGGGCACTGCCACTCCGTTTCGTGCCTTGGCCGGTGTTACGTCGTTGGGTCGTGCATTTCGCAGGTTCTGCCGGTGTCATGACCTGCTGGTTTCTCTTGTCTCGGCGCCCCCGCGCTCGGGCGTGTCGCGCTGTTCACACAGACACATCCGCGAGGATTACGAGCCAGGAAGCCGTCCTGCGCCCGCAATGAGCGCACGGCCGAGAGCCCGCTAGAAGACGGGCACGATGCTCAAGACTACCCAGGCCCTGGCGACACGTCAAAACGGCGCGGCAAAGCGGGTAAGCCTTGCCACTCCGGGTCGCCCGGGGCCTATTTCATCCAGCCCATCTACAGCTCCGCAGACATGATATAGCCCCCTGGGGTGTTCCGCCCCCAAGTCCACGAACCGCCATCCACCCGTAACTTCCCATTGCCCCGGCCGTAGGCGTGGGCGGTGCCCGCCTGACCACCGAAACGGCCCACAGGGCGTCGTAACGGCGGCTCGCCACTGACGGGCTCAGAGGCCGTCTCCCTGGAAGGCCCCCGGCCCCGTGCGGCGTCTGGGGCGGCCACGGCTCCGCCGTAACGGAACAAAGGCCGGAAAGCGAACGCGCCCGGGCCTCTCGGCAGAGAGCCCCGGGCGCGTCACCTACAGACGACTAGGAAATCACCTGTTGTACTGGCCGAAGTCGTACTCCTCCAGGGGGACGGCCTCGCCGCTGCCCGTGCCGAAGGTGTAGTCGGCCGCCGAGCCGTCGTAACCGCCGACGGTGTACATCGCGGCCTTGGCCTCCTCGGTCGGCTCCACCCGGATGTTGCGGTACTGCGGCATGCCGGTACCGGCCGGGATGAGCTTACCGATGATGACGTTCTCCTTCAGGCCCAGGAGCGAGTCGGACTTGGCGTGGATCGCCGCGTCCGTCAGGACCCTGGTCGTCTCCTGGAAGGAGGCCGCCGACAGCCACGACTCGGTGGCGAGCGAGGCCTTCGTGATGCCCATGAGCACCGGACGGCCCGCGGCCGGCGAGCCGCTCTCCGCCACCGTCTCACGGTTCATCTGCTCGAAGCGCGGACGCTCGACGAGCTCGCCGGGCAGCAGGTCGGTGTCACCGGACTCCAGCACGTTCACGCGCTTGAGCATCTGCCGCACGATGATCTCGATGTGCTTGTCGTGGATCGACACACCCTGCGAGCGGTAGACCTGCTGGACCTCCGCCACCAGGTGCAGCTGCACGGCCCGCGGGCCGAGGATGCGCAGCACCTCGTTGGGGTTGACCGCACCGGCGACCAGCTGCTGCCCGACCGTGACGCGCTGGCCGTCCTGCACGAGCAGGCGGGAACGCATCGAGACCGGGTAGGCGATCTCCTCCGAACCGTCGTCGGGGGTGATCACAATCTTCCTGGTCTTGTCGGTCTCGTCGATCCGGACCCGGCCCTCCGCCTCGGAGATCGGGGCGACACCCTTGGGGATGCGCGCCTCGAAGAGCTCCGTGACACGGGGCAGACCGTGGGTGATGTCGGCGCCGGCCACACCACCGGTGTGGAACGTACGCATCGTCAGCTGCGTGCCGGGCTCACCGATCGACTGGGCGGCGATGATGCCGACCGCCTCGCCGACGTCCACGAGCTTGCCGGTGGCCAGCGAGCGGCCGTAGCAGGTCGCGCAGACACCGATCTTGGCCTCGCAGACGAGCGCGCTGCGGGTGCGGACGGTCTCGACACCGGCCTCGACCAGCTTCGTCACGTGGTTGTCGTTGATGTCGACACCCGCCGGGACGATGATCTTGCCGTCCACCTCGACGTCCTCGGCCAGGATGCGGCCGTGCACGTTGGACTCGGCGTTCTCCGCCTTGACCAGGTTGCCCGACGCGTCGCGGTCGGCCACGTGGAGCGGGACCGCGCGGTCGGTGCCGCAGTCGATCTCGCGCACGATGACGTCCTGCGCCACGTCCACCAGACGACGGGTCAGGTAACCCGAGTCGGCGGTACGCAGAGCGGTGTCGGCCAGACCCTTCCGCTGACCGTGGGTGGAGATGAAGTATTCCAGCACCGACAGGCCCTCGCGGAACGAGGCCTTGATCGGCCGCGGGATCGTCTCACCCTTGGTGTTGGACACCAGGCCACGGATGCCGGCGATCTGCCGGACCTGCATCTTGTTACCACGGGCGCCGGAGTTGACCATCATCCAGACCGGGTTGGTCGCCGGGAAGGCGTTGACCATGTCGGTCTCGACGTCGGCCGTCGCGTGCGTCCAGATCTCGATGAGCTCCTGACGGCGCTCCTCGTCGGTGATCAGACCGCGCTCGTACTCGCGCTGGACCTTGTCGGCCCGGCGCTCGTAGTTCTCCATGATGTCGGTCTTGTTCGGGGGCGCGACGACGTCCTCGATCGAGATGGTGACACCGGAGCGGGTCGCCCAGCGGAAGCCGGCGTCCTTGAGCGCGTCGAGCGAGTTGGCGACCTCGATCTTGGGGTAGGTCTCCGCCAGCTCGTTCACGATCGTGGACAGCTGCTTCTTGCCGACCTGGAAGTCGACGAAGGGGTAGCTGTCCGGCAGCGTCTGGTTGAACAGGCACCGCCCGAACGTCGTCTCCAGGCGGATCGCGTCGCCCTGCTCCCAGCCCTCGGGGGCCACCCACTCGCGCGGCGGCAGGACGTCCTTCAGCCGGATCTGGATCTTCGCCTGGATCTCCAGCTCGCGGCGGTCGAAGGCCATCTGCGCCTCGGCGATCGAGCCGAACACGCGGCCCTCACCCTCCGCGCCGTCCTTCTGGGTGGTCAGCCAGTAGAGGCCGATGACCATGTCCTGGGTGGGCATCGTCACGGGCTTGCCGTCGGCCGGCTTGAGGATGTTGTTGGTCGAGAGCATCAGGATGCGAGCCTCGGCCTGGGCCTCAGCCGACAGCGGCAGGTGCACGGCCATCTGGTCGCCGTCGAAGTCCGCGTTGAACGCGGTGCAGACGAGCGGGTGGATCTGGATGGCCTTGCCCTCGACCAGCTGCGGCTCGAACGCCTGGATGCCCAGGCGGTGGAGCGTCGGAGCACGGTTGAGCAGCACCGGGTGCTCGGTGATGACCTCTTCGAGCACGTCCCACACCACGGGGCGGGCGCGCTCGACCATCCGCTTGGCCGACTTGATGTTCTGTGCGTGGTTGAGGTCCACGAGCCGCTTCATCACGAACGGCTTGAACAGCTCCAGCGCCATCTGCTTGGGCAGACCGCACTGGTGCAGCTTGAGCTGCGGGCCGACGACGATGACCGAACGGCCGGAGTAGTCGACTCGCTTGCCCAGCAGGTTCTGGCGGAAGCGACCCTGCTTGCCCTTCAGCATGTCGCTGAGGGACTTCAGCGGCCGGTTGCCGGGACCGGTGACCGGGCGACCGCGACGGCCGTTGTCGAACAGCGCGTCCACGGCCTCCTGCAGCATCCGCTTCTCGTTGTTCACGATGATCTCGGGCGCGCCGAGGTCGAGCAGACGCTTGAGGCGGTTGTTCCGGTTGATGACCCGGCGGTAGAGGTCGTTGAGGTCGGAGGTCGCGAACCGGCCACCGTCGAGCTGCACCATCGGGCGCAGGTCCGGCGGGATGACCGGGATGCAGTCGAGCACCATGCCGCGCGGCGAGTTGGTCGTGTTGAGGAACGCCGACACGACCTTGAGCCGCTTGAGCGCTCGGGCCTTCTTCTGGCCCTTGCCGCTGCGGATGGTCTCGCGCAGGTTCTCGGCCTCGGCGTCGAGGTCGAAGCTGATCAGCCGGTCCTGGATCGCCTGCGCGCCCATGCCGCCCTTGAAGTAGCGGCCGAAGCGGTCACGCATCTCGCGGTAGAGCAGCTCGTCGCCCTCGAGGTCCTGGACCTTGAGGTTCTTGAAGCGGCTCCAGACCTCGTCGAGCCGGTCCAGCTCGCGCTGGGCCCGGTCACGGAGCTGACGCATCTCGCGCTCGGCGCCCTCGCGGACCTTGCGGCGCTGGTCGCCCTTGGCGCCGGCGGCCTCGAGCTCGGCCAGGTCACCCTCGAGCTTCTTCTGCCGGGCCTCGACGTCGGCGTCACGGCGCTGCTCGATGTGCTGCCGCTCGACGGAGATCTTCGCCTCCAGCGAGGGCAGGTCACGCTCACGCATCTCGGTGTCGACATGCGTGATCATGTACGCCGCGAAGTAGATGACCTTCTCCAGGTCCTTCGGGGCCAGGTCGAGCAGGTAACCGAGGCGCGACGGGACGCCCTTGAAGTACCAGATGTGCGTGACCGGCGCGGCCAGCTCGATGTGGCCCATCCGCTCACGACGCACCTTGGCGCGAGTCACCTCGACGCCACAGCGCTCACAGATAATGCCCTTGAAGCGGACGCGCTTGTACTTGCCGCAGTAGCACTCCCAGTCGCGGGTCGGGCCGAAGATCTTCTCGCAGAAGAGTCCGTCCTTTTCCGGCTTGAGAGTCCGGTAGTTGATGGTCTCGGGCTTCTTGACCTCGCCGTGCGACCACTGACGGATGTCGTCGGCGGTCGCGAGGCCGATCCTGAGCTCGTCGAAGAAGTTGACGTCTAGCATTTTGTGCGATCTCCCCCTCAGACTTCTTCCACGCTGCTCGGCTCACGCCGGGACAGATCGATGCCGAGCTCCTCCGCCGCGCGGAAGACGTCCTCGTCGGTGTCTCGCATCTCGATGGACATGCCGTCGCTGGAGAGCACCTCGACGTTGAGGCACAGCGACTGCATCTCCTTGATGAGGACCTTGAAGGACTCGGGGATGCCCGGCTCGGGGATGTTCTCGCCCTTGACGATGGCCTCGTAGACCTTCACCCGGCCGAGGACGTCGTCGGACTTGATGGTCAGCAGCTCCTGCAGGGCGTAGGCGGCGCCGTACGCCTCCAGCGCCCACACCTCCATCTCACCGAAGCGCTGGCCACCGAACTGGGCCTTACCGCCGAGCGGCTGCTGGGTGATCATGGAGTAGGGGCCGGTCGACCGAGCGTGAATCTTGTCGTCGACCAGGTGGAGCAGCTTGAGGATGTAGATGTAGCCGACCGCGATCGGGTACGGGAACGGCTCGCCGCTGCGGCCGTCGAACAGCCGGGCCTTGCCGCTCTGCTGCACCATCCGGTCACCGTCGCGGTTGGGGATGGTGCTGTCGAGCAGTCCGACGATCTCCTCCTCGTGGGCACCGTCGAAGACCGGCGTGGCCATGTTGGTGCGCGGGGCGACCTTCTCGAAGCCCTTGTCACGCAGCCGCTCGGCCCAGGCCTCCTGGATGCCCGAGATGTCCCACCCTCTGGCGGCGATCCATCCGAGATGGGTCTCCAGCACCTGGCCGACGTTCATTCGGCCGGGCACGCCCAGGGGGTTGAGGATGATGTCGACCGGGGTGCCGTCCTCCAGGAACGGCATGTCCTCGACCGGCAGGATCTTGGAGATGACGCCCTTGTTGCCGTGGCGGCCGGCCAGCTTGTCGCCGTCGGTGATCTTACGCTTCTGGGCCACGTAGACGCGGACCAGCTCGTTGACACCGGGCGGCAGCTCGTCGCCCTCCTCGCGGCTGAACACGCGCACCGCGATGACCTTGCCCTGCTCGCCGTGCGGCACCTTCAGCGAGGTGTCGCGGACCTCACGGGCCTTCTCGCCGAAGATCGCGCGCAGCAGCCGCTCCTCCGGGGTCAGCTCGGTCTCGCCCTTCGGGGTGACCTTGCCGACCAGGATGTCGCCGGGCACGACCTCGGCGCCGATCCGGATGATGCCGCGCTCGTCGAGGTCGGCCAGGACCTCCTCGGAGACGTTCGGGATGTCCCGGGTGATCTCCTCGGGGCCCAGCTTGGTGTCACGGGCGTCGACCTCGTGCTCCTCGATGTGGATCGAGGACAGGACGTCGTCCTGGACCAGCCGCTGGGACAGGATGATCGCGTCTTCGTAGTTGTG